>NZ_JBFQGO010000006.1:0-125498 GCF_047973405.1 Rickettsia aeschlimannii
CTAATATAGCACCCAAGGCATTTAATGCACTGCAAGAATTATTTAATGATCCTATAGTTTCAGTTTTAGTTGAAATAGTAAAAGCAAAGCCTAGTTTAGTAAAAGAAGCATTGAACATATTGAAAACACTAATCCGTAATGCTAATTATGTCAAATTTGATACTGTGCAATGTTTAAAATCAGAATAACTATTTGGTAACCCTAATAATGAAATTTTATATCAAGCTACTCGAAGCTTAACTGAAATGCTAAGTGTAATGCATGAACAAGAAGCTTTAAATACATTGCAAGATCTACTAAATGATTCTAATATTTATATTAAGGCTACGGCTGTTTTAAGCTTAGATTTAATAATATTGTACCAAGTTTAACATTAGCAATATTTAGTATATTGAAAGAAGTATTAAACGATTCCAGCAACAAAGTCAAAATTGTAGTTATTTGGAGCTTAACTGAAACAGTACGTATAAATCCTAGTTTAGCCCAAGAGACATACATATTAAAATATTGAATACACTACTTAATAACCCTAGTAATTATATTGAATTCACAATCGCCAAAATCCTAGGTTGGATAATACAAATAAACCACAATGTATCACATGACGCATCTAAAATAAAAATCTATTTAGTAATTCTGACTATAGTATGAAGCTGCTTGGAATTTAATTAAAATATTAAAAGTAATGTTAGTTAATAAAGGAGGTCATAAACAATTTAATGAATTATTAAAAATAATTTACTTTAATTAAAATTGAAGCATTCCAATTTGATAAAGATTTACACACAAAGGCAAACAACATCCTACACAAAATAACCGACCATATCACTGAAGAATATAAGAAAAGTAAAAATCCTTGAAGTATATAGAATGGTTTACTACAAATTTTAACGAATTACCAAAAATAAAAGAAAATAGCCACTATTTATCCAGCAGAAATTAACACAGAACTAAGAGGGTAACTATTAAACGAATTAGCAGCCCAAGAACAATGTGATTGCTTTATTAAGAATGAAAAGCTTAAGTCTGAAGAAGAAAAACAGATATTTAAACAAGTAGTAAGCTGAAGTTTGCAAGTGAAGTAATTCAAGGTGCAAAAATAAGGTTGAAAACCAGTAATTTAAAATTACTAGATGCCTATAAAATTAAGATAGATAGCCACAATAAAACACTAAAAGCTAGTGGAACAATACAAAAAGCAGAAATCTTTAGAGAAATTGAAAGTTTAGCACAAGAAAGCCCATTATTATACGATTACTGTAATGCATTTTATTGGAATATAAAAAATATCATAAATGTTTGCTGTATTGCTGAAACTAAAATATTTAAAAATAATATTAATAAGAAAGAGAGGGTATAATAAAAATATTAGCAAAAGGTATAGATTTAATAACGCAAAGTTTCTTAATAGATATTATTAACAGATTTGGCTTGCATTATAATAAGTAGCAGCAAGGCATGAGAGAAAGCATGGAAATAAAGTAATTAGTATAAACGATATTATTCGCAATAAAATTGGAATGGAAGATTTAGACGATAACTTAAAGAAAATAGCTATCATTAAAACACAAGAACGTAGAAACGAAATAATAAATCTCTCAAAAACACCTATATCAAATTCTTATTCCACTAAATTTCGAGCTAATATAAAAGAATTAGGTAATGTAGTTAAAGAATTTGGTCTTCCTAAAGCTATAGAAAGACATGATAAGGACAATATAGCTGTGCAACTAGCTTTAAAAAGGACTCTATTTTATTTATTGAATCTTTATATACAAACCGTGATGATATATTGAATGAAAAAAACGATTTTTACGTGCAGGATGAAAAGGGTGAAAATAGTAATATTCTCTAATGTTAATCTCTTCTGACACCTAATAAATGTAAAATCAGATAAGCAGCAATTGCCACTCTTCTAAGAATCGTGTATGCTGGTTTCCACGCACACAGCTCAAACCTTGTTAGACTCAGCTATTTTGTGTGTCACCTTACTCCCATTCAATGGAGCGTTTTATTATGAACCTAATGCACATGTGATGAGTTTCTTTTGAGTCGACTCACGCTTTTCAAAATATTTCTTATATGCCGGATCATATATTGTAGTATCCTTTTTAACTTTCACATGTCTTACAATCGGTAAATATTTCATTTTGAGTCTCTTTATTCATACTCTTAGGTTTCATCTAGTGACATAGATGGTTGCCTAGTGGAAGCAACTCTTTGATACAACCTCGTGTCACACACTATTTGATTATATGGCTTTTCGGTTATTTAGGTATATGTTAAATATTGCTGAATATCATAGAAAGTACTAAAAATACAAAATTTCCTTTCATATATCCGTTAGTGTTTTATAATGGTATACAAAAATATACTGCTCCTTTAAATTTATGAGAATTATTTGAAAATAGTGAATTAGTAAAAGCTAACTGGATTAATGATTATCAGCTAATTAATGTTCATGAAATTCCTGATGAAAAATTGACAGAAAATACTTGGTCCGGAATTTTATAATTTTTTATGAAGCACATTCATACACGAGATTTGTTAAAGAGATGGTAAGAAAAGTAGCGGACTTTTTACCTATATTTGCTGAGGTTAATATAGGGATTGATTATATAGAGTTAATTTTATTCTACATTTTGACCAAACTTGATCAAAATGATATAATAGAAATAGAAAAAATACTTAAATCACAATATAATATAGCCAAAAATTTAATCAAAGCCGGTGTAAAAACTGATTTAATAGCTACCTCAACCGGATTAAAGAATGAAGAGGTTGAAAAACTTAAATAAATTACTTATACATGTATTTATTATCATTTATATTAGGAGGATTAAATACATTACTCCGTCAATTACGTTTATCAATTAGCTCTATAGAGTTTTATAAAGACGTATATAAAAACTATCAAGGGTACGGAATAAGATATGTATTTACCTTATCTTTTATCCCATCAATAATTTATTGTATTTTTATATTAAATTACATAATAACTTTAAAAGATTATTTTAACGGAATACAATCATCATCAAAAGTTACAGCCAACATTGAATATATTATCAATCAATTACCAGAAATTAAATATAATAATTCAAACATTTCAGTTGAAGAAGTAGAGCCTATATATTTATATAGCAAGAATAACAATAAAATAGTCGTCATTGATACAAAAAATCAAGTTTCTAACAAAGAAAAAAGCAAAATACCGTTTGTACTTGAAGAGAATAAGCTGAAGATAAATTTAATTGTAGCTAATACTAAGAAAAATTTCCCAAGTACTGTTAACTATTCTGAGATATTCAAGCAAAATGAAGTAATTTTAACTCCTGAAATAATAAAAAAATATTTTGCCGATAATTTATTATATGCACCAAATTTATTTATTTATTTCGGTATGCCGGCTATTATATTATTTTGGTTTGTAACATTCTTATTAGAGAGAAGTATTATAGTTTTGTTAGTATATAGCTTAGCTAATTTACTTACTACTAAAACTTCAATACAAACTTCTATAAGGCTAGTAATGTTTTCAAGCGGAGTCCCGATAATATTACAACCGGTTATTATTATATTAATACCGGAATTAAGCATATTATTACAGCTACTACAAATGTTTACAACTTGTTTAGTATTTGTCGCTATTTGGCAAATTAACAAGAACCTATCGCACTATATATAAGAAAAATCAGTTATCATATAATATGTGATTTTAAATCCTCAATTTACTAAAAAACAACCTATTATTAAAAAAATAAAAGTTTTTATTGTTAAAATGAAGCCTAAAGTTATTTATAAATTTAGGTAATTTAAATGGGTAAGGAAAAAAAGAAAGTAAGGTTTGCAGAAGAGCCACCAGTTAAGGAATTTTCACAAGATAAGGAAGCAACAGAATTAGACCTTATAAGAGGAAGAGTAATTAATATTTATGATAAAGGCGGTTACTTAAAGTTGGATCAATTGGTAATTCATGAACGAGAAGCTATTGGAGTAAAAAACGTTGAAGTAAAGAGAAATCTAAATTTCTTTCAACAAATTTTCGCTGCAGTAGGTCTTATAAAGGACACAAAAACAATCAAAGAAGAATTTACTTATACTACCAGCGATATACAAGGAATATTAAAGGATAACGGTCAATTTATTAATAATTCTGAAGAAATTAGAAAATTTGTTGATAAAAATAGAGATATTCAAATTGCAGATATTGACGGTATCGGTATTGGTAATTTAAATCATCAGGGTAAAATACAAATTAATTCAAAGTTTGGACTAAGTAATGAAAAAATTATTCTTTATAAGGATGGTCAATTAGCTGCTATTGAAAGAAAAGGTCCACTTATAAATCAAGAAGGAGCGCCTTTATACAAAGATAACTGAGTCCAAAAAGATAATAAAGTTTATCTAGTTGGAGATGCCGGAAGAAATATTGATACACCTTTTAGAGATCCCCAAACTAGAGCTAGAGATAATTGGAATAGATTAATAAAGAAATTTAAGCATATTTTAATACCGGAACATGAGTTAGGAAAATTAAACGATGCTATAGTAGATTCTGTAAGAGTTAAAGTAGTTCATCCAAATCCAAAACTTGCAGAAAGAACATCATCTTCACGAAATAGCTCAAGGTAAACAAATATGGGATGGGTATGAATTTGAAATATTACGTATGGGACCAGAGGAAAAAAATCACCAATTATTCCATGATACCTCCTCTCAAAGATTACTTGATGCTAACGGTAAAGTAGCTTCTACTATCGGTAAAGAAAGTAAAAGCATGAATAATGTTCAAGCATTTGTAATGGGAGAGGATGGAACAATTTATATGGGTACTCATAAAAATCAATATTTGCCAAATACTAGAAATCTTGTTCACGGTTCATTTTTAAGTGGAAAGCCTGCGGAAGCAGCAGGAGTTATAGGTATAAAATGATAGGGGAAAAATTGATTACCTTCGTAATAATAGCGGTCATTATCAATCTGAAGCTTTAGATATTATACCGTGCTGTAAAAAAATACAAGAAACTATGCCCGGTGCTTTAGATAAAAATTGTCAAATTGATATTCAAGGGTATTCACGAATACTTGTTACTGATTTTGTAAAAAATATGGAAACCAAAGTAGGTTTCGGAAAAAATGCTAAGACTCATCTAAGAGAGGAAAGAATAAAAATTATCAAGCTAATTTAAAAAATATTGTTGCTTCTTCAAAACCTAAAGCTAGAAATAGAACAACAAACAGAGGGCGTGGATAATAAAATAATTAACTATTTATAATTAAATGTCATTCCTACGAAAGCAGGAATCCAGCTAAATTTCATACTCCAGCATTGTTGCATGGATTGGTAAAACCCACTATGTCACCCAGTTCTCTTGATCACTGGGACCATAAAAATAATTTAAAGTACTAATATTTTGGGTCCCGCTACAAGCTTGCGGGGTAATGACAAAGCAATTTTGGATTCCCGCTTCTAGCTAGGAATGACATCGAAGGTATTTTTTGCACCATGCAACAACGTTCCTATGTAATGTTAGGTTAATCACTTATTTATAATATTCTCTCTTTCTTTTTTACTTCTACTAGTGTTTCTACACAATTAAATTTTAGTTTATATTAACAAGCTAATTTTTTATTAAATAATATAATTATATACTTGACTAAATTACTTGGGTATTGTAGATATAAAACAATTTTAAGTTTTAATAGGTTGGTTATATGATGCTGACGACGAAAGGAAGATATGCCGTAATGGCAATACTTGAAATGGCTTCAAAATCAAGTGCCGAACCGGTCACTTTGAATGAAATGTCCGTAAAACAAAATATATCGCTTAACTATTTAGAGCAGATATTTTCTAAACTTAAAAACGCTGATCTAGTTAAGGCTATTAGAGGATCGAAAGGTGGGTGTATATTTTAATAGGTAACCTAGAAGAAATAAAAATTTCCGATATTATGGACGCCGTTAACGAAAATTTTATAATGACTACCTGCTATAAGAAGTCAGTTAAAACTTGCGTGCCTGATACAATAAAATGTAATTCGCATAAATTATGGCAAGGTTTTGGTAAGCATATTAGAGATTATTTTGAAAATATCTCAATTAAAGATGCTTTAAACTCAAATTTAAATATATGATATATTTAGACCATAATGCTACTACTTTTATCGACCCTAGAGTTAAGGAATTCATAATAAGTTTAATGGACAAGGAGCTTAACCCTTCATCAGCACATAGTTCAGGTAGATTTGCTAAGAATCTCATAGAAACGGCACGCGCACAAATAGCGGCGGCTCTTGGTATAACCTTATCACCTAGAGAATATGGTATTACTTTTACTTCATCAGGGACTGAAGGTAATAATTTAATAATGAAAAATTTTTATGACGGCGATATTTTTATTTCAGCTATTGAACATTTATCGATCTATAACCATATAGACTACGCTCCAAATATTAAAGTTATAAGAGTTAATACGCAAGGGCTAGTTGATTTAGAACATTTAGAAGAGTTGTTAGCTCAAAGTAATACTAGTAAAAAACTAGTTTCCGTAATAATGGCTAATAATGAGAGCGGAGTTTTACAAGATATACCTGAGATAGGTAAAATAACTAAAAAATATGAGGCAAAATTTCATAGCGATTTAGTGCAAGGTTTTGGCAGAATACCAATAAATATCAAAGCATTAGGATTAGATTTTGCTACAATTTCAGGGCATAAAATAGGAGGGGGGCAGGGTGGTGCTGCTTTAATTTCTAGCTCTAATTTTCAAGTTACTCCAATGATTATAGGAGGAGGGCAGGAAAAATCAGTACGCTCAGGCACTGAAAATGTTTTAGCAATTGCAGGATTTGGTTTAGCTTCTGCATTGAGGACAGACAATATCTCAGAAAATTATATAAAAATCAAAAAGTTACAAGAAAATTTAGAGAAAAAATTAAAAAAATATCCTAATGTAAATATTGTTAGTAATAACGTAGCTAGGTTGCCTAATACTACCTTAATTACTATACCAAATACGGATGCACAAGCGAAATTAATCGGGTTTGATTTACATAATATTTGCGTAAGTTCCGGTTCTGCTTGTTCATCGGGAAAAATATCTAAATCGTATGTATTAACCAATATGGGTGTAGGGGAAGAAGAAGCAAAATCTTCGATTAGGATATCTTTAAGCCATACTAATACGGTAAGTGATATAGAGGCTTTTATAGAGGCTTTTGAGGCGATTTACGATGTCATTTCTAGCTAAAAGCGACGTTGTTGCACGGCTCCGTTTATATGTCATTCCCGCTTCCGCGGGAATGACATCGATGACTGTTTAAACTATACCAAAACATGAATTAATTTAACCATATGAACTCACAATTAAACAATTTAACCTTACCTATATATATGGATTATCAGGCGACAACTCCAATAGATCCAAGAGTAATGGAGGCAATGTTGCCTTATTTTACTACCAAGTTCGGCAATCCTCATTCACGCAGCCATTCTTTCGGTTGGGAGGCAGAAAACGCCGTTGAAGAGGCAAGGAGTATGGTAGCAAAGTTAATAGGAGCCGATACTAAAGAAATTATTTTCACTTCCGGTGCAACTGAGTCTAACAACCTTGCAATAAAGGGAATAGCAAAATTTTACAGCAATAAAAAGAATCATATTATTACCGTAGTCAGTGAACATAAATGCGTACTTGATGCTTGCAGGCATTTAGAGCAAGAAGGTATAAAAATCACATACTTACCGATTAAGCCGAATGGAATAATCGATTTAGAAACTCTAAAAAATGCCATTACCGATCAGACTATGTTAGTTTCAGTTATGGTGGTTAATAATGAAATAGGTGTTGTTCAGCCTTTAAAGGAAATCGGGAAAATTTGCCGTGAAAAGGGCGTTTTTTTTCATTCCGATATTGCTCAAGGTTTTGGTAAAATTCCAATTGATGTTAACGAGTTTAATATTGATCTTGCCAGTATCTCAGGGCATAAAATTTACGGTCCGAAAGGAATAGGGGCATTATATGTAAGGAAAAAACCTCGTGTGCGTGTTACACCGCTCATAAACGGTGGCGGGCAGGAGAGAGGTATGCGTTCAGGTACGCTACCGACTCCTTTAATCGTAGGGCTTGGCATGGCTGCTGAAATAGCGTATAGTGAGATGGAAAAAGATACTAAGCACGTAAATTACTTATTCGACAGATTTTTAAATAATATACATAAGCGAATTTCAGAAGTTTATTTAAACGGCGATAAAAATCAAAGATATAAAGGTAATTTAAATTTAAGCTTTGCCGGAGTTGAAGGAGAATCAATTATCCTTGCCATTAAAGATTTAGCGGTTTCCTCCGGTTCTGCTTGTACTTCTGCCTCTTTAGAGCCATCATATGTTTTACGTTCTATGGGAATCGGTGAAGAGCTTGCCCATACTGCAATTAGATTCAGCATAGGTAGATTTACTACCGAGCAGGAAGT
Source organism: Rickettsia aeschlimannii (assembly GCF_047973405.1). Classification (NCBI taxonomy): domain Bacteria; kingdom Pseudomonadati; phylum Pseudomonadota; class Alphaproteobacteria; order Rickettsiales; family Rickettsiaceae; genus Rickettsia; species Rickettsia aeschlimannii. Next base: position 8,472 of record NZ_JBFQGO010000006.1, read on the forward strand.
TGACTACGCAGTAAATTTAATATGCTCAAAAATCGATAAACTAAGGGAATTAAGTCCTCTTTGGGAAATGATGCAAGAGGGAATTGATTTGAAAAAGATTAAATGGGCTGTACATTGAGAATATCGTCATTGCGAGCAGCCGTAGGCTGCGTGGCAATCTTGTCAAATATCCTGAGATTGCTTCGTCAAAACTTGCAGTTTTCCCTCGCAATGACGTCTCAGGTATTCACGCAAGTATAACATACAAAACCAAATTTTAGAGAATAACAATGGCTTATAGCAAAAAAGTGATAGATCATTATGAAAATCCTCGTAATGTTGGATCGCTTGATAAAGAAAATAAAAATGTTGGTACAGGACTAGTTGGAGCTCCCGCTTGCGGTGACGTTATGAAGTTACAAATCGCAGTTGATGATGACGGGATTATTACAGATGCTAAATTTAAAACATTCGGCTGCGGTTCAGCGATTGCTTCAAGTTCTTTAGTAACGGAGTGGGTTAAAGGAAGATCGGTAGAAGATGCAGAGACTATTAAAAATACCGAAATAGCAAAAGAATTGTCACTTCCACCGGTAAAATTACATTGCTCATTACTTGCTGAAGATGCAATAAAAGCAGCTATAGCAGATTACAAACAGAAAAAAGAAAGCAAAAAAGACTCTTAAAATATGAAAAATGTTATTTCATTAACCGATTCTGCTGCAAAGCAAGTAAAATTGCTAATAGAAAAACGCACCAAGCCTACCTTTGGTATTAGGGTAGGGGTTAAGTCAGGCGGTTGTGCCGGTCAGACTTATTACGTGGAATATGCCGATAGTAAAAATCAATTCGATGAAGTAGTTGAAGAAAAGGGCGTACGGATACTAATCGACCCAAAGGCATTAATGTATATTCTAGGTTCTAAAATGGACTATTTAGAGACTAAATTCAAATCCCAATTCACTTTCACCAATCCCAACGAAAAAGCTAATTGCGGCTGTGGCAAATCTTTTAGCGTGTCACACTTTAAAATCAATAAAGGTTTTAAAAGTTTATAATAAAATATTCTCTTATCCTTCACCTAATATTGAAAGCTTACGAAAAAACTAGAGAAAAGAATTGATTTCTTTTTGGGTAATATGATGTTTTCAAACTTTTTTTCTGATTCGGCATTGTGGATGTTTTTAATCTTATCCAAATTTCACCAAGAACGGTTTATATTATTTAATAAAATGAGCATGGAATCAAAATAATTCAGAGTACGAATATTCGGTTTATAATATTAAAGTTAATGGTTTAGAATTTGCTGAATATGTTTTAAATGTCAGTAATATTAAAAGTTTGGATTCTGATAAAAAAATTGCCGTTGTTGGAGGAAATCTTAAATTTAATAATCAAGGCGTCCCTTTCTCTATTATTGCAGAGAAGGTAGAAAATATAGGTTTTGATTTAAGAGCAGCCTCTACTTTTCAAGAGATATTCACAAAAATGTTTTCATACTTTTGTTTTTCTATGAAAATATATAATTTGAAAAATAGTCATATTGTAGGAGGAAAAGATACTAGTGGGCATTATGAATATGTTAATAATACAAACACAACCGGACATTTAGACAAGTTTCAGGATAATGAAATTGTATGCTATGAAAACCCTAATGGTAATTGTTTTTAGGTAATGAGTCGGATATATTAGGTCAATTGATGGATTCATGATAGGGGAGATTACAAATCCCACCTGGTTAATTACCCACTATGTATTATTCTATAAGCTATGATATAAAAAGTAATTTGTATGACTCAAGCATGTATATTAAAACCGGATACGAAAGGAAGAATAACACTTGGTAAATTAGCTAAAGGAGTAAGTAGCTTTCACGTTATTGTTAATAGTAAAAAAGGACAAATTATTTTAGAACCCTATACGAAAATACCTTTAAAGAAAGTTGGCTATTTAATCACAAAAAGGCTTTAACGCAATTAAATAACGGTATTAAAGATTCCGTAAAGGGCAAGTTAAATTTATAGAAGATTTCAGTAAATATTTAGATGATGACTTTTAAAATTCTTTTTACTATTCAAGCTAGTAAAGATTTGGAAGAACTCGAAAATAATAAAGGATTAGAAAAACGTTTAAAAGCAGTAAAAAACACTGGCATATCTACAGGCAAATCCTCGTCATCCTAGTTTAAATACCCATAAACAGGAGTACCATAATTTTGTGAAATTTTTGATAAAGCATCTCCTGATTTCGCTGTATAAACTTTAGCGGTGTGATTTGTGGCATATTAACTCCTAAGATTATTTTTGATAGCTTAAAAAATATCAATCTTTTGTTTAGAAATCAAGAGTAAAATAATTATAGTAGTTTTAACTATTGCTAAAAATCATTATTTCAGCTATTTTAAAGCTGTTTCTTTAAATTAGATTAATATGTCACAAAAATTAGGTTTCTGGGCGGTTTTTGCCTTAGTAACCGGCAGTCAAATCGGTACTAGCGTTTTTATATTGCCGTTAAGTTTAGCACCGTTCGGTATATACAGCATTTTGGGCTGGGTACTTTCATTATTCGGTGCTATGAGTATAGCACTTGTATTTTCTACCCTTTGTGCAAAATTTCCTAAAACAGGAGGTCCGCACGTTTATGTACGGGAAAATTTCGGGGATAAAATAGCTTTTTTCACCGGTTGGACTTACTGGGTTATATCCTTTGTCAGTACAAGTATAGTAGTCATTTCGGCAATAGGTTATCTAACGCCTTTTTTTAAATCACAAGCAATTTTAGACTTAATATTACAGATCATATTATTGGGTGCTATTATGGTTTTAAATTTAAAAGGTCCTGAAGTAGTAGGAAAAGCAGAGTTTTATTTAACTCTCTTAAAATTTGTTCCATTACTTGTAGTAGGTTTATGTGCTTTATCACATTTTAATATAGATAATATAACTATTGCCGAGGAAGTAGAGAATTTAAGCATTCCGAGCATTATGGGAAGAGTTGCACTTCTTACTTTTTGGGGATTTATCGGCGTAGAATGTGCAACTACCACGGCAGGTGCGGTAAAAGATCCAGCAAAAACCATTCCACGAGCCATAATAGTTGGAACTTTTTGCGTAGCAGTGTTATATATTATTAATAGCATAGGTATAATGGGCTTAATCCCTGCTTCTGAACTTATTAGTGCTAAAGCTCCTTATGCCGATGCCGCTTCATTATTATTCGGAGGTAAATGGTCAAGCGTAATTACGGTTATAGCATCGATTATATGTATAGGTACACTTAATGCTTGGGTGCTAACTAGCGGACAGATAGCTCTTGGGCTTGCAGAAGACGGTTTATTACCGAAATTTTTTGCTAAGAAAAATAGCAATAACGCTCCAACTCACGGAATTATTGTAAGCTGCCTTGGCATTGTGCCGTTATTAGTCTTTACGGTAAATGATAATTTTGCCAAACAGATTACACAAATAATAGATTTTTCGGCAATAACATTCTTATTCATCTATTTAATTTGTAGCTTAGCTTTCTTAAAGGTGATTTTTAGCTCAAAAAAAAATTTTTCTTATTATTATTTACTTATAGCTATAATATCGATTATCTTTTGTGCATGGGTTATCTATGAAACGCCTGTTAAAACTCTGATTATAGCTAGTTCTTTTACTATCTTTGGTATTCCTTTGTATTATGGATGGTATAAATGTCATTCCAGTCTATGAGCGTTGCCTAGCTGGATGCTGAGCCGTTATTGCGAGCGACTGCAAGGAGCGTGGCAATCCAGAAAAAATAATAAAAAAATTCTGTAAATCAGAATTTTTTAACTGGATTGCTTCATCAATTACTTAAGTAATTTCTTCGCAATGACGGTTCAGTCTCCAAGCGGGCAAGAGCACGACATAAGAGATATAAACATGACAAAAATTCGCATTAATCTGCTTAGAAATTTATTCACAGAATATGATATAGACGGTTATATAATTCCGTCTAACGATAAATATATGAGTGAATATGTTCCAAGCTATGCAAAGAGACTTGAATATATAACAGGTTTTACTGGTTCAAACGGTATAGCTATTATATATAAAGATACAGCATTATTCTTTACCGATGGACGTTATTTAGAGCAAGCAAATAAAGAGCTGGATTTAGAGCTTTTTAAGCTTTTTGACTTAAAAGATATATCTAAGTTTAGTAAAGATGCAAAAATAGGATACGATTCTGAATTATTTACTTATCCCACTATATCAAATTTAAAGTTCAATTTTCAGAAGATTAATGGAAATTTAGTTGATAAGATTTGGCAAAATCAGCCGCTAGAGCCAAACTCTAAAGTTTATTTGCATGATATTAAGTTTGCGGGCGTTAGTCATACTGATAAAATAAGTAAATGTCGTGAAATTTTTTTGGATTCCCGCTTTTGCAGGAATGACACCGAGCAATCTGCCTTAGTCATTCTCGATAGCTCCTCCATATGTTGGTTACTAAATTTGCGGGCTAGTGACGTTGCTTATACGCCTTTAATGTTTGCAAAAGTTATACTCACTTCTACACAATTATATTTGTTTATAAATCCTACAAGAATCGATGCCGAAATTATTAATGCTCGTCCTGAAATAACGATTTTGCCGGAAGAAGAATTTGAAAATATTTTAAGAGATAGCGAGAATAAACATCTTTCCAAATGCAGCACCGCAGCGTACACGAGCGTACGTGAGGATGCGAGTATCGGATCGATGTCTAAATTACCTCTAGAAGTGAAGTTTGGGAAGATGTCTAATATTTTTATTGATGATACTATAGCATCTGTTCATATAATGGACTTAGTAGCTGATAAAAAAGTACAAAAAATTACCGATCCATGCTTAATGCTTAAAGCTTGTAAGAACGATGTAGAAATTAAGCATGCAATCGATTCGCATATTAAAGATGCAGTAGCTTTATGTGAATTTTTTGCTGATTTTTCTCAATGTCATCCCCGTGAAAACGGGGATCCAGAAAAACATAATATGGATTCCCGCCTTCGCGGGAATGACATAGGGAATAACAAATTGACCGAGTATTCACTCGGTTTAAAGCTTACAGAGCAACGAGCTAAACAAGAGGGATATGTTTCGGATAGTTTTCCTGCTATTTGCGGATTTCAGGAAAATAGTGCTATTATTCATTATAGAGCTGACCAAAAAACTGCTAAAAAAATTGAAGGGCATGGGATATTGCTGATAGATTCCGGCGGTCAGTATCAAGGTGCTACTACCGATATAACTAGAACAATAGTAATAGGTACGCCGACAGATGAGCAGAAAAAGCGTTATACGCAAGTACTTAAAGGACATATTGCTTTAGCTAAAGCCAAATTCCCAAAAAATATCATCGCAGGAGCTAATCTTGATATACTCGCTCGGCAATATTTATGGCAAGAAATGCTAGATTATCCACACGGTACAGGGCATGGGGTAGGGAGCTTCTTAAGTGTTCACGAAGGACCACAAAGTATAAATCTTCGTAATAAAACAATACTTAAAGCAGGTATGATCTTATCTAATGAACCGGGTTTTTATATTCCTGGAAAATATGGTATTAGAATTGAGAATTTGATGTATGTAAAAGAAAATAATGGATGGCTTGAGTTTGAGACCTTAAGCCTAGTGCCTTATGCTAGTAAATTGACTGATATGAAACTACTTAATATTGATGAAATAAACTATATCAAGGAATATTATAACAAAATTAGAGCTAAAATTTATGATTTATTATCCACGCAAGCGAGGAATTGGCTTAATAATGAGATAAATTTATTTTTACAATCATTATTGTAATTGACGTTTCCGCTATTTATTGGTATAAAGTCTATACATATTGGGACGTCGCCAAGTGGTAAGGCAACGGTTTTTGGTATCGTCATCCGGAGGTTCGAATCCTCCCGTCCCAGCCATTCGTCAATTTTCAATATTTTTACAATCCCTGAACATATAGCAATACTATATTTTAAGAATTAAGTAATTGCTCTATAATCTATATTATGGAAAATAAAAGTTAATTTAGTGGTGGTGCATTCGATTGGATTTGAACCAACGACCTTTGCCTTCGGAGGGCAACGCTCTATCCAGCTGAGCTACGAATGCAAATATTGCAAGCGAACGTAGACCTTGTTGCATGGCTCAAGAAATTTGCTCTGGATTCCGTGAATAAACCGGAGGACAGGGGCAGAATTGATCGACGCAACAATGCCTTCACGCAATAACTATTAATAAGAGCGATCCAAAATAAATTTAATAATCGAAAACAAATAGTCTTTATAAATATTCTGAACCGGAATTTTATTTAATAACTTACTTGCTTTATTTTCTAAGTTACTCAAATAATTAACTGTTTCATTGTAAATTTCATGCTTTACCATTAAGTCATGTATTTTTACAAAGTCATCTTTAGTATGCTTATCACATTTAATTATATTTTCGAGCCAAAGCTGCTTATCTTGCTCTAACTTATTATATAAAAAAATCAGCGGTAACGTAACTTTTCCTTCTAAGAAATCATCGCCAATATTTTTGCCTACCTGTTTATCATTACCCAAATAATCAAGCAAGTCATCTATAACCTGAAATATCGTACCGAGTAATTTCCCAAAGTCCTGCATATCTTTAGAAATATGGTCTACCTGCTCTGTTATAATAGCTCCAACTTCACAAGCAGCTCCAAATAGTTCGGCGGTTTTAGATTTAACTATTTGCTGATATTCGTCTATAGTTATAATACGTCGCTCATTTAACTTCACTAGCTGTACTACCTCCCCTTCGGAAATAATTGCTGAAGCTTTAGCTAGAACATTCATAGCTTTAATAGAGTCGGAAGCTACCATTAACTTAAAAGACTGACTAAAGAGGAAATCACCCACTAAAATACTTGTTTTACTTCCCCAAATAACGTTAGCCGTAGGTTTGAATCTTCTTAAAGTGCTGTCGTCTACCACATCATCATGAAGCAATGTGGCAGTGTGAATGAATTCAACGGCACTTGCAAGCTTTATATGATTATCGCCTTTATAATCAAACATTTTAGCAGTTATTATAGTTAAAAGCGGACGAATTCTTTTACCTCCTGCTTCTAGTAAATATTTACCGACCTTTTCTATTAACTCTTCATCACTTTTTAAACAGCTAATTATTAAATTGTTTAACTTAGTTACTTCATCTTTTAAATCTTGCTGTATTTTTACTATAATATTCATGGTATTTTTATAAATTTTCCCGTCATTGCGAGAAGAAATTGAAAATTTTGACGCAGCAATCTCGTGCCAAAATCCTGAGATTGCCACGCTCCTTTCAGTCGCTCGCAATGATGATTAACGAAGTTCATCGAGTATACATTCCTCTAATATTTTTTGATTAACATTAGGAATTAACTCCATAATTTTTTCTTTTACATTTTCACCGGGTTGCACTTTTTTTACTGCTGCTTGATATAAAGATAAATAATATAAAGGTATAAGTTTATTTATATCATCTATATTACCTATTTTAGCTTTGTTTAAATCGGACAAATCAAACATATACTCAATGCTAGCATCAATTAAATTAGATGAATTCGGGTGATCGGAAATAGTTTTTAAAAATGATTTCAAAGCATTCCCGTATACTTCCTTACTCTCTTCCGAAAAATTTTTAAAATCCCCTACTCCGTGTATATATGCACTTAAAACATCTATTATTCTAGAGTAATCATTAATTACTATCGTACCTTTACTGTAAGAATCTTTAAGAGCATTTACTATAGTTTCATTTGTTATATTAAATCCCGATGCGTTTGAATAGAGACTTAAAGCATTTATCTGTGCTCTAGTTAATTTGTTTAATTCAGTCACTAAATTAATATTTAAATTAAAATTATATTCCCTATCTTCAAAAATACTAAAATTATATTGTTTATTATTATTTAAAATATAGCTTAGTTCATTATTAAAATCTTTATATAGCTTGTTATCAGAAAGTTTAAATAAATAGGTTTGCTTATCGTAATATTTCTTTATAAGTTCTAATGAACCTATTATAAAACCAGGTTTTAGCTTAAATTGCGAATCTACCAAAAGATCAATATTATTATTGCCGAAATCGTTTAACTTACCTTTATATAATAAATTAATATTATTTTCAAAGTTATTACTATTGATTTTTGCATTAGTAACTTCAATTGTTAAATCTTTAGCAATATCTTTAAAATACACACTACTAGTACTAATCAAGAAATTACCGGAAAATTTGAAATTATTATTCCAAGCGGGTCTATATAATAATAAGCCGGCAGGTATTATTCTATCTTCAAGGTTACTTTGTACTATTTCGGTTTCATAATAAATTTCTAATTTTTGTGGTATGTTATCAAGGAAATCCTGTTTACTTGTATAATACTTACTTTTGTCAAATAACATAGTAAGTATAGTATGATCTTCTTCATATAATTTTTGATTATCGACTAAGTCAAAAATTTCTGTTTTACCGGAAGTAAATTTAATATTTTCTATTAAATTTATAACTTCAAATAAATCTTTTTTAAATCGTACTATTTCAAATAATTTAAAATTTAACGGTATTTTTGTTGATAATATACAGTTCTCATTATAAAATCTTACTCCAAAGCCTCTTTGAACCGGCTTAAATTTTCCGAATGCTTCTCCGGAAAAATGTATAAATAATTTCTGCTTAAGTAAATCATAACCGATATTTATCGGTGTGGTAAATTCAGTTGCTCTATTAATACTCTCTTCTTGCCAATTAATTACTGAAATACCTAATTTGAAAGGAAAACCATATGGCTGAACTTTAGAAAACTTAATAAGATATTGCTGATTAGGATTATTATAAGCCTCTTCTATATTAAGTATATTAAGGTTGGTACCGGCATATTTTTGATTTATAGAGTGTGATAAAGAGAACATAATAGTAAACCACAGCCCACTATATGCGAGTATAATAAAGATAGTTATAAATAATATTATTTTAAGAATTTTTTTCATCTTTAAATCGGTATTATAGTGTGATTTTCTGTTGTTGTATGGATAAGTTTTTTCATCATTGCAAGGAAAAATTGAAAATTTTGACGAAGCAATCTCAGGAGTTTGTTATTGTTTCGTGAGATTGCCACGTAGTCTACGACTGCTCGCAATGACTGGGTGGTATCCACGCAACAATGCCCGCTCGCAATGACGTTTACTTACACAGCTCTATATATTCCTTATTCAATTTTATAACGTTCCAAATCCATAAACTCATCATAACTATAAAAGTTACTAATAAATATATTATAATAGAATCAAAGGTAGCAGTCGGAATAATAATAAATATCAAAGACTGTATAAATGCTCCAAGCGATTTACCGAATTTAGTACCTATTACCTCTACTGCAGCTTTTCCCTTAGTTCTAAGCTCTAAAGATAAAGGAATATACGTCATTTCTTTTGTTGAATCGAATAATGAATATTTGGACGATTTACTCAGTATGTTCTGAATTGCTCCAACAATAATCGCTGCATATAGAAGATTAAAATCACCGAAACATGCTCCTATTTCTTCAATAAAAATTATAAAGATAAAAAATATCAAGCCGGTAATAGACAACATAATAGGAGTTAATAATGCAGAAATGAGCCAACCGAGTCTTCTAAGAATATTACTGCCTATTATCATGAAAGTAACGCATGATATCCCCATCCAAATATTAAACCTGCCCATAAAGTTAACATAGTCTATAGTGTTTGGATGTAATTCTTTTATTTTTGCTTTCCAAGGTCCTTCAACTATATTTATTAATAATCCATAACAGATTATTAATAAGGCAATACGACCTATATATTTTGAGTGAATTACTAATTTGATACTTTCAATTACCGAAAGTTTTGTTTTCATTTTAGCTGTAACTTTTTTTGCATTTAAAACATTTATGGAATCTGTTAAAATAAATCTATTTATTATTCTAAATAGAAGCATAGCAATTATTCCTGCAGTAACAATAATTGACATGATTGGCTGAAGCATTATAGCATTTCCGGCAGATGAATTAAAAGAATCCGGTAATAATTCTGAATCAATGACGTCCTGTCCGCTTGAGAAAAAGACAAGTACGCTGCCTGCTATTATAAGACCGATATTACCAACCATTCCAAGAATGGGATAGAATCTTTTAGCTTTAGAAGTATCAAAAATGTGATTGGCAAACTGCCAAAACATTAAGTTTATGACTACTGCACTCCATAATTCTGCGAAAATATACATCAGTGCATAACTCCATTGACTACCTATTTTAATAAACCATTTAAAATTAGGGTATGAAGCAATTAAGTTATTTATCATTTCATCATTAGGATGATAAATATCTTGATTTGGATAAATAATATAGGCAAATAATAAGAAAAATAGTAAAAAACTGCCGACTATAATGTAGAAAATATATTCAAAATTTAATTTATTACTAAGCTTAACATAAAGTATGGTAAAAATTACGCACGAGGGTAATACTAACCATAATTTTAAGAAGCTAATAATTTCAGCCCCCATAGAGGGTACTACTAAACTATCTTTGATAGATCTTAAAGCCCCAAAGTTAAAAAGGATACATAACATCATTAAAGCCATATATATAAATAGCTTTAATTCTTTCCTTTCTATAGGCCACATTATTTCTTTAACTTTTCCAAAGAAAATTTTAGGCGGTAACATTTTTATTGTAACCTTACATATTAAAGTTAATTTTTAAATCTCTTAAGTGCTAAAGTCAATTAAAATAATTAATCTATACTAATATCGCCAGTAATATTTTGTGATCTTATCTAAATTTGTCCTGATTTGTCTTCCATAATTCCTGCTTATCGGGTAGTCCATGGCTTAGGTCCTGCATAGTGTAAAATGAAATAAGAAAAATAAGGGCTTTGAGTCTCAAAATCAAGATATAATATAGAATCTAGATGAGGAAAGATTTGATCAAAATATAGCCTATACGTTATTGAACTAGGTCAATTTTGATATATTTCATGGAAGCTAATTTTTCTATTGATTCTTGACTTAACGGGGTCATTAGAATTCATAACAATATGAAATCTATAGAAATTATCTAAGTCACTATCCTTGTGTGTTCTACAATAGTGTGCAAAACTATATAGATTATATAGAGCTAATTTTGTCCTACACCTTGAATAAGATTAGGGAAAATGATAAAATAGAAATAGAAAAAATGCTTAAATCGCATTTAAACCCTGCATGCAGTTGATCTTTGTCTATCAATTCTTCATTTACTCGAAGTATATAAATTCATGTTAAATAACTCTCGTTTATGTATTATTTGGTTGTTTGGGCTTATTAGCGGTTTTAATCTAATGATTACCGGTAATACTTTAAATTATTGGCTTGCTAAAGAAGATATAGCACTGCAAACAATCGGTATATTATCATTCATAACGTTTCCCTACTCTATTAATTTCTTGTTAGCACCGATTTTTGATGCAGTGCAAATTAAATATTTAAACAAAATATTCGGTCATAGATTATCTTGGATTTGCTTAACTAGTAGCGCATTGATATTTCTTATATATATTTTCAGTTTTCTAGATCCTAGTACTAATCTATTATTATTTGCTTTCACGGCTTTAATTATTTCTTTTTTTAGTGCTGCACAAGATACTATATTAAGTGCTTTAAGAACGGAAATAGTACCTAAAGAATCTCTTGGGTTTACTTCAGGAATATATATATTCGGTTATCGGGTTGGTATGCTTTTAGCCGGTTCCGGAGCTATTTATTTATCTATTTATTTAACATTTAATGAAATATATAAAATCTTTGCCGGTTTAGTATTTATTTATTTAATTTTATTGATTGTAGGAATTAAGTATTGTTATTTAAACGAGAATATACATATACAGATAATCAAGAATGATATAAAAAATAATCACAATAAAAAAAACATAATAAATTTTATATATAATGCGTTAAAACCTATAGGTTCTGTTTATTTCATTATTCTTATATTAATTTTCCTAGTATTATATAGATTAACGGATAACTTAATTAATGTTATGATTAATCCGTTTTTGCTGCATCTTGAGTATGATGCTTTTGAAATAGCAAGCGTTGGAAAGTTTTGGGGAGTTGTAGGAGCTATAATCGGTGGACTTATCGGTGGTGTTATTATGAAACATAAAAATATATTAAATAGTATATTTTTATTTGGTATTATTCATGCTTTAGGACATATTTTATTTATTTTTCTTGAAATAAACGGTAAAAGTTCTTTATTATTATTTATTACGATAGGAATAGCAAGTATTACCGGCGGTATGACGATGACTGCTTATATCGCTTTTATTTCTTCACTCTGTCAAGGTAAATTTCGAGCTACTCAATATTCTTTTCTTTCATCGATGATGGGGATTTCGCGCTCAATTTTTCCTATAATTTCAGGCTATATGGTAGTAAATTTCGGTTGGCAAAATTTCTTTTTATTTACTACTATTATAACTATTCCATCTTTATTAATATTATTAAAAATAAAAACTAAATTACAATAATGAATGATATAAAGTATAATATTTTTAATACCGTATACCCAAGTATTTTTATATTAAATCAAAGTGCAAAAAAATATCGTTGCTTCAAAAAAGCTCTACCTAGTGTAATTGTTGCTTCGATATGTTATAATATAACTTATACATATATAATCGTTTTCAATCATGATTTCTTCTTTATTTTTATGATTTGGTATATAGCAATCCCTCTTTTCATAATTGGATTTATTTTTTTAATTTGTATGGAATATAATACTTGGAATCAATCATATTTTAATTTAACAATATAGAACCTTAGCCTATTTCTATGTGGAAACAAATTTTAGTTTCTATATTGTGAATCAATATTATCTATATTAAACCCATATATAATATTAAATATAATTAATAAAATAGGAGCAGTAACAATTTGGAGCATAGCTCTAGTATATATCGGACTTGATAAGTTCAATAAAATGGCTATTTAAATGAATAATGATATATTAAGTGCTTTTTTACATGGCATCGTTTTAGCTCCCGGTTTAATAGTGCCGCTCGGAGTACAGAATATTTTTATATTCAATCAAGGAGCAAAACAGCCAAAGTTTAGCAAAGCTTTACCTAGCATAATTGCAGCCTCAATATGTGATACTATGCTTATATGTATGGCAGTTCTTGGGATATCTTTGTTAATTCTTGAAATTTCTTGGTTAAAATTATCTATATTTATTGTTGGATTTATTTTCTTAATTTATATGGGATATAATACTTGGAATCAGCCGCCTATTGATCTTACAATGAATTCCGGGGCTTTTTCAGCTAAAAAACAAATTTTACTTGCTATATCGGTGTCAATATTAAATCCGCATGCAATTATGGATACGATTATAGTAATAGGTACTAGTGCTTTAAAGTATAGCGGTATTGCAAAAATTATATTTACCTTAACTTGCATACTTATATCTTGGATATGGTTTTTTTCTTTAGCAGTTGCAGGTTATAATATCAGAAAGCTAAATAAAAGTAGTACGATTTTAACTATAATTAATAAAATAGCTGCTATTATTATTGGGGCAGTTGCTTTTTATATTGGAGTACAAATATTGTATGAAATCGGTTTTATTAACTAGACATATTGAAGAAAATAATGAAACTATAAAGGAAATAAGTAAATATAATTTAGATTTACGTGATATTCATTGTCCTTTAATTAAATATAAAACTCTAGATTTTAATATCAATATTTTAGATAATTACTCGAATATAATAATAACTAGTAAATATGCGGCAAGTATCTTAACCGGTCATAACTTAAAACAAGATATTTGGGTAGTAGGTAATAAGTCAAAACGATTATTAGGCAAAAAAGTAATGTATACTGCTAAAAACGTGGAAGATTTGATTAAGCGTTTTCCTCCTGATTTATATGAGCAGACTATATATTTATCTTCAAATGAAATTACTAAAGATTTACCTAGCAAAATAGCTAGACATATCATTTATGATGTAGAATATTTGAATGAGCTGCCCGTATCTATTATAAAAGAATTTAAAAATAATATTGATTTTATATTACTTTATTCTCAAAATAGTGCTAGGACTTTAGTAAAATTATTACTTCAAAATAATTTATTAGAGTACTTACAAGATAGTTTAGTTGTAGCCATAAGTTTGAAAGTCGCAAATATAGTTAGACCTTTTATAAAAAATGTGGTTTATTGTGATGATCAAAACCTTAACGATATAATCAAGTTATTATCTGAAAATGCACAAATTCAATAGTTTATTTAAAAGCAAAAACATCTTTTTTATAGCAATAGTAATATTTGTCTTATCTTCTTTTACTCTTTATCATAATAGATCCGATATTTTAAAACTGTTTAAAATTGAAAATAAGGATTTAAGCAAAATTCCTGATCAAGTATTAGAAAATAAAGACAATACTACCCTGGAAGAAAAGGAAGCAGCTCCTCTATTATCTACCGAGCCGCTTTTAAATTACGTAAGTTCTTTAAAGTTTCCTGAAGCACCGACTAATTTAGTAGAACCAAAATTAGAAACTGTAGTCAATTCAGCCTCATTCGGATACAAGGAACAAGGAGCAAAGCCTATAACTAATAGGAGAGCGACGAGTGACGAGGTAGGCGGATGGGTATCACTTGACTATATTAATTACTTATTAAATGTAAATCTATTAATATATAATTTCATGCAAGATAAGGATTATAGTAAAGAACTAAGAATAGTAAAATCCCGCCTGCTGTCTCAAGATATAAGGAATATTTTAAATAACTTAGAAGCATATAATAATTATCTTTTTTCTAAATCAAGTAGTACGGAAGTAATTTTCCCTACCAACCATAAGTGGCTGGAGAAGTTTATCAAAATTGAAAAAAAAACTTCTGCTATGATGATAAAAGAACAAGATAAAGCTCTAATTTTAGAGAACTTAAACTATCTAATCAATTTTCTTTATTCAGAAAAATTTATGCAGGAGTTTGTAAATAAAGATGTTTAGGTTATTATTAATATGTGCTACTTTTTTACTGCTTTATTTCGGATTTACTTTTATAGAGAGCTTTGATTCAAAAGTTTTTATTAGTTTATATGATTATAATATTGAGACTACTTTGTTCTTTAGTCTTATTTTAGGGCTTTTATTACTAATCTCTTGTTTTATTGTCATTAGATTTCTAATATTAATTATCGATTTACCATCTAAAATACGTAATATTTTTAGTAAACGAAAAATTAATCATGATAGATATGCTTTAATTTTAGCTTTTGCCGAATATATTATGAATAATAAAGCTAAATCTGCTTCTATTGCTCGCAAAAATTTATCTTCTGAAGCTTTAAAAGATTCACAAGAATTCCATAATTTAATCTTAGCTGTAACTGAAGAGGATGTAGATAGAAAAATTTCCTATTTTCAAAAACTTGTTACATCTAAAGAATTTGTTTTTTACGGTAGCAAAAATCTAGCAAAACTTTATTATGATAAATCTTTGTATGAGAAAGCAGAAAATTACGCAACAAAGGCTTATAATTTCAATGAACTTGATATTGACAATTTAATTACTTTAATGCGTTGTTATGCTAGGCTTTCTCTATGGACGAAATTTATTTTTATAACGAATAAGCTCGCAAAATTTCATAAACATGAGTCTATGCCGGAAATTGCTGAGTATTATTTATTAGCAGCGAAGCAAGAAGTAGAAAGGAATAATACGGCTAATGCTATAGATTATTTGGCAACGGCTGTAGATTTAAATTTTTATAACGACGAATTACTAGAATTTTACTTTAATTTAAATAAATAAGCTTAATGTTAATAAAAAGATCAAAATATTAAAAGATGCTTTTCGTATTATCTTATCTCATCTTTAAAATTAGTGCAGTTATTTAAAAAATTTACTTCTCTATCAGATAGGCAAATTTACGAAGAATTAACTAAAGAGTTAGATGCTAAAAAAGATGAAATATTAATTTTGGCAATAGAAGCTTATTTAGAATTGTAGACGTTGTGATATGGATTCTTTTATGTCATTCCCACGTGGATATAGCAAATCGTCATTGCGTGCGAGCAACCGTAGACTGCGTGGCAATCCGGAAAAATAAAAAAAATTCTGATTTACAGAATTTTTAACTGGATTGCTTAGTCAATTGCTACGCAATCTCCTCGCAATGACGACTTTGGTACCTACGCAACAACGCCTGCTTGTAATGACGGATAAGCCGAACCACACAACAAAAACTAATATAAAAATAATTTCTTTCGGCTCTTACTAATTTCTTCATTTACATTATTATTATGGTGATGATAATTAGATTGAATTGTTATTAAATAAGCATTTATTGCTTTAGAAAATTCTTCAGTTTTATAACGAAAGAAATGGTCAGCTCCATTGATAATTTTATAATCAACTTTAATATGGGATTGTTGCTTAGATAATCTATTTGCTAGGTCTTTTACATCATCTGCCGATACTATACTATCATTATCTCCCTGTAATATAAACCCTGGAATAGGACAAGGTGAGAGGAATGAGAAGTCATATTTATGAATTGTATTAACCGGCGGCGAAATAGCAATAAAATGATTTATTTCCGGACGTCGCATTACAAGTTGCATAGCTATCCATGCTCCGAAAGAAAATCCTAATATCAGATTAGACTGAGCATTTGGGTTATTCTGCTGTAACCAGTCGAGAGCTGCCCCCGCATCAACCACTTCACCGACTCCGTTATCAAATTTACCTTGTGATCCCCCTACTCCTCTAAAATTAATACGTAAGACGGTATAACCGTTATCTGCTAAAATCTTATAGGCATTATAAACTACTTTATTATTCATATTACCCTCATATAAAGGATGAGGATGAAGAACTAATGCAATAGGGGCGTTAGGTGAGGTAGCTTTTGCATATCTTCCTTCAATTCGTCCTTCCGGACCGTTAAAATAAATTTGCGGCATAATTATTCATAATATTTAATTTGTTCGATATGATATTTTACCACTTTTTCTTATTAGTGCAACTATTCTTAATTAAAATATGATTGTATTGACGCATGCCGCCATATATACAAAATGTAGTCAAATCAGTTGGATTTAATTACAAGGAGCGAGAAGCGCAGCCTATAGATAATAGGAGAGCGACGAGAGACGATGTAAGTGAATTCAAATCATTTGACTATAGCGGATAATAATAACTGAATGGAGCTATATTATGAATATATTAGATTACGTGTTTCAGCAGATATAAAAATTGAAGCAGAAGAAATATTTAAGCAAATGGAGATGACTATGTCAGAAGCCATGAGGATATTCCTAAATCAATGTATAAACAGCGGCGGTTTGCCTTTCAAACCACATATTAAGATTCCTAATGAAAAGACTATAAAAACTTTTGAGGATACAGATAAGCAAATTGGTTTAACTATCTCAAATAATACAAAAGAAATGTTTAATAAGTTAGGCACCTAATTTGTATCATCATTGCAAGCGACTAAAAACCTTGTTGTACGACTTCTATGTCATTCCCGCGGAAGCGGGAATCTAGAAAAATCACCTTAATACTAGTATAAAAATTACAGATTATTGACAAAATAAACCTAAAAAACAAGTTTTTTATAGGTTTTACTGGATTCCCGCTTTCGCGGGAATGACATATAAAGATTATCTAAGAAAATACTGTTCGCTCCACTGCATCTACGCTATGTTGCACTAAATCCTTAGCAATTTCTTTAGTAATCATCTTTTTTAGACCATTTTTAAGTTTTTGTCTAACACATCCAAGCATTTGCGGTTCTGCTACAATAATCAATTCCTTATATTTAGCTTGATCAGCAGTAGTTACTTTCTCTAAATGTTTAATAACGCTCCTTGCTGCTTCTTTATGTTCTATATCTTTTAGCGAAGTATGCGGCTCAAACAACGAAGCCGGTGTAGATTTATTTTGGTAAAGGCTTTGTCTTTTTTCTCTATGGTGGTGACGCTCCTCTAAATCCAAAGATAATTTTAAAGGTGTATTAGTAGTAATTTTAACTCCTTGAGCGTCGTAAAGCATCATTTGCTTACTATCGATAACCGCAATTAATTTTAACGGTGCTGTACTTACCATAAATACCTCCATAAGAACTAAGTTGTAATTTTATGATAATACTAATTATTTTTAAAACCTAATATTAATTTAATAATTTTTGCTTTTCACTGTTAATAATTTGCTCAACCTTGTCATTAAGTATACGTACGTCTGTTTGCTCTATTTCTTCTTTTTCTATTACACCTATAATCTTTATCTTTATAGTTCCAGGTTGCTTAAACCAAAAACCTCTAGGCCAAAATAAACCGGCATTATGAGCCATCATCACAATTGGGACTTTAGTAATTGAAGCAAGCTTTACGGCACTTGGTTTAAATTTTACCGTTCTATCAGGCGGAACTTTAGTTGATTCCGGAAATATTATTAACCATAATCCTTCTTTTATTTTTTCCTGACCTTCTCTTAAAATCTGAGCAACCGAGCTATTAGTACCACGGTCAACCGCAATAGGTTTAACCATCCGAAGTCCCCAACCAAGCAGGGGTATATTAAATAATTCACGCTTTAATACCCAAGAATGTTTAGGAATAATCAGTTGCATAAACATTTGATCCCAAAAGGATTGGTGATTAGACACGACTATTGAAGTAGTCTTCGGTAATTTCTCAAGCCCCTCTACTTCATATTTTAAACCGCAACAAATTTTTGCAAGCCACACAAAAGCATAAGAAAAGATAATGGCAATTCTATATCTTATTTGATAGTTGACATTGAAAAATGTTACGGGTATGTAACATATAAGAAAAAAAATAAATGTAAATAACGATAATAATCCGTAAAATGATAAAATTCTTAAACGCCACAGCATAATTATTAAGATTAAGATAATTATATTAATTAAAATGGTATTTATAACATAATTTTACAATGAGTAAAATAAAAAGGTATTAAATGAAAAAAACTGTTCTTTCCGGTGTGCAAGCAACCGGTGCTTTACATCTCGGCAACTATCTTGGTGCAATTAAAAACTGGGTTAGAATGCAGGAAGAATATAATTGTTTTTTCTTCTTAGCAGATTTGCATGCTATCACGGTTGATATTAAGCCATCAGAACTTAACAATTCAATTATGGAGGTGCTTGCTGTTTATTTAGCAGCAGGGCTTAACCACGACAAAGTAACGATTTTTGCCCAAAGTATGGTGAAAGAGCATACTGAACTTGCTTGGCTACTAAATTGCGTTACACGGCTTGGATGGTTAAAGCGCATGACGCAATTTAAAGATAAAGTAGGTAGTAATCAAGAAAAGGCTTGTCTGGGGTTATTTTCCTATCCGGTACTTATGGTAGCAGATATCTTAATATATAAAGCCGATATAGTGCCTGTAGGTGAGGATCAGAAGCAGCATTTAGAGCTAACAAGAGATATTGCAGGGGTAATAAATAGAAGATTTAACAAAGAAATTCTAAAAGTTCCTGAGGTTTTAATTAATGAAACAGGCACAAGAATCATGAGCTTACGGGATGGATTAAAGAAAATGAGTAAATCTGATATTTCGGATTTTTCCCGTATCAATTTAAAAGACGATAACGATCTTATTCATCAAAAAATAAAAAAAGCCAAAACCGATCATTTAAGTTTTGTTAGCTATGATAAAGAAACAAGACCGGAAATTAGTAATTTATTAGATATTTATAGAAGTTTATCCGAAGAAAGCTTGGAAAAAATAATCGGTAATTATCAAAATCAAGGTTTCGCAAAATTTAAAGAAGATTTGGCAGAAATTATTATTACAAATCTACAACCGATACGTGATAAATATTTAGAATTAATGAATGATAAAGAATATTTATTAAAAATACTGCACAAAGGAGCAGAAAAAGCAAGAATTAGAGCTTCTGAAACGGTTAACGAAGTGAAAGAACAATTCGGATTTGTAATTTAAATTCATATATTGCAAGATTTCTCTTGAAATATATAAGATTATTTGGTATGAATCTTCTTGGATAGGTGGCCGAGCGGTTTAAGGCACTAGTCTTGAAAACTGGCGTACGGGCAACCGTACCGTGGGTTCGAATCCCACCCTATCCGCCAGCTCAGTTTATAGTATTATGCCCTTTTATTTTCTTTATAGTGCTTAGTATATTTATCTAGTAAAATCCTAATCATTTTTCGATAAGGAACATGTGCAGTTGCTGCTTCTGATTTAAAAAATTCTACACTCTCTTTACTTAAAGAAATGGTTACTGTTACTGAATCATCTTTTAATAGCAGTTCTCTAGGATGAAGAAATCTTTTACTATTTTTACTTCCCCTATTTCCCCATCAGTGTATTTTATTCTCTTGCTCATAAATTCAACTTTACCTAAACAAAAATATCTTTTTTCTGCAATACTATGGTCTACATCTTGAAGGATTATCCTTTTGATATCTAGAAAAGTTTTTTGAGCTTCATAAAAGCCTACGTTATGCTTACCAATATTAATTTTATTTTTTTCTTCGTCCCATTCAAAAGAAGAATGCATTTTTAGCCTTTAATCGATTAATTTAATAATACTTAGCTCTATACTAAATGTCCATATATTTATATGGGTAATAAACCATACTGTTTAGTTTTAAATTAAAATTTAAGAAAAAATTTATTAATTATTTTATCGCCATATTTCATTATTCCAAAGAGTATCTAAAAATTCTTGAATAGGCCAAGTGGTAATTTTTTTATTTTCTAAATTAATTATACGTTTTGTTTTAAGATATAGCATGTAATTTAAAATCAATTAAAATTTATTTACAGATAGCTTCCAACAGCATTTTAGCGGCTTTTATGCCTGCTTCTGTTGAAGTTTTTATATTGGTAGTTTCGGTATGGAAAGTTATTTTACTGCCGTCAAGGTTACCGAGCATAAAATCGGTTTGTATATTAGACATCTTCCCAAACTCTACTTCTAGGGGTAATTTGTACGTTAGTCCGGTACTCGCATCTGTGCAATCGCTTTTGTACGCTGCGGTGGCAAGTGCTTCCGTGTTTCCTTCAAATGCCTCCCTATAAGGGAGTTTGGGAAGATGTCTAGGATCTGCATCTAGATATTGTGAATAAGCAGCAATCGGGGTGCGGCAATTAGCATCTAGATACTCTAAAAATGCTCTTTCGGGTTTTATTAGTTCAAAAGTGGGAAGATGATTAATTTGGTTGCATATCTTAAGTATAGCATTATCGTCTTTTCTAATCTCAACTGCAATGACTCCCTGCCCTATGCACGGTAACATCTGTGAATACTCTATCAAATGGCAATACTCCGGATTAAACGCCTCTAACCTTTTAAGACCTGTATATGCTAAAATTGTTGCATCAACTTCGCCGGTCATTAGCTTTTTTATTCTTGAATCAACATTCCCTCTAAAAACCGTTACCTTTAAATCCGGTCTTATTTTTTGGATAAATGCTTTTCTTCGTACTGCCGAGCTACCTATTACAGCATTTTGCGGCAGCTCTTCTATAGATTTATATTTTAGACAAACAAAAACATCTCTGGGGTCTTCACGCTCTAAAACAGCAGCTATTACTAGCGGTTCAGGTATTCTACCCGGTACATCTTTTAAAGAATGAACAGCTAAGTCAATTTTTTTATCAAGCAAGGCTTGCTCTATTTCCTTTAAAAATAAAGCTTTACCGCCTATATCGTATAATGGTTTATTTTGGATTAAATCCCCGCTAGTAATAATCGGCACTATTTCACAATTAATATCAGGAAAAAATTGTTTGATTTGCTGAATAACTAAATTAGTGTGTATTAAAGCAAGTGGACTTTTTCTTGTACCTATTCTGATAGAGTTTGTCATTTGTTTTCTACTATTTCAAAAGGGTTAGTAAAACTTAAAACATTACTGTTTATAATTACTTCATGATTCATAATAACCGGATAATTTACTTCTCCATGCCCTATCCCTGCTGCTTTATAAGTTCCAATATTTTGAATATGATTTAAACAAAAACTTTTTATAGCTTGTTCTACAAACTCATCCCCTTTAGTAAAATCACCAAAGATTATTGCCTTTATGCATTCAAATATACCGGTATTTTTTAATTGAACTAGATTACGATGCACGGCATAGGCTTTTTCATTAACGTCTTCAAGCAATAGAATTTTATTGTCATCCCCGTGAGGATCCAGTATTATTTTTTCTGGATTCCCGCTTCCGCGGGAATGACATAAAGAAGCATAGGAATGAGAATGAATTTGCAAACCAGTACTAATCAATTTAGTTAAAACCGTTAAATTTCCGCCTGTCATTGTACCTGTTATATTTTCCTCACTAATTTTCTTTATAGGTATAAGTTGTATTTCACTCTTTTCTCCTTTAAGAACATTTATTATAGGCATAATATCCTGATTAGTAGGCAGTAGTAACGAAGTTAACACTGAGCCATGAATAGTTGGGATATTATAATGGTTATTTAGTAATAAATGCAAAACGGTAATATCGCTATAGCCTGTCAGGACTTTATCCCCTTTTTGTTCTATATTAAAACAATCTTCTACAAATTCACTGCATCCATATCCGCCGCGAAAAGCCCAAATTATTTTAACCTGTTCATTTTCCATAGCTTCTTTAAACATTCTCAACCTTTCCTCTTTAGAAGCAGCGAAAAAAGGCAATTCATCACCTGAAAAAATCTTATCATCTACTAAAGTTTTAAAATCATGCAACGCTAGTATTTTAATAGCTTCCTTTAATTTATCTTGTGCATCTGGACAGCTTGACGCCGGTGCTATAATTGATATAAAATCTCGTTGTTTATTAAAAATAATTTTTTTCATAATAATGTCATACTGTGGCCCCGCCACGGCGGTATCCGGTAAAAATGTTAAAAATGCGTGTTATAAGTTGTTTTTTAGATACCGTGGCGGGGCCACAGTATGACAGCAAAAAGTACTGGATTTCTGTGATCAACGGAATGACATTTTCAATTACAAAGGCATCGTAAAAATAAAAGTAGTCTTTTCCCTGTTTATCGTTTTCTGCCCAAATTTTTCCGGCGTGCAGTTCTATTACTTTCTTACATAATGCAAGTCCTACTCCTCTACCTCCTGCCGGTGTAAGTGTTTTAGAGCTTACGACAAATACACCGAATATACTCTGAAATTCCTCTTTCAGTACTCCTATGCCATCGTCTTTTATACTAAACAAGATATTATTTTCTTGCATGTGTAGATCAATTTTTATTATTCCCTCACTACAATAGCTGATAGCATTTATTATTAGATTATTGAATGTGTGTTTTAATATAATGAGGATCACAGTTAAAATTGAAAAGAATATAATAATTATATTCTTTTCAATATCAGATACAAAATTTAAGATTTTGCCGTTTAGATATAATTTCTTACATATTTTAATCCTTTCATGTAGCAATTCGCTTAAGTTTATATCTTTTTTATTTAGTTCATCATTAAGACTGGATAATTTTGAAAAATCTAGAATATTATTTATCAAGCTATTTAATTTAATAGAGCTTTTAGCTATAATCTCTACTGCATTGCGACGCTGATCTTCATTAAATTTATCATAATTAGCCCATAAGGTTTCACCAAGGCTAATAATACCGGTTAGCGGCGTATTGATTTCATGGTTTATATTACGTAAGAACTCATGTTTCAAATCAAGTAACTTCTCTAATTCTTGCTCTCTATAATTAACTCTATTACCTAAAGGAGTATTTTTTAGGTTAACTAATTTTTTTTGCTTTTGCCTTGGTTTTAAGCATACTATTAAAAGGCTACTAAATAAGGTTAGGAATATACTACTTTGAATTGAGAACTATCTATGCTAATTAATAACTTCTCATCCATAAAATATTTATAAAACTCTATTATACTAGCAAACACGCCTGTAACGGTCATAAGTAAAGTAGCTTGCCACCTGAATATCGTTGCAATTATAAGTAAGTTAATTATCGAACACATTAATTGCAGTTGATTAAAACTACTTGATATAACAAGTAAACTACCGAACAATATTAATATAATGAAAGTAGCCACAAACCAAGATAAAGATATAATATAATTCTTCTGAAACTTTAAAGACCATAAAGGATAAGTAATTAATATTGCAGTAGTTATAAGTGTGGTATGGTAAATAATATTATATATCTCCAAATGGTTCATTATTCTGCTACCTGATGTGGTATATAAAGATGAGAACATCGATATTAAAATAAATATACCGACATAACTATAAGTAATTTCTTGATTTAGTAGGGTACTTTCCCAATATTTAAGGATGTTAAAATTCTTAAGATCACGAAATAAAGTCAAACCTTTTCGTTCTCTTTCTTGCCTGATTATTTTAACGGCTAGCGGCTCTTTTAAAGAACTAAACTCTCCAGGGTGCTTTAAAATATAATGGCTTCCAAGGAAAAAGAGTAAATTTACAATAGTTGCGGGTAGTATCGGATAAATACCTAGAACTGCTCTTAAAGAAAATATTTGCCACAATATAATAGTTAATATTGCAGCAATCATACCGATAAAAAAACTTTTTGCACTTGATTTAAAACCGTATATTAACAAAATTAACGACAAAGTGATTAGCGGTAAATATATGCTAGTCAATAATAAAAATAGATTTATTAAATCTTTAGTGTAGAGCGATATAATAAAACCTATTAATCCTATAGTAATTGTAGTTATATAATTATAATTTAATGAAGCTTTTTTAATGATGTCATTAGTAAAAGTTACCACTGCGACGTTAATATAAGAGTTCGTACTTGCGATTATTATTGCCATAATAACGCCGACTATTAACCCCTTAAATCCTATATAACTTTTAATGATCCGTAAAAACAATTCATTGATGTTAACTACCGGATCTTGAGGCAATAATAATATTGCAATCCAAATGAATAAAACGGATAAACAAAGACAAATAACTGCCGAAATAAAAAATGTTCGTGATATTTGCCTTGTGTCTTTTGCCATCAATATTCTTTGAAAAATTGAAGGACCAAGTGACGGAATCGCAAAATATATAAAAATATTTAAAGAAATCCAAAATTTAGGACTAGTATAGTGAAACAATCCTTGTAAATCAGTAAGACGAGTTTGTACATTTGAGTCTATAACTATATGCGGATCGCTAAAAACATTCCATACGACAATTCCTATTACCGGAATAATTGCACTATAAGTAAAAAATTGTACGGCTTCGGTAAAAGTAACCGATTTTACACCGCCAAAAGCAGAATAGCTTATTATTACAGTGGCAATACATAAATCTATGTAAAAATTTGAAATGTTAAAGAATATCTGTAATATTAAACTTGCTACGTGGAATTGTATGGCAATCCTACCTATAGATATTAATATACTAACTATCGACGTAAGAATACGAACTTTGTTACCGTACGCCTCCCCTATTATTTCTGCTGCCGATAAGCTACCCAAAAAATTCTCAAAACGAGGAGCTATAAAGTCACTAATTAATAACCAACTAACGATGCTACCGAATACACTAGGTAATAAGTACAATAATCCGTCCCTATATATTCTTGAATTATCGATTAAAAAAGTACTAGTACCGATCCAAGTAGCAATAAGAGTTGCAACTATTGTACCTGTAGAAAAATTCCTTGTTCCTATCGCATATTCGCGAATATTTTTTATATTTAGAAGTCCAACTAGCAAATTAATCGCTAAAAAGCTAGTAAAAATAAGGAGATCTATATTTGGCATAGAGTTAAGTTATAGGGATTTTCTATGCAAATAATAATAAAGATAAAAAAAGAAACAAACAATAACATTTTTGTGGAGTTCAAAAAGTATGTCATTCCTATGAATACACATGGGTGTCATAAGACTCTATGTTATTCCCGCGTAGGCGGGAATCCAGTACTTCAAAACTTTTTAAAAGATTTTTTTAAAGCTTGCTTTATCTCGCTTTATGCTGAATTCCTGCTTCTGCGGGCATGACATAAACGAGCCATGCAATAAGGCCGCTTTTAGCTAGGAATGACATACAAGACTCATTTTTATTCATAAAGATTAAACTCTTCTACTGCCTGACCTAATGATGCTACAGTATAATCATTATTATACCAAGTTGTGTACTCA
Organism: Rickettsia aeschlimannii; assembly: GCF_047973405.1. Taxonomy (NCBI): domain Bacteria; kingdom Pseudomonadati; phylum Pseudomonadota; class Alphaproteobacteria; order Rickettsiales; family Rickettsiaceae; genus Rickettsia; species Rickettsia aeschlimannii. The sequence continues at coordinate 34,633 of NZ_JBFQGO010000006.1, forward strand.
TCAAGTGCATTATGACAATCATTGTAATCAACTATAGCTGTTTTTTCTCTTCTAATACATTTGCTGCAGTTTTATTACCCACCATCTTGATACTTGGATCAAACGGCGGCTTGTTTTCTTTGTTTAATAATGCTTTTAGAGTTGAGTTGGAAGTTTTGGGTTGCTAGCATTAACTTTTGAATTATTTAAAAATAATCTATGGCTAAGAGTAGCTGCATCTTGAGTACACTGAAGATTTACATTACCGCCATTTTGTATTAAAGTTTCTACGATTTTAGTAGCGTTATAATCGCTATACCAATCAAGTAGCGTTTTACCACTCTTATCATAGAAATTTACATCAGGTTTTGTATGTGTATTTTTTATGCATTTTTCTAAGAATGTGGCTCCAAATTCACCGAATCATGCTATTGCATTAGAATTCAATTGATCCATAATGTTAGGATTAAATCCTTGCTGTTTTACTATTTTTTCTATTATAGGCTCAGCTCTTGACCGGATGCTTTTGAAATATCTTGTTTAATAGACCATATTATATTACCAAGCATAGCAATTATATTATTACTGCCGGTAGAATTTTCAAGGTTACAATTTTCTAATGTTTTTTCTACTAATTCCTTTACATTCATTATTAAAGTTTTAAAACCTGCTTGAGCTAAATATTTATGACCGTTATCGGACATTTTAGATATTGTATTTTGTATTTGTAAAGTACCGGTAATAAATTTTAATATATTATTTGCTTCAAGCGAAGAATTAGCGCCAAATTTAACTAGATTCTCAATTATTTTATAATATTTATCCATTTGAGTTTGAAATAAACTTGTATTTTGATTACTCGGATTATTAGTAATAAGCTGATATTTATTTAAATATGTATTGTAGAATATAAAGCAATATGATTATCTTAACCAAGATCATTATTAATATCTAAACCTAATTGTGTAAATTTTTCAATTTGTGTCTTATGGAAATCATCAGAAATATGCGACTCCATAGCAACACGGAAAAAATTATGAATTTGTGTTTTCTCAGTTGAAACAAATTTTGCCATAAGTGCAGGGTTATGATGAAATACATCAATAACATTGGAACTATTACTCTAAATATCCCATTCAAGCATAGTATTACCATTTGTATCTTTCTTATCCCAATTAGTGTCAGGGATGAGGATCATTTTGTTTAATGTCTGTACAGCAGTATTTTCTAAAACATTTTTAACATTCTGATCTTATTGTTGATAAGCTACAAAGAGCTTCAAAAATATTAAGTTTGTTGTTAATATTAGTTCCGTTTAATATAGTCGGTATTAATTGTATGTTTCCTGAAGTTAATAATTGAAAAGGTGTATACATAAAAGTCTCAAATTTATATTAATTTTTTATAAAAAAATACCATGAAATATGGTTTATGTCTAATTATTATAATACATGAAAACTTAATAAATATCAAGTAGTTATTAAAAAGTTAACTATTATTTAATACCAAGGTGCGAGAGATAAGTTTATTTTAATCCCTTTAATGGTAACATCAGCTTCTTTATCGGCAAGATATTTTTCTTCTCTGATTAAGGCGATTGCTTTATTGTGATAACTTGAGCATATTACGCCGATTTTATTGTTATCTGCGAGTATTTCTTCATCTTTAACTAATGAAGATAAATCTTCATCTGCTGTAATTTTATATATCTTTCTTCTTATAACTCCTTGATATTTAGCCCTTGAAATCACTTCCTGCCCGACATAACAACCTTTATCAAAACTAATTGCATTTAACTCCTCAGCACCATACACATTTGGAATAGATTTACCTGTGATTAAATCTTCCACACCATCTATTATTGCAAAATTATATTTATCTTCTAGGTATATTGGATTCCAGCTTTCGCTGGGAGATGTTGTTGAGGGTGGCGGTTCCCCCTCTGTCACCCCGTGGCTTGACCACGGGGTCCAGTCTTTTTTAATTATTTTCTGGATACCGCGGTCAAGCCGCGGTATGACATCTAGCTTATTTATTGAGCGGAAACCAAGCTTAGCATAACGAGGATCACGAACCGTAATTAGCGAGTCTATATCTAATTTTTGAAGTGAGTAGATAACTTTATATTCGTCACTACAATCTATTACTTGTATTTTTGAGCGAAATTTATAGAAGTTTAAATGCTCTATCAAAGCAGCTTTATTACTTTTATCAATATCAAGGTAAATTTCCTCAGGGTTATGAACATACACGAAAAAATCAAATAAATATCTTCCTTGATTATTAAGTAAATAAGTATAGCAATAATTATAGTCAATTGATTTGGATTCACCTACTGCGTTACTCGTCGTCTCGCCTATTATTATAGGCTTCGCTCCTCGCTCCTTGTATCCGAATTCAACTGAATTGATTATACTCTTACAAATATCGTTAGTAATGAGATTTTGTAGGAACTTTACGGAATCGAAACCTATTATTTTGATAACTTCTCTATTACTTAATATTTCATACATAATTATAATATTATTGACTTTATAGGTTCCTAACTACTATACTCTAAATTTATATAAATTAAACTTAATAATCATGAGATGTTCATCTTACTGTACTTCTTCCGAATATGAGATGAGTGATCTAGTTACTAATTTAAAAAAGATTGGTCTTGAACCTCAACATTTTGACGATGTTTTATATATTCGGAAAGAGATAAATAAAGATTCTGATTTTATAGAGATATTTTTTTTCCCGTTTGGTTGTATAACTATTTGGGGCGGCGATGAAATTCAAGAAAAAATAGTTTTAAGCGATACTGATTTAGTACCAGTAAATAAGCTTAAAGAGCTGGTATCCGATTATATTTATTTTGAATATAATACGGAAGTCAAGAAAACATTTATTGATGAAGAAAAAAATAAAATAATCTTAGCAGATAAATCAGTTTTTGTTAAACTTTCTATTTCCCATGCTCTTGCACAATCGGTTAAACTTAGCGTTCTTGAGCAATCTGTTAGTAACTTGATTGTTCAGACAACCCCTATACAACAGGAACTAGCTAGAACCGGTAGCGTATCGCTTTCTAAAAAGGAGATATTACAGCAAATAGGTATATTATTTAACGAGCGTTATTCAATCAGTTTGCATAGCGATATATTTGATACTCCGGAATTCTTTTGGCGTCGTCCGAGTTATGAGCCTCTATATCTCATGACGGCAGAGTTTCAAGACATAGAAATACGGCAAAATATAATGAATCATCGTCTTAATATGATTCATGAGCTTTTAGACATTCTTTCAAACGATCTTAATTATAAACATTCCACCAAACTTGAGTGGATTATTATTATTTTAATCGGTCTTGAAGTTGTTCTGTCGTTATCTCATACTAATCTTTTCTTAAAAATTATCGGAGCTTTATAAATAGCTTCTATGAAAATTATTGATAATCAAAAAACATTAGAAGAATTTTGTAACCGGTTAGCAAATAAGGCATGCTTAAGCATAGATACGGAATTTGAGCGTCGCTATACTTATTATGCTCAGCTTAGTATAATTCAAGTTAAAGCAGAAGAATATTGTGGAATAATTGATGCATTAAGCAATTTAGATCTGAATATTTTTAGTAAGCTGCTTGCAGATAATAATATTACTAAAATATTTCATGCTCCTCGTGAAGATTTAGAGATTTTCTATAATTTATTTAAAACACTACCTGCTAATGTTTTTGATATACAAATTGCAGCAAATATTTGCGGATTCGGTAAACAGCTAAGCTATGATGACCTTTGCTGTAAGCTAATCGGTATTACTATCGATAAAATCCACCAAAAATCTAACTGGCTAAAACGCCCTATTACTAGTGATATGTTAAATTATGCAATGTTAGACGTGGAGTATTTGTATAAGATATATAAAGAGTTAAATAATATAATTATTAGAAATAATTTAACTAATAAATATCAAACTACTCTTAGTTCTTTATTAGATGTTAGAAATTATAAGGTTGAGTCGAAAGATGCTTGGAAAAAAATAAAATATAGAAGTGATGATAAGAGTTTTAATCACAAAATTCAAATGCTTGCAGCTTATCGTGAAGAGAATGCACAAACTATAAATATTCCTCGTAAGCATTTTATTTTAGATGAAGATTTAATAAAGCTTAGTAAATACCCGCCATTGAATCACAAGGATTTTAAAAATCTAAATTTAAAAAGCAAATATTTACACAAACAAAAATATAAAGATGAAATAATAAGTTTGTGTAATAACTTATAAGAAAAAAGCTATAAATCAAATAACTTGTAGCCTATTATGAATAGAAAAAAAATTGGCCAACTAAACTAATGTAACTTGTATCTCACTATCTTGTACTACTTTGACATGTTCGTTGTATACATCATCAGGCAAGTTACTAAATGCTTGATCTATAATAAGTGTTCCTACTCCTACTAATGCTAATTGAAAGCAAATATCTCCAGTCTGAGTATCGCCGGATATTTGTCCTATTTCTAGCCAATCTCTAACTGCTTGCGCAAAAAAAAAGCAAAAGGTACACCGCGATCAATACGACAATTTTTTTTATTATATCAACCATTTTACCCTAAGTTGATTTTTGTAATAAAAATATATAAGTATAATATTTTATACAATAAAAAAAGTTAAAAAAATTAAGGTTATTTATACCGAAATCATAAATTTAAGCTTACGATCATGAGATTCAATCAGAAAATTATCTATTAATTGTTCTTTTAAACAAACTCCGGCGGTTAATATATTTCGGTTATTATTAAGATATCGGTCAAAATATCCTTTGCCGTATCCAAGTCTATAACCCTCCTTACTAAACGCAAGCCCTGGGATAGTAACTAACTCAGGAATAAAAAAATCATTATTTATAGGTTCATAGGTTTTAAAAGCCCCTAAAGCCAATTGATCGTTATAATGATAAGGACAATATTTTATCTCATTTTTTATGATTTTCGGTAGGAAGAATCTTATTTTAGGATGTAAGTTTGTTATTTCAAGTAAGTTAATTTCGTATTTTAGAGGAAAGTAAAGTCCTACTGTCTTTACTTTTAACTTCTGTAATAACCGGCTAATTTTATTGATTAGAGAGTTTTTGACTAAATCGGAATTAATCTTATCTTGGTTTTTTATTAAAAATTCTTTGAAATAAAGACGCAGCTCTTGTTTGGTCATAAATATCCTTAAATTCGTCATTGCGAGCGACTGAAGGACTTGTGGTATGGCTCGCTTCATCTCTGTCATTCCGCGACTTGTTGTTGGATCTAGTTAAAAATACTAATAATATTAGCATTTTTAGTGGTTTTACTGGATACCGTGGTCAAGCCACGGGATGACACCGAACTGGTTTTTCAAGTCATGCAACAACGCCGCGACTGCAAGGAGCGTGGCAATCTCATAAGGCAGGACTCCTGAGATTGCTTAGTCAAAACTTACAGTTTTTCCTTGCAATGACGTAGAAATATATCACATATTAATAGTCCTCTTATCTACACTAAGTGCTGCCTCTTTTATAGCCTCGCTTAAAGTTGGGTGAGCGTGGCAGGTTCTTGCTATATCTTCTGAAGCTGCTCCGAATTCCATATAAGCTGTAAGCGCGGCAATTAACGTACCTGCATCAGCTCCTATAATATGAGCTCCTAAAACCCTATCGGTTTTACTATCGGCAAGGATCTTAACCATCCCTTCCGTACTACCGATTGCTCTTGCTCTACTATTTGCTAAAAACGGAAACTTACCGACTTTATAATTAATGCCTTTTTCTTTTAGCTGTTCTTCCGTTTCACCGACGCTTGCTACTTCAGGATAAGTATATATTACGCTTGGAATTAGGTTATAATTAACATGTCCTGCCTGCCCTGCCATAATTTCCACGGCAGCTACAGCCTCTTCCTCGGCTTTATGGGCAAGCATAGCTCCTTTTACCACATCACCGACTGCGTAAATATTTGAAATTGCTGTTTGAAACCGGTCATTAATCTCAATGCTACCTTGCTTATCCGTAATAATACCGACAGACTCAAGTCCTAGATTTTGCGTATAGGCTTTTCTGCCTACCGCCATCAACACAACATCGCTTGTTACTACCGAACTCTTACCGTCCTCCCCTATTGTCAGATTTACTTTTCCTGACTTTACTTCAGCAGATAGCACTTTAGTATTCAGTTTAAACTCTATACCTTGTTTTTGCTGTAGTTTCATAAATTGTGTAGAAATTTCTTTATCAAGCATAGGTACAATGCTCGGTGCATACTCAATAATCGTTACTTTAGCTCCCAAACGACGCCAAACTGAACCAAGTTCTAAGCCTATATACCCTCCGCCGACTACTATTAAGTTCTCAGGTACTTTAGAAAGTTTCAAAGCACCGGTAGATGAAACAATAAATTCTTCGTCTATTTTGATATTCGGTATTTCTATGACGCTGGAACCTGTAGTAATTAGGATATTTTGGGCTTTAATTTGCTCTTTATTTACTTCAACGATATTACTAGAGATAATTTTAGCTTCACCTTTTATCCTAGTAACTTTGTTTTTGGCAAATAGACTTTCTATACCTTTTGTAAGATCAAGAACTACTTTATCTTTATTAGCTAGCATTTTTTGTAAGTCTAGTTTTACATCTGCAGTAATGCCTATATTCTCAAAATGTTTTAGAGCTTCTTCATATTTTTCGGAAGAATTAAGTAAAGTTTTCGATGGTATGCATCCTATATTTAAACAAGTGCCGCCAAGAGTATCGCTTTTCTCAATACACGCTACTTTCATACCAAGCTGAGCAGCCCTAATACTGCCTGTATAACCGGCTGGACCGCTACCTATTACCACTAAATCAAATTCTTGCATATTTGTTTGACCTTAATAAATTGTTGGATCGTCATTGCAAGCAGCCATAGGCCTGCGTGGCAATCTTATCAAATATTCTGAGATTGCTTCGTCAATTACTTACATAATTTTCTCGCAATGACGTAATACTGCTAAAAATACACCACTATCACCTTTATCACAACTTTAATCTTATACTATTCTTATTTGGTGAAGCAATAAAACTAATTAAATTAATATTATCTTCAAAGACGTTTGTATAATTTTGTAGTAAAGAAAACATCTTTTTAGAAATAGCGTAATTATGACTAGCATTTAGTGAATTTGCCTCACCTATATTTTTTATTTCTCTCATTAAAGCTAAAGGATTATCAAATTTTAGCTCTATATTTTCATAGTCAGCAATTACTTCAGCAAATCTTGCTTGCGAAAATAAGATCGGAACATGATCAAAATGAATAAAAGGAGCAATATGAGGAGAGTGTTTAAAATCACTTGCTATTTCGGCATCTATTAAGGATTTACGTAAATTCTTTAAGCTATTCCCTCCGACAAAATTACCGATAAAAATACCGTCAGACTTTAAAAATATTCTTGTATTAGATAAAAAGCGTTGTACATCATTTATCCAGTGTAACCCTAATGAATAAATAATTAAATCAAAAGAGTCTTTTGGCAATTCTAAATCTTCATCATCGATTAATAATTTATGATTATGCTCAAAAGAATCAAGCAATAAAGGCGACATATCTGTTACGGTAATATCGGCACTTCGATAAGCATTTTTTAGTAAGCTCGTAAGATAACCGCATTTAGCCGATATTTCTAGAATATCCGAAAAATCCTTATCAATCATCCCTAATCGACTTATTATATCATTAGCTGCATGCTTGATAAATAAGCTGTTACTTATCCCCTGTACTGCATTATTCCGGTGATTTTTTAGCTTTAGTCTGTTGAATATATAATCCTCTCCTATCTTGAATTTTCTCTCCTAAAATTGTTGGTGGCGGTCAAGAAATAAAACCCCCTAAAAAATCTCCTAGTAAACTATTTGGAACAAGTTCTCTCTGTCTTGCAGTGCGAATATCATCCCCTTTAACTCTTCTATCTAGCCCTTCAAAATTCTCCTGAATATCTACAACTATAGGTTTCGTATTGTTATTATTAGGCGATAAAGGTTCTAAACTCAACAGGCTTTTTTCTGCAGGATTTAAATCCGAAGTTAGATCCAAATGCTCTAAGTAGACAGGTTTTAGTTGTTTATCATTACTAGAAACTTTTTTTCTTTCTATCGCTGAAACATTGTTCTTGGTCTTATTAGATTCTCCTAGAGATTTATAACTACTTATACACAACAATACTAATATAAATTTCTTTAACATAAATAACCCTGTACATTATTACAGTTAATATATTAAATAATATATGAATTAAGTACTGAAATAAATTAAGGGAATTATATACTTGTATAAATATTTATTTACCCAAGATGTAAATTCAGACATACTAAACACTTCTATTAAATTACTGCGCCAACTTGATCCTTGAGGCATTTCAAGGCTTCTTTTTTATATCCATCACCATCAATTATTATTATAGTATCATAAATTCCTTGTTTTTTTATGTTTAGTACAAGATAAGGATATTTTTCATCAACCGATCCTCCTGATTGTTGCCACTTAGATTCTATAACTAGGCAATTGGGGTGACGTTCTAGATGATATAATATAGCATTTCCATTTAGTATAATATTTTTGCCAACTTCAAACTGTCTAGTATAAATAGGCTGCTTAAGGATCCTAGCTGCACTAAATCTTTTATTAGGTACACAAAATAATACCCTTCTCTTTTTAGTCGATCATGTATAAAAATCTCAGGTTTGTTCCCAGTTTTATTAGCTTGTAAAATTGCAATTTGTTTTACCATTGTACTAATAATTTCTTATTAAAACTTCATTAGCTAGCTCTTTGCCTACTGTCGGATTTACAATTTATGCTTCTTGGTGCATTTTCATAAAGCTTAACCTGATCTGCCTCTGTAAAGCCAAGTTTTGTATATTTTGTAAATGAAGTATTATTAATAGGTTGATATGGCGGGTCTATATAAACGAAATCTATTTTGTAAAGCTTTACTACATGCGAGTATGTTATCCTTATCAAGAATATTAGGATTCATATAAGCTCCCATCGGGACATTGCACTCTCCTTTGCTATTTACTCTATAAAGACCATTATAACAAGTCTTGTTAAGGTATATGAAACGTGTTGCTATCTCAATAGGGTTATCGCTATTTGCGTTCTTTCTAACAGCATAGTAATAATCTTGAGAGTGATTAGCTTTATGCTTAGCTAACAGCTCAATTAATGCTCTAGCTTCATCCTTAACTGCCTTGTATGTAATAATCAAATCTAAGTTTATATCTGATATAATAGCTTTGTCTGAAACGAGTGCAAAAAAAGTGCTCCTCCTATAAAAGGCTCATAATAATTATTGTAACTAGCAGGTAAGCGTAAGCACAACTCTTTTATAATGCTTTTTGCCCATTTTATAAATGGTTTAGGGGTTTCATCTTCTTCAATCTCTGGAGAATTAATTTTTAACGGAGCTTGACCTATCATTGCTAAAGCCTCGTTAAAAGATAATTCTCCGTTTTTAACTACTTTGAGTTTTATACCGACCTGCCAAGGCTTTATTAAGATAAATAATTACCTGTATTTAAAAGTATAGCATTAAACATATTGCTTACGTTATAGTTTTTATAGTTGCACCTAAATACAAACTCGTTTAAATATCTCTCTATGTGTTTTTTGCTAATAGAATAAGATCCGACTATACCACGCTTAAACACCGCCCAAAAGCTTTCTATCGTGTTTGTGGACACAGACTCTCTTTATATATTTACCTAAGTCGTGATTTATATATTCATGATTATATAACTTTTCTAATACCTTATAAGCTCTCCATTCATCAGATAAAATAGTTGACCCTATTAGAATATTATTTATTGGAATTTTTTCTATGGTCTTTGAATTAACCTTTGTTATAACTTGAGCCTTAGCGTTATCTTTTCTCTCTATCATGCCGATTACAACGGTTTTTGTCTTTGTGCTGTGGCCTTGTGTACCGTCAGTTTTTTTATTTTGATGTTTGTCCTTTTCTTTACCACCAATATACGTCTCATCTATTTCTACAGTGCTTTTTAAAGGAATACTAAAACTTTCTAGTTTAGTCACTTCTCTAATCCTATGAAGCATAAACCATGCAGTTTTTTGGGTAACATTAATATCTCTTGAAAGCTGTAACGATTATAAACTTTTTTTTGGGCGTAGTAACTTGCAAAATTGCTGTAAACCATTTCTTTAAAGAAATCTTACTATTTTCAAAAATTGTGCCGACTTTGATACTAAAACGCTTTTTACATACCGAACATTTGTGATGCGTTCCATCCGCATAATGAAAAATCTTTTGGTTGTCGCAATACGGACAATAAGCTCCGTTAGCCCAACGTATATCAGTAAAATAATTTATGCACTTTTGTTCAGTAGGTAATTTTTCGAATAAATCAACAACACTTTTAAAATCTAACACTTAACTATACTAACACAATTTTATATAAAATTGTTATATCGAAACAATTTAGGTTATACAAGATATATAGTTGCCTTAATTATTTCTAAAGATATTATCTTCGTATTTTTTTCTATAATATATTTTGTAATTCTCATTTCTTATATCATTAAACCATTGGTCTTGTTGTTTTTTAATATAATAATTTAGGGAATTAGATTTATTTTTACGAGTTTGAAAATTATCTTCACAAAATTTTAAAAAACCTGATATTAAAGTTTCTACTCCATTAGTCTCAGATTTTTTCTCAAGAAATTGCATAGAAAAATTAGTAGGATTACTATGTTTTAAATAAAATTGTTTATATTTCTCATGAATTTTATTTTCTTTTTTTATTTGTTGTTCTGAAAAAGATAATTTTTCCTCTAATAATTTGTGAATTTCGGTACAATCGCTCCAAGGTAATTCTATTGTTAGTTGCTCTTCCTGATGTTCAAAATTATCTTGAATATTGTTAAAATCGGCATTTACTTTTACCGCACTTACTAATATTAAAAAACATGTAATTAATTTAATATTCATAGAATTAATTAATTTTAGCAGGAACCGGTATCATAATACTACTTCTGTATCTTTTATTGCCACTAAAAAGTGATTTTTTTTGAACTTTGTTATTATTTACTGGAATTGTATCTTCTAAAACCCCTTCATTATTATTTAGATAACTATGTAAGGATGCTTTATAAAGAGCCATATTACTTGCTATTTTAACTACGTCTTGTTTGTATTTAAACCCTAAAGAATGTGTAGCCGAATGATAATGAGCTATCGCCTTGTGCCAGCTCCCTAGCTGATCATACTTTGAACGCAAAAATTTTGCACCGTAACGAATGTTATTATTTGGATCAAATGCCTGTTCAAGGGAATTAAAAGCCCCTGAATGATGCCTTAAGTTAATCTGCATGCATCCGACATCAATACTCTCTCGCCCTTTTATAAGCTCTATTCTAACAAAACTTACAGCTTCTCTTTTTGTGTTAAAATAATAGCCTTTTCCTTCAACATTTACCGTCCAAGGCCATACTACTCTAATTTTACGGGTTGTATGTTTTTTTCCCGATTCTTTTAAAGCTATTGAATGTAACGTATTAGATGGGATATTAAATTTTTTTTCAAAGTAAGGAAAAAGTTTTGAACATTTAAAGGATTCAGCTATTTCAGGATCGGCAATAGCCGGCTTAGAGAAGAGGATAAAGGATAATAATAGGAGTAGTATGGTTTTAACGTCATTGCGAGGGAAATTACGTAGTAATTGACGAAGCAGTCCAGTAAAAAATTCTGATTTGCAGGATTTTTTTATTGTTTTGCTGGATTGCCACGCTCCTTGTAGTTGCTCGCAATGACAATTTTGGCATAATTCCCAAACCATACCGGCAACGCTAAAATAACTTGAGTTACAATAAGATAAACTAGCCTACCATAACTTATCTTATGAAGCAAGGGAAGTTATAGCATTTAAGAGGTAAGGATTTAATCTAAATCCCAAGCAGCATCATTAGTGTTTTGAGGATTACCTAATATATCGGGTACACCATATCCAACAAATTATTAATATCGCCTCCTGTCGCTTGTAAAAGATTACTTACTTATGTTACAAAGTCTTCAGCAGTGCTACCTTGAGCATCTTGAGGATTAGTAGAGTCCCATCTAAAGCTTGCACTCCGGCATTAATTAATGTTACTAAATCCAGCTTGCATACCTAAAATAGTATCTTCTGTACCGCTCTCTCCTCTATTAGAACTAATAGAAGGTTCTATATGTGGTATTTCCTCTCTGTTAGCGTGAGCAGTTGCTTGATGAACCAAAGCTACAAGTTGTTGATCGTTAAGATTATTTTGTTCCTTTGACATTTCTGGAGATATAGTAGAATCATCCTCAGATAGATCAATTAGATCTTCTTCTTGCAATATAGAGCTTGTATCCACACTATAGCTTAAAGCTTGTAACATTGAAAAATTATCATCTTTAATTACACTTTCATACCATTTTTTATGTTCGTTAGCTGCATGTTTTGCATTTTCATTATTTTTATAATTATTTGGAATAGCGTATAAGCCGTATTCTCCTTTATCTGCTTCGCCTATTATGATTTTAGCTATCTTCAGCTCATCTATACTTAAGCCAATACTTTGTTTAAAAGAAGTTTCAGTATCTGATCGCCTTGTGCTGCCCCTTTATTATTTTCCCAGCCTCTTCTCTTATTAAACTACAATAATCTATACCTGATGTTTTAGCATGCTCTTCTAGTACTGCTTTTATAGCTTTCCATTGATTATTAGCTTTTTCATTTTTACCTTGCTGCTCATCTTTAATAGCATTCTCAGCCCATTTAGCAAGTTGAGCATATGATGCTAGCTCCCCTACTGCATTAAATATGGATACATATTTACCTGGATAATCTACTTTTGTAATTATTTCAGATAGATCAAATTTTTGAACTAATTTCGGTAATTCAACAAGAAATTCATCATAATATGGTTTGTCTAAACTCCATTCTCTTCCATTTTGCTTGATTTCATTTATAGTTTCTTGAGTAAAGTTATACAATGAATTCATAATTTGATCACTTTGTAATTATTGGTTAAATTTATATTTAAAAACCACTAAGCATGCTATTTTTTAAATGCTTTAAATTGTTAGGTTCTGTACACTTTTGATTAATGATTATAATTTTGAGATATTTTTTAGCAAAAATTATAAGATTTTTGCAGAAATAGTTATTCATATTTCAAAAAATTATAATTTGCAGCTAAAAATAGTCATAATTATGATTATTCTATTACAAGAGTACAGAACCTAATTGACTGATTAAATAAAAATGTTTATTATCAATCCAAATTAAATGTAAAAGTATATTTTATGAAAGTTGTTAGCTCATTAAAATCGTTAAAAAAACGTGATAAAGATTGTCAGATCGTTCAAAGAAGAGGCAAAATTTTTGTAATAAATAAAAAGAATAAAAGATTTAAAGCAAAACAAGGTTAATTAATCGTTTTTGGAGAAAAAGAATATACTCGATGAACTTGAAAAATTAGTTACGTCGTCTTTGTAAGTCCTCGGGTGCTGAGTGTTTATTATATGCTCCGCTCCTCGGTTTGCAGACTTCTTGCTCTTTTTCAAGTTGACCTTCGTATATTGCTTTTCATTTTACTTCAGAGTATATAATATTACTTTTGAAAGACAAAGAAATAAATATGGCCGGTCATTCAAAGTTCAAAAATATTCAGCATCGTAAAGGGGCTCAAGATAAAAAAAGAGCAAAAGTTTTCACTAAATTAATTCGTGAAATAGTTACTGCAGCTAAAACCGGTTCTTCTAATAACCCTGAAAATAATCCACGTCTTAGAAGCGCTTTAACCGCCGCACGTAGTCAAAATCTTCCTAAAGAAAGAATAGATAAGGCTATTAATAGTGCTAATGATTCTTCTAATACCGAAAATTATACGGAAATTAGATATGAAGGTTATGCACCGAATGGTATTGCTATAATAGTTGAAGCTTTAACCGATAATAAAAACCGCACTGCTGCAGAAGTACGCTCTAGTTTTACTAAATATGGTGGGAGTTTAGGCGAAACCGGTAGTGTCAATTATTTATTCAACCATTGCGGAGTTATTCAGTATCCAATAAATATAGCATCTAATGAAGATGTTTTAGAAGCAGCCATAGAAGCCGGGGGGAATGATATTATATCCGATGATACCACCCATACAATCTATACGGATATTGAAAATTTCTCTAAAGTTCTAGAATTTTTAACTGGCAAATACGGCATACCTGAAGATTCGTATATAGGCTGGATCCCATTAAATACAATAATTATAGATGATAAGGAAAAAGCTGAAAAATTACTAAAGCTTGTGGAAGTTTTAGAAGAAAGCGATGATGTGCAAAGAGTTTTTGGGAATTATGAGTTATCTGATGATGTTTACGAAATAATACAAGGAGAACCATGACTTATAACGATGCAAATTATCAAATAATTATTTTAGCAGCCGGTAAAGGTACTAGAATGGAGTCCGATTTACCGAAAGTAATGCATAAAGTCGGTGGAGTTCCAATGCTTGAAACGGTATTAAAGAATTCGCTTAACGTCACAAATGATGTAATTATAGTTTATTCAGAAGAACTTAAAAAACATTTAACGCCCTATGAAAATATGTGTCGCTTTGTACTGCAAGAAGAACCTAAAGGCACAGCTCATGCTACTTATGCAGCAATAGATTTAATTAATAAAAATAAAACAATATTAGTTTTATACGCCGATCATCCTCTTATTACTCCAAAACTTATGCATGAATTAATAGCTTATTTAAGCCTTACTAATTCTGCATTAGTGACTTTAAGCTTTGAGAGAGCAAATCCGGTTCAATATGGAAGAATAGCTACTGATAAAAATGGTGAATTTTTAGAGATAATCGAACATAAAAATGCAAGCGAAGAAGAGAAAAACATAAAGCTTTGTAATTCAGGTATTATGGCTTTCAGTAGCGAAATTTTAAATAAATACTTACCTTTATTTGCTACTAATACTAATGGTCATAAGGAAGTTTATTTAACTGAAATAGTAAAAATATGTAAAAATCACGGTGAAAAAGTTTCATATTTATTATCTACTGATCATGATTTAATTGTTGGTGTTAATACTAAAAATGAGCTAGAAGAAGCTAATAATATTTTTTCTCAGAATAAGTCTTAGCTTTGTCGTATGGATACCCGAGTCGTCATTGCAAGCGACTAAAGGCTTTTTGCAGCATAGATCATTTTATGTCATTCCCGCGAAAGCGGGAATCCGGTATAGGTTTATTTTTTTGGCCCCTTGCTTTTGGGATGATATCGAGTAGGCTTTTTACTCTATGCAACAACATCAATACCTTGTGAGAATGACATAGGAAGCCATATAGGCAATGCTAAAAATTTGGAGAGATGGCCGAGCGGTTTAAGGCGCACGCCTGGAAAGCGTGTTCACGGTAACGTGTCGGGGGTTCGAATCCCCCTCTCTCCGCCAGCTCAGTTTATGGTATACTCTTCTGCTTTTAAGAATTGAATTTGTTATCTTCATGAATTCACGTACTCACTTATTAAGTATAAGAGCTGTATACACTCACCATTTGATAACAAACTCAATTCTTAAAAGCAGAAGAGTATGTTATGCTCGTTTATTTTCTTTATAATACTTAGTATATTTATCTAGTAAAATCCTAATCATTTTTTGATAAGGAACATGTGCAGTTGCTGCTTCTGATTTAAAAAATTCTACGCTCTCTTTACTTAAAGAAATGGTTACTTTTACTGAATCATCTTTTAATAAAAGTTCTCTAGGGTGCGGCAAGAAATCTTTTACTATTTTGACTTCCCCTATTCCCCCGTCAGTATATTTTATTCTCTTGCTCATAAATTCTCTCTTACCTTTACGCCAGTATCCTGCTCTAAAAATTCTTATATGATTATCTCGGAACGTAAAAAGGACTGTTAAAATATTACCATCAACTGTACCTAAACAAAAATATCTTTTTTCTGTAATACTAACGTACCACGCTCTAGTCTGGACAGTTAGCCAATTTTTGTAGTTTATCGAACCGGAAAGCCAAATAGTAATCAAGGTTTCCACTGTCGAGTATTTAAGTTTCATATGCATTTGTTATTACATTTATAAAGTCTAAAAGCTTTTTACAAAGCTTATCGTCTACTAATTACCTCATATTGATAGTCTTTTGATTTCTATTTTTACTTTTATAATAAAAATAGTTGTGTATTTATATTATTTGTTCTATTACAGCTATTATTTTATAAGTTACAATTATATACCTAATAATCAGTTAATTTATATTAAGTTATATAAGGATTTATCACATTTAACAGAAGAACAAATTAAAGATTTAATAAAACGTTATTATAACTATGAGAAAATAGCTAATTTATTAGAAGAATTTAATGTTAACGTATCTCCCAATAGTTTAGTTAATTTATTTCTGCTTGTTACGCATCATAAATTGTTCTGTAAATACTGCCGAGATACAAATTTAGTTATTAAGCTAAAGAGTAGAAATTATTATAGCTATGTTTATGGAGAAACGAGTTTTACTCTATTGGGTCCTATATGTAATCGTAACAATAACTCTAGTTGTTTCATGTGATAATTGTAAGAAAGCTATAAAACAGCAAAAACACACTGAAGAAGAAGCAAAAAGACGTATTTTAATAGATACATTTTTGTATAAAAATATTAAAGCTCCGCCAATTGAAGAATTAACTCTAAAAGATGCTTTTATATTTATTAAGTGTAGTAGAACATTCTGCTTCTGAAGACCTTGAATTTGTAAAGCCATATTTAAAAGGATATTCTGTACCGAGTTTAGCACTGGACGAAGATTTAAATGATCATATTGTAGGACATCTAGGTCGTAGAGGTTTTGTATTAATTAATCCTTTAACAAGCAGTCTTGATGTCTTCAAATTCAATTCAGAAAAAGTATTAACAGACTATTATCCAAACAAAGTTTTATGTGATCTTTTGCCTAATATGGATATTGAAGAAAAAAAGAATATTTAAATTCTGTGCGAAATATAGTTAAAGGCGAATGGTCTTCATCATGGAAAAAAGAAGTCAGTGATATATGGCATCAAATTGCTAAATATGAATGTATAGAAAATTTTAAATATTTATTGAAAAAACATAAATTTTCATAGATTAATATGGAGAGAAAGCAGCTTTAAAAGCTTTCAACATTTTATTACTATTTTTTTCAGTAGAGCACGTGTTTAATTTATCATGGCCAAGCAGTACGTGATGCACATATTAAGGATTTTTTATTAGAACTCGGTCAAGATTTTGCATTTATAGGTAATTAATACCATATAGAATTAGAAGGAGTGGATTATTACTTAGATTTAGTTTTTTATCATGTTAAACTTAAATGCTATGTTGTTATTGAATTAAAAACAGGTAAATTTAAACCGGAATATGCAGAAAAACTAAATTTTTATTTAAATTTAGTAGATCATAAAATTAAAGATGACACTGATAATCCTACAATTGGAGTAATTCTATGTGAAGAAAAACGAAATATTACAGTAGAATACGCTATAGAAAGCTTGCAAAAACCTATAGGAATAGCACAATTTAAATTAACCGAAGAATTACTACGAAATTAAAAAGCTATTTACCTAGTCCAAAAGATTTAGCTATGTTAAAGAAACGAAGAGAAAAAGGATAATTATGAGTAGTGTAAATATTAGTTTAGCAACTCCTGATAATATTACAAATATTTTACCTTTGATGGCTCAACTTGGCTATCCTTCTAGTTCAGAAGAATTAACAGCACGTTTTAAGAATTTTATAAATCGTGAGGGATATGGTGTGTTGCTTTAGCTAGTTTAGATAATAAAATAGTTGGATTTATTGCTTGGTCTAAATCGCTGCTTTTCGTCTCAGATAAAACTAGAATTCATATTGAATCTTTAGTTATTGATGAGAATTATCGGGAAAAGCAAATAGGTAAAAAGCTTATGGAATATTTAGAAGAAATAGCAAAAAAATATAGCTCCGTAATCGTTGATCTTACTTCTAGTTATCGACGTGCTAAAGGACAGTACGCATATATTTTATGAAGTGCTAGGTTATCATAATTCTGGAGAAATGGCTAAATTATATTTAAGAAAAGAGTTATGAAGAATGAATCTGTAAAGAATATACGTTTAACCACTGCAACCGTTGCTGATTACCCTCTAATCCAAAATATGGCACGGTTTTATATATATGATATATCGAGTTATTGTGGGTTTGAATCAGATGAGTATGATTGGACATTGCCACGAGATGGTTTATATGAAGCTGATGATTACAAAAAATATTTTATAGAAACGGATAGGAAAGCCTATTGAATTAAAGTAAATGGCGAAATAGCAGGTTTTATATTGCTTAATAAGGTTGGAATGCATTATAAAATCGATTGGAATATGGGGGAATTTTTTATTATAGCAAGATTTCAAAATAAAGGAGTTGGTAGGCAAGTAGCTAAGCAAATTTGGCAAATGCATAAAGGATTATGGGAAGGAAAATAAACCGGCATTAATATTTGGGCGGAAAGTCATTAACGAATTTACCAAAGGTAATTATCTTGAAGAAGTTAAACTTGTTCAAATGAGTGATTATAAGTTATTTTTGAATTTGGTGCCAATATATTATGAATATAAATTTTACTACAACCTAATCTCTGCTTTTGCTAAATCTTTTAAAGTGCGTGATCCGGTGCATAGCATGGTAATTTTAAGCTGCTCGATTATCAATTGTATCTCTTCGGAAAGCAAGCTTTCAGAAGTATCTGCCGCTTTTAAAAATTGACTGGCAAGTCCAAAAATATTAGCTCCTATACGAATTGCTTTTGCACCGTCAATGCCGGATTTTAATCCGCCACTGGTAATAATCGGAATATCTTTTGAAACTTCCCGCACCATTTTTAGAGAATCTAAAGTCGGGATTCCCCAGTTAATAAAGCTACTAGCTATACGGTTTTGTAACGAATTTGTAGCACGATAAGCCTCTACTTGACTCCAAGATGTCCCACCGCTCCCTGCAATATCAAGAACCTTAACCCCTGCGTCAATAAGACTCTCAGCAACTTTTTTAGATAAACCATATCCTACTTCCTTAACAATTACCGGAACAGAGAGGTAATTAACCACTTCTCTTATCTTAGGTAACAGCTTTTCCCAGTTTCTATTACCTTCCGGCTGAGTCAGTTCCTGTAACACGTTTAAGTGTAAAATTAAGGCATCGGCTTTAATAGCATCCACTAAATACTGACATTCTTTAGGTGTCACTCCGTAATTAAGCTGTACTGCACCGATATTGGCTAGTAAAGGGATATCGGGAGCTATATGCCTTACTGCAAATGTCGTGATTGTATCCGGTTCCGTTAACAAAACCCGCATAGAGCCAAGCCCCATAGCAATACCGGCTTTTTGAGCGACCTGTGCAAGTCTATAGTTAATATCTCTAGCTCTAGTCGTGCCTCCGGTCATACTAGAAATTAGGATAGGTGCTTGTAAAGATTTTCTGAGAAAAGTAGTAGTTGTATTTACGCTATCGTAGTTAATTTCCGGTAATGCATTGTGAATAAATTGAATAGATTCAAAACCGCTTTTAAGTTTAGATTCAACGTTTTTCGTAAGATTAATTTCAATATGGTCTTGTTTTCTTTCTATATCTAAATTCTGATCTTTTAGCATTTCTCACTAATTCTTTTTACACTTAATCTATATTAATATATCTAGGTTCTGTGAAGATTTCTAATTGATTTTTTATTTTGAAGTATTTTTTAGCGAAAATTAGTAAGATTTTTGAAGGAATAGTTATTCATATTTCAAAAAAAATCTTATAATTTGTAGCAAAAAAGAGTCATAATTATGATTATTTTATTAAATGTCCACAGAGCCTAAGCATTAAAGAAATAATCAAGTGTTGTAAGTTTTGAAGGTAAGTTTATTAATGGGTCTGAACACTCAAAATCATAAGCATTGTAAATTTGGATGTATCCATCTCATAGGAGTACGGTCTGCTTCTATAATGTAAGCGTGTATATTTTTAGGCTCATTATTTTCTAGCTTATACCCTCTAACATAGCTTGAGTATTTTTGTTCGATTAATTCTAAACTCCATTCTATATCCTTATCCCACCATAGTTTTATATGTAGCATTTCTAGCCATTTTAAAAAAAGCAAAAAATGAGAAGTAGAAAGTGGGGTAAAATAGCAATAAGACATGGTGGAGCCAGGGGGAGTCGAACCCCCGACCTTTTGAATGCCATTCAAACACTCTACCAACTGAGCTATGACCCCAATATAGTCAATTGATTTGGATCTGCCTGCATCGTCACTTGTCGTTCTCCTATTAGTTAGGCTTAACTCCTAGCTCCTGGTGTACAAATCCCACTGACTTGACTATAACAAATTAATTCTCTTATACTATAATAATAAAACTAAATCTATAAGATTTTTTTATAAAATTTAATCTTTATTTTGTTAACAATGCCATAGCATCTCTAGAAGAAATTATATTATCTACTAATCCAAATTTTTTTGCTTCTTCCGGTGACATGAAATTATCACGTTCCATACTTTTTTCAATATGTTTTAACTCTTGTCCAGTATGTTTACTATACAATTCGTTAAGTAACCTTTTGATTTTTAGGGTTTCTTGAGCGTGGATTTCTATATCGGTAGCTTGCCCTTTATAACCTCCTGACGGTTGATGGATCATAATACGACTGTGAGGTAAACTATAACGCATCCCCTTCTCGCCCCCGCACAGTAAAAGTGAACCCATAGAACAAGCTTGACCTATGCATAATGTAGCAACTTTAGGTTTTATATATTGAATTGTGTCATAAATCGCAAGACCTGCGGTTACAACTCCTCCGGGGGAATTGATATATATATATATATCTTTTTTAGGATTTTCTGCTTCAAGAAACAATAATTGTGCAACAATTAAGTTTGCCATATGATCCTCAACAGTACTACATACAAAGATTATACGTTCTTTTAGCAATCTTGAATATATATCATAAGCACGTTCACCGCGTGATGTTGATTCAATTACTATCGGTACATACGACATTAATATTTTCTCCTGAGATTGATGAATTAAATAGTTTTTCGTCATTACGAGGAGGTTATTTTAATAACTGACGTAGCAATCTCATGAAGTAGCATAGAACTCCTGAGATTGCTTCGTTGAAACTTACAGTTTCTCCTCGCAATGACTTATAGATTATTACTTCTTATCTTCTAAAGCATTAGCAAGTATATCTCCCATATTGGTAGTATTATCACTAGAACCATATTCTTTGAGAGCTTTTTGACGCTCTACTATTTTATGAGCTTTTACCGATAATAAAATTCTACCGGTTGATTTCTCTATAGAAACAACTTTTGCTTCTATTTCTTCATCTATTTGAAACATTTCAGGCTTCTGCTCGTCTTTTTTATCCGATAGTTCAGTTCTTTTAATAAAACCTGCTACTTTATTGTTTAATAATACTTCGAGTCCCTCATCTTTAACTTCTGTTATAAGGGCTTTAACTATTGTGCCTTTTTTATATTCATCACTGATTTCTTGATATGGATTTGGCGACAATTGTTTTATACCTAAACTAACTTGTTCTTTTTCAATATTAATGGCTAGAACTTTGCATTCTATTTCGTCACCTTTTCTATATGATTTTAATAGATCCGTTCCTTTATCTTCCCAGCTAATATCACCTTCATGAATCATGCCGTCCATATTATTACCGAGTGCAACAAAAATACCGAAATCCGTAATATTTCTAATCGGTGCTTTAATTATAGTACCGACAGGATTATTTTTAGCGAACTTTATTAAAGGATTTTCTTGGCATTGTTTAATACTTAAAGAAACACGATGCTTTTCAGTATCGACCTCTAAAACTACGAATTCTACTTCTTGTCCTATAGTTAGTGTTTTTCTAGGATTTTGATTAGATTTTAACCAACTAATTTCGCTTGAATGAACAAGTCCCTCAAGCCCGTCTTTTAATTCTATAAATACGCCGTAATCAGCAAAATTTGTAACTTTACCGGTCATTTGTTTACCGACGGGGAATTCTTCTTTAATTGCTTCCCATGGGTTAGAATCAAGTTGTTTTATACCGAGTGATATTCTTTTGGTTTTTTCATCAAACTTAATAACCATTACTTTAACCTTTTGGTTAAATTCTAACACCTCTGAAGGATGGTTAACTCTTCGCCAAGAAATATCGGTTAAATGTAATAAACCGTCAACACTTCCAAGATCGATAAACGCACCGTAATCAGTAATATTTTTTACGTTTCCTTCTAATACCATGCCTTCTTTAATTTTAGATAGCATCTCATCTCTAGCTTCGGAACGTGATTCTTCTAAAATAGCTCTTCTTGAAACTACTATATTACCAAGCTTTTTATCCATACTTAAAATTTTAAACGGTTGCTTGATATTTATTATAGAAGTAGGATCTTTAATAGGTCTAACGTCAACTTGGCTTCCCGGTAAGAATGCTATTACACCGGATAAATCCACGGTAAAGCCTCCTTTTACACGACCGAAAATCGTACCATCGACAAATTCGCCCTTGGAACACATGATTTCTAGTTGTCCCCATAATTCTTCTTTAACTGCTTTTTCACGGCTCAATATCGTTTTGCCGTTACGTCCTTCAATTTTCTCGATGAAAACTTCAACTACGTCCCCAACTTCAGGTAAAGCTAAAAATTCAGACTTAGGTATTCTACCTTCATTTTTTAATCCAACGTCAACAATAATCATATCGTTTTTTATTTCGATTACTTGGCCTTTAACTACCGTTTTTTCTTTTATATGACTTGTATCAACGGTTTCAAGCATTTTAGAGAAATCTTCTTCAAATTCGTGATTCATTGCTGCAAGTTGTGGAACAAATCGTTGTTTTAGTTTTATTGACATATTCTTCTCGTAATATTAGCTAAAGTGCCTAGGCTAATAAAATTTTTTTGAAAGGTTAATAAAATTGGAGGCTCTTGCATGACTAAAAAAAGCGTTCTATGTCATGCAACAACGCCATAAAATCGAATAAAATACCCTAGCACTTTTTCAAGTTATTTTATTCTTTATATAATTTGTTACTTCTTCTACGACTTCCATAGCTGAAAGCTTTGAAGTATCGATAATTAAAGCATCTGAAGCCGGTAATAACGGTGCAGCTTTTCGCTCTTTATCTCTTTTATCTCGCAAAATTATTTGCCGTAAAATCTCATCGAGTATACATGTTTTTCCTTTTGCTTGCAACTGCTTATATCGTCTTTCAGCCCTAATTTGAGGATTTGCGGTTATAAAAATCTTTAAATCGGCGTCAGGTGCAACAACAGTGCCTATATCCCTACCCTCCATAATCATTCTAGGTGTTGTTTTTACTAGATTAATCAGGTATTTGTTTAGATTATTTCTAATTTCACTTATTACGGCAATTTGCGATGCTATATTTCCTATATTCTCATTCTCTAAGTCAAAATTATTGTCGAGTTTTAATTCTTTAGATAAAGCAATTACCGCATCTATATCAGTGACATCTATTTTTTGACTAATACAGTCAAACGCAAGTTGCCTATAAACAATACTTGACTGAAAATATTTAAGAGAAAATTTCTTGGTTAGTATTAGACCGATAGTCCCTTTACCTGAAGCAGCAGGACCGTCAAGAGAAATAGTGAAATTTTGAGAAATATCAAAGGCTTTAGTTTTTAAATCCACCATAAAATTATAGACTAAATAATAAAATATTATAAATAATGGAAATAAAGCTTGAAATCTAGTACATTAATGAATTTTTTAAAAAAACAAGGGTTAAAAACTACATACAGATTTAGTAGTAGTACACCCTATGGGGTAATCAACAAATTAATTTTTTGATTTACAGCTTTAGCGTATTTTTGAAGGCTTAAGAAATTAGGAATATGATGTCCGCTTTCCATTCTTGCTATTTGAGCTTGAGAAGTAGACATTTTTTTAGCAACATCCGCCTGAGTCATATTAGATGCAAGACGAGCCTTTATTAAAGTGCTTGCTATCTCAAATTCCATTTTTCGTTCTTCATAAGCTTTTTTTACTTCAGGATTTGATAATAACTCTTTTTTAAATTCATCAAAGTTTTTCATTAAAACCTTCCTTTAATCTTAAGTTTTAGCTATTTGAAATGGCTGTTTTAGGAGTTTTTTCTGTTTTTTTAATAAATGTATGCAATATAACTATTTTTTTATCCATAGTTAAATAATAGTTCCCAAAGCTTGCCTTCGATATTTTTTGTGTAGGGCATCCATACGTTATGTGTACTAAACTCAATAAACAGTTCACATAGATGTAAAAAATCAGCTTGTAGATCATATAAGTAAGCTTCTGTACTTCTTTCTCTGCAGCATTATTGATAAATTCTATAATCCACTTTGTCATATGTATAATATATCAAATTTGATATATTATACAACTATTTTTTATCAATATAATCTTTTTAACATATAACTTGAACTAATCAATTGACACTTATCTTAATTGTAAATATTATAAGGTCCATATAAAGCCAAAACTACATAAAGATTAAAAAAATTATAAGGGTGATTAGCTCAGTTGGTTAGAGCATTACGTTGACATCGTAAAGGGCAGAGGTTCAAGTCCACTATCACCCACCACCTTACCTCCAAGCTTTTCATAATCTACTAATTTTACCTCCCTACTCTGTATGCTGCTTATATGCTCCTCACATTTTTAAAAATACTGCTTTAATTGCCTTATTACCTTGATTAAACCTGATGTTTAAGTTGAGGTCTTATGCACACTATATGCTGCTCACATTTCACTCCTGATTGTGTAATCCATGATGAGCATGATAATAATCTCACTATCTTCTATAATTTTGTTGGTAATTTTATCCCTCCTGAATGGAGTAATCTGGTCTCGAGTAATGGTAAGATATTAAGTAAGACTGCAAGACAGTTACTATTTCTAATAGTCTTCCGCATGCAAATCTATCATAATAATAGCATTGATGAACTTCAGGAAACCTATGATTTCTTTTAAGAGTCTCTCGGTGTTTGTCAAGAAGTATAAGACAGTGTCTACTTGAGTTAAAAAAGAGCGGCTTTATTGAAGTTTATAAAGCAACAGTCGTGAAATATGGCATTAAATGCCGTAATACTCCTTGTATTAAGCTAGCTAGAAATTTCCAACCTGCTTCTAGCAAAGTACCATCTGAAAATGAAAAAAATTTTGTACCTACTCCAAAAAACTTTGGGGTGAAACCTAAAGAAATTTTGCCTCAACCCCAAAAAAGTTTGGATGAGACAATATATATAGATAATAATAAAAATATATCTAATAAATCTAGATCTAGCAAATTTACAATTTTTCAAAATGAAAAAAATAAATTTAATTATAATAACCAAACTCAGTTACAAGAACAACAACTTGAAACAAATTTACAATTCAAAACAGCAAGCTCAAGCAACACTCAACAACAAGCTGATAATACCAGTGTATCTAGTGCTAATATCACAACAGGTGCTACGCAAATTAATACTGTACTACAAACAGTTATTAATAAAATCTCTAAAAAATATGATGTTGCAGTATCAAATAGCAATAATGTAGCAATGAATGCCGTTAATCATAAAGGCTGGTTCAAAAGAAAGAAATTAGCAGATTTTTATCCATTAAGCCAAGAAGATGCTGATTTACTGCAAGTAAAATCAAAGGGTGAATTTAATCTGGAATTTATTAATAAATTACTCTTAAAGCTTGCAGGAGAATATTCCAATCACCATTTTGGCCATAAGAAAGTGTTACTAAACTATATGGCTAAAGCTTTAGCTCATGAGTTACGTGAAACTACTAAAGCTAATAGTGCTACATTTCAGTTTAAATCCAGTGACTTAAACAACACTAAAGAGCGATATCTAGATAAGATAGAAAACAGCCTTGATACTAACTTGCAAGCTCAGTTAAAACGTAAAATCATCGGTATTTTTGATCCTGATATAGCTTATGAATTACTAAGCTGTTGCTGCTTTATTGGGGTAGTAGGTAATAGCTATCAAATAAAATTGCTTAAAAACATTACGCTTTCAGAATATATCCAAGATAAAATACTACAGCAAATACAAATGATCTACGGCAGTAGTATTAGGCAAATCATACCATTTACTGAGCTTGAAGCGAAGCAGAATAATACTAAAGATGAAAAATAAGATTATCTACTGCAGCTTAGCAAACAATTAAATCCTAATTCAGTATGGTACAGGGTACGGAAATTTCTTATTGAACGTTATAACCAATATATTGATTTTGGGGTATTGAGTAAATTAGTAGTAGTAAAGGAAGATATAATCAATAAGAAAATAATCCTTAAATCAATATCAGCTTTTAATGATTATTATATTAGGAATCGTCATATGCAAGATCTAGAAGAAGCTTTTGAAAACTCAAGATTATTGCTTTGAATTAATCAAGTTTGAATATAACTAAATTGTTGTGGTAATTGATAATTTGTAATAACTACTTCATCAGATATTTTATTGTGTTCAGGCATGGAATATTTAACCTTAATAGTACTAATATTAAAATTTTTGTATAAGTTTCTAATAAAAGGAGTGTCCCTATTAGAAATCATTATTTTAACATTTTTATCATTGAGTTCTGTAGCAAAATCTTTAAGTCTCGTTTGCTCATTTTCATCAAAGGGTAATCTGGTATAAAACTTCTCACCTGATTTATGATAAGGAGGATCAAAATAAACAAAATCATCTTTTTGTGGTTCAATGAAAGAAAAATCCATAGCACAAATAGATGTACCAGCTAAAAGCTGACTACACTATTTTAATTTAAAGGCAATATCAGATTTACTATAATTCCTACCAGAGAAAGTTTGAGCTGGTTTGCCATCAATATTAATCCGGTAAATACCTTTAAATGAATATCTATTAAGATAGATAAATCTTGCGGTAATCTTTGCTGGGTCATTACTGTCATTATTAATTCTAACTTGATAATAATGTTCTTTAGAGTGTTTTTCTTTATAGGAGTCTAGTAATTTACTAACCTTATCTGGATTCTTCTTTATTGCGTTATAGCTAGTTACTAGCTCTAGATTAATATCAGATAAATAGCATTTTTAAATTTATCTCTAATTTGAAAAAATAAAGCCCCACCACCAAGGAATGGTTCATAGTAATTATTTAGTAGTGATGGAAGAAACTTAATTAATTGATCGGCAATTTTTCTTTTACCACCAACCCATTGTAAGAATGGTTGTGCCTTGTTTGAGTTATTTACTGACATGAAATTATGATTAAAATATTTATACCATAAATTATAGTATTAAATAGGCTTAAATACCAGCAAAATACTGTATATTACAAGAGATTTTGGTGTTTTTTATAGCATAATTAATGCTGATTTTGATTTATATGTAATGGATAAAGAGTTGAGATAATAAACAATATTAATTTAGCACTGTTTCATTTGTGCAGCTGTTTGCCTAATTGTATAAAAATCTGTCAAAAAAGCTCTTAAATCCTCTGTACTTCACACAGAATTGTGGTGATATCTGTCCTTGTTAAGAGCGGCCGTGGTGCAACTCTAGTTCAGAGGCTAAATTCAAATCAACAAAATTTTATCTACTTAACCTCTGAGCTGTTTTCTTAACTTTAACAGCAAGGAAATGCTATGACAATTAATAACCAAAATCAACAAAAAGATAATCATAATGTTACTAATCTTACTAAAACAAATTGGAATCTTCAATTATCTCCCATATCTGTCACATTAATACCATATCAGCAAGAAGAGAATATCATTAACTCGACGATCACAAATTATACTGATATAATTAAATATAAATTAGAATTACAAGAAGCAAATAATAAATTGAAAGAATCTGAGTTATTTAAAAGAGATGTGGTGCAAAATATGGTACATGGATTAAAGATTCCATGTAATGGGATTTTTTCATTAGTAACAGCCCTTTATGAAATAGAGGATCATCCTGAAAAAAAAGGATTATTTAGCTAGTGTGGTAAGTTGTGCTGAAGAATTACTGGATTATTATAACAATATACTTAGTTATCTACAGAATAATTCTGGATTACCTCCTATAGTTTTAATAAGTTTGATCCAAAACAGTTGGTAAATAAGATTATTGATAAAGCGATGCCAATAGCTTAACGTAAGGGATTAAATTTATCTTGTAATTTTCAGTATGATTTAACAAATGCTATAATTAGTGATACTTATAGAATAGGAGCAATATTAGAGCAGTTAATAGATAATTCTATTAACTTTACTAAAGCAGGAAAAGTTGTGGTAACAGTGAACATGTTTGCTATTAGTCCTGCATTATCAGAATCAGAACAACAAAACAGAGAAATGGTATTCCAATTTATGGTGCATGATAGTGGCGTTGGGCCTGTCTAAAGAAATCAGGCAACATTTTCATGAAAAGATTGATAAATTTGATGTTGCTATGCAATATAAGGGACTTGGATCAGGATTAAGTTTTGTAAAACGTCTAATTGGTGAGCTAAATGGAGAGATTGAAGTAACAAGTGAAAAAGGTAAAAGTACTACTATCGTCTGTAATATACCAATTAAGTTACCTCTTCTTGATGATCTGATTTATGATACATAATGTTGATATTGATAAGGTTTTGATGATTATGCATTAACTAATAATGATGATTTTCTTGATTATTGTGCTTTACTTGTTACACTTAAGTAAATTATAGTAAGGAAGGATATATGGCAAGAAGTCAAGAAAATCATCAAAAAACTATAGATTCTATTATAGGAAAGTTAAAACCTAAAAGTATAGATCTTGAGCTAGACAAAATAAAAGTTACAGATCTATCAAATTGCGGATATAGTAAAAGGCTATTAACGAAGATCATTCTTATTAATAAGATTTCTAAGAACATGGTTGATCTTAATAAAATTAAAAAAGCAATTTATTTTGCTAAAAAGTATCATGGCAGGCAAAAGAGAGAAACAGGAGAATTCTATTACTCACATCCTTTAGAAGTAGCATACATGATTTCTGATTATTTATTTAGAACAGATATTATAGTAACTAGCATATTGCATGATTGTATTGAAGATACGTTACTTACTAAAGAAATGATTATACAAGAATTTGGCCATAAGATTGCTAATCAAGTTGAATATTTAACACGAGTTAAAAATGATAAAAAAATTAGTTCAGCAGAAATAGTTAAAATATTATATCAGCAAAAGAAAGAAGAGTTGCTATTAATTAAATTATTTGATCGATTACATAATATACAAACAGTCGGAGCTAAAATTCCTGAGAAAGGATGGAAAACAATTTTAGAGACTTTACAATTTTTCTTAACTATTGCTACTTATCTCAAGGTACCGAGAGTTGCAAGGCAATTATATACACATTGCTTAAATATAGCTGCAAATTACAAAAAATTAAATGTACTGAGAGTATTGCAAGATAAAATTTTTATTTCAGAATGAAAGTATTACGATTTCAGGATATAGATTTTATAGTGTGGTTAAAAATTTTTTGTAACACTCTCACATATGCTTAAGTAAATAATGTTATATCAAAATATCACCAATAATTCATGCATTAATCAAGCTTTAGAGTTATACTATCAATACTGCTCTGATAAAACAACAACCTATCCTGACCAAATACATACCATTATAAAAGCATTACAACTAGATTCTTCCTCATTCACAGCAGTACTATTACATGAAAATATACAACATCTTAATCTAGAAGATTATAATCATTTTAATAATAATATTATATATCTAGTTGATGTTATTAATAAATTATCTACTACTCACGATAAACCATATGCTGAGCAATATATCCATTTCAATAAGCTGTTATTAACTATTAATTCCAAACTACAGGAAACAGCAATATTAACTTCGCTTGTTCCATTATTACATAAGGTGAGTATCTTTAACCTTGAGTATAATAATACTGATGCTCAGCATATATCAGAGATCATCACTAATTGTTATATCCCTTATCTTTTATCATATACAGCACACAATGACCTTGCTTATCTTTTACAAGATTTATGTTTTAAGATTCAATATCCTGAAGAACGTAATAGAATTCTTCATTATATGAATTGGCTATATCCTGACATAGATAATATAGTTCACAATATAGAACAGCAATTTAGAAATATATTTAGAAAACTAAATATAAAAGCAAGCCTAAGCTACAGACTTAAGTCCCCGTATTCTATATGGATAAAAACACTTGTTAAAGATATCCATATTACAGCACTTAATGATATTTTGGCTTTTAGAGCAATTGTACCAAATAAAAAAGCATGTTACGATTTTTCTAAATTAATTCATCTACATTATAATACCATAACATCACAGTTTGTTGATTATATTAGATATCCCAAGAATAATGGATATCAATCAATACATTTAGTCATATCAGGTGGTAGTAATAAAGGTAATATTGAACTTCAAATACGCTCTACCACTATGCATAGGCAAACACAATACGGTAGTGCACATCACACTTATAAAGCAAATAAGTATTATATATCTCGTACTAATAATAATGTCAGTGTAATATTATGTAATATTACATTAAGTTATAGTAATAGCATACTCAATGTTGATATAAGCATCGTAACTATTACCAGTAAAATAATCAATAACGTGAGTACTTATAATACTTTTGCTTCATTTACCCACACTCAACATAGTACTCATTTTGTTGTCAATAACACTACAACATGCACATTGTCTCGGACCACCACCCCAGAATATATAACGTATTATAATAATAATTTATCACTTTTGATAAAAGACACTGATACTATACCTTACAACTTTTCTCTAAATATAAATCTCAATTTGCGTAATATTTTAGAATATGAATTAGTACCTTTAGCAGTAGTACAGATTCCGGCAAGTAATCTATTATTCGAACATAATAGTGTTTTTATTAACATCACTTACAAACCAATATTAGCTGAATGTGCTTTTCCGGCAACTATAACTTATACAAAGAGACATGAAGATTCCAATATCAGATCAATATTTAAGCCACCCTCGCCAAAAACAGGTATAATTAACACAATATACAATACATTATTGGCTACCATAAACGATAAAGTTGTTTTGGAACAATATGGTCAAAAGGAATTTTTATCAACTACTATAAACACAAACATTACTCAAATGCTTCCTATAATAACCTTATTAGTAGATCTATCAGAGCTGAATAAGAGAATAAATGATATATCAGATAGTAATAAGGACCAGTTATTACATCTTGGACTTCAACTTGGCTGTGTAGAATCAGTGCCATTATTAATCACACATGGTGCTAATCCTAATGCTACAAATTGTCATGGTGTAATATCATTACACTGTGCTGCTAAGAATGGTAACTTAGATTTAGCTAAATTATTAGCTAAAAATGGTGCTGATGTTAATGCTAAAACTAATAGTGGTGAAACAATATTATGTTCTGCAGTTGATTATGGTAGCCCAGATTTAGTATACTTACTAATGGTCTATGGTGCTGATGTTAATGCTAAAACTGATGATGGTCTAACAGCATTACACTATGCTGTTGAGTCTGGTAACTTAGCGTTAGTATCATTGCTAATGGTCTATGGTGCTGATGTCAATGCTAAAACTAATAGTGGTGAAACAGTATTAAACATTATTATGGATTTTAACAATTGTAATATTTTAAAATCTTTCATATTAGGCGGTGCAGACATTAATTTAGAAACAATGTTACCAGATGATCAGACAGACAGTATAATCAATTTGTGCGGTGATTTACGTATCAGTTAAATTGTGGAATATAGTGGGAAAAATGTGTGATTTATAGACATAGTTATAAATGTAATATCAAAGTATATGAAGTTACAACTAACTTTTATTCTTTAAACTCTAGTTTCGCAAGAGATCTAATAATAATAAAATCCTTTGATGCTATTATACCAATAGATGGTTTAACAAGACTCAATAATTATGATGTTGGTATACAAGATAAACAACAATAAAATAACTGTTTTGTTAATAATGAATTTGTTTTTACGGTTCAACAAGATAACTTTTTTATAAAACCAACAGAGTTAACAGGAGATATTGTATCAATATACTACTTAAAAAAGTGCCAAGAATAGAGCTATTGCTTATGTTCTCTAAATAATGAGGCAACTCTGTAATGAGGTTTTCAGATAATGGTAAAATAGAGATTGATAACAATGTTGCTGAATGAGCATAGTGGTAGGTATAAAAAACTGGCTTTTTTGTTGGATTATATGCTGGTGGAGAAATCACAGCTGTTATATATAATCATATAATCAAAAGATATAGGATTACTTGGAAAATTTAGGTAAAAAGTATTGAAAATAATTAATAAGCATTAATGAAAAAGATAGAAGGTTATCAAACAAATTTTGAGATATGTGTTTATGCTAAGAAGTTATTAGATAAAGTAATATATTTAAATAGTGTAGTAAAAGTACCACCAGTGGGTGTATTGGAGGTAAAGAAAGCTATATACTATGCTAAGAAATATCATGGTAGTCAGATGCGTCAATCAGGAGAACCATTTTATTCACATCCGATAGAAGTAGCATATATGATATCAGATTACTTATTTAGAACAGATATACTAGTAACTAGTATATTGCATGATACTATAGAGGATACAGAACTTACCAAGGAGAAAATATTACAAGAATTTGGAGAGAATATAGCCAATCAAGTAATGGATTTGACGAGGATTAAGGAGAATGGTATAAAGATTAGTTCTGCTGAAATGGTAGAGATGTTATACAAAGAGAAGAAACATGATGTACTTCTGATAAAGTTATTTGATAGACTGCATAATATACAGACAATAGGTGCTAAATCTCCTGAAAAAGCTAAAAAAATTATAAATGAAACTTTAATAAGTTTTATTGTTTTGATGCCTTACCTTGGAATTTCATCATTAGAAAAACACTTTTATCGCTTATGTTTTAATATTACACATAAAAGTAAATTAGTCGAAAATACATTATTAACTAGTAATCTTAAGTATAACTTTTGGAGTTATTTTAAACACAACACTGAAGCTATAAATATAATTTAGCATACTACTTGATTATTTATAGAATAGATTATTTTGGTAGTAATTGAAATACTTTATGCTTTAGGTTAATTCTATTAAATGTATATATTACATGAATTTCATTGTTATCAGGACTCATAATAATAGCAGGATATGAATATTCTTCAGACAGGATGTTATTATATTCTATATCCCCTTCAGGATAGATAGAATTTCTAATAGTGATAGGGTGCCAATTTAACCCCTCATCATAGGATGTAGCTACACTTAATATATTTCGTGATTTATGATTATTGATTACTCGATTATATGTAAGTAGTAATGTATCATCACCTAAATTAATGGCATCAATGGCACTATCAGGGTTTAATAAGTTTACTGGTTCTAAATTACTCCAATATATTCCATTATTTATGGATATTGATCTGTGTATGTAAGTAGACATTAAGGAATCAGTTTTTCTAGGTCTTACTAACATTATGATTTTATTTGGTAAATTACTACTAACTAAAGTTGGCTGTATAAAACCTCTGTAACCTTTTTGAAAAATTTGAGGGTTAGATGGTAATATAGGATTACTTAAATTCCATGTATGTAAATCTGATGAATATTCTATATATGAAAAATCATCAATACAACTTTCTCGAGAACACGGAGATAAAATATTATTTTCATAAATTAGTGGCTTATTACGTGCTGGTCCTAGAATACCATGTAATAGTTCTGGTTTTTGCCATGTTAATCCCTGATCATAAGAACGAGATAATATTCCACTCCATGTTCTTGGATAAGGTCCAATTTTACTAAAAATGAGTAACTGATTATTCAAGAAAGTAATTACTGGATTTCCACAACTGATTATCCCATTATCTTGCTTTAGAGGGATATGATGATCACGGAAATATTGCGGTGAAACGATTCTTTCTGGAGTAGTCCATTGATAATGATTATTACTTTTAAATCCTAAACTGATCCAAATGCTATTATTTTCTTCTGACTTACCTGATTCAGATCGTGTTTTACCAAAAAATGATGTTATTAATTTTTTATCATCAAAAGCAAATATGGTCGCAGCATGAACATCTTTTAGATCTGAATTATTTAAAATAAATTCTTCTATTTTTGTTTCTAAAATAAACATGATGTTTTATTTTTTTCTAAATTATTGAAATAATTTAATCCAAGTGTAAATCCTATTATTATTGGAAACAGTATCATTTGTATTCCCCAATGGCCAAAATATTTTGTTAAATATATAAGACCAAAAGATATAATAATATTCATGGAAACAGTCGATAAAGCAAAAATTATACTTGCTGTTCTAAAGCGTTTAAAAACTGGAAAATGTTTTAGAAAAATTGGCATAGCTGGATTGGCACTAAGAAAAAATAACATTACAAATGATTGAATTAAGAACAAATGAACAGAAGTAGTAATATTATTTAGTAAATAAGGACAAATGAGAGCAAAAATAAAAAATATTACTAATTTAATCTTAAGAATTTTTAATGGGTATATAATATAACTTAAATAAGTTAATATTAAATAAGCACAAAAATTTACTATTGCTACAATAAAATTGTGATGAATAACTGCTTCTGCTGTAAAATTAAAAGAATTTTTTAAAATTTCACCACAATAAATATAAGTAAAATAAAAACATATTGGCCAACCACATGATATTAATAATAAAAAGAAGACTGTTTTTAGATTGACCCTTTCATTGTAAATAAGATTATCTTTTAATGGATTATCTGTAGTTTTTTGTATTAAAGTAATATTTTTCTTAACACGACGTTTTGCATCAGCAAATTCAGGAGTTTCCCGTAAAGCAGTTCTAGCAACTGCTCCAACAATTGCTATTATAGTTCCAAGCAAAAACGCTATACGCCAATTAAATCCAAATGAGGTGACTAAAGATGCAACAGCTAAGGCTGTCATTCCTCCTAAATTAGCAAATACTGATGTCATTAAAACAATAGGATATTGTATAGGAGGTTTTGTTATTTCTAGTAAGTATAGTTGTGCTCCAACTATTTCACCCATAGAAGATAGACCTTGAATAATACGACATGTTATAACTATCACAGTAGCAATGAGTCCTTTCTCAGCATAAGTTGGGACAAGCGCCATTGCAAGACATGAAGACGACATTAAGAATGTAGTAATAATTACAGTTGCTTTACGACCAATTATGTCACCAACTAAGCCAAAAATTATGGCTCCAACAGGTCTCATCACATAAGTGGAACAAAATGCAAAAGCAGAGTAAATAGCTTGAGTATGAGGGTCTGCCTTAGGAAAAAATAATTCATTTAATAAAACTGTCATATGAACATATAGCATCAGATCAAAATATTCTAAAAATGTTCCAATTGATAATAATCCTACAGCTTTTTTTTGTTCTGTTGTTAATGAAGTAAATGTTCCTTCATTATGTTTAATATATTCTATCATTACTTGACTGTTTTAAATACCATATAATAGTATATCAGATGATATACAATTTATCTACTCCTTAATTTAAATATTAAAAATTTTTATATATGATATTAATATTAAATTATCTTAATTCGTGATTATCAAAAATACTTTTGCCGATTTTAGTCCACTGATCTTGGATATTAGGATTTTGTATTAATTTTTCTTTTAAAGAAACAAAAGCTCCTAGTAAACTGTTAGTGGGTAAATCATCAAGTTTAGCTTTAACAACTAAGCCACCGATTTCAATTAAACGACGGGTACGAGCTTTTCTTTCTTGAATTTTAAGTCTTGCTTCTTCAGTAATAATTTGAGCTTTTTTTTGTTCTAATTTTAATCTACGTTTTATGAGATTATCCATATAGATAGTTTTTTCATGATTATTATAATCATTATGAATCATCAATAAATTATGGAAGTCAACTTCATAACTATAAGTGCTAGGAAATTCTATAAATTTTTTCTAAAACAGACTAATGTTTGATACAACTTGTAAGCTTGTAAAGTCTGACATATTGGTAGAATAACAAGCCATTCAAAATTAAGATAATCCCTATACCTAACTGAACCAGCAAAACTAAGATCAACAAAAACAAATTAAAGATGATGATTATTCATCAACTATGTACAAAAGGAATGAATAGGAGGTTGGTACTTGTTGCATAAACAAAGTACCACTCGATATAGAAAAAGCAGTAAAAGAGATTAAAGAAGAAGCAGAGAAGTTCAAACTAATAAGGGAGGTATTAAATTCTGATAGATTAATCAAACTATATAATGAAGATGGCACTAATACTAAATACTATACTACCAAAGGCGTGCGAGATGAAGAATTAAGGATAGTTAGAATAGCAGATAAGGTAAATAGCCAGATAAAGTAGGTAATTGGTTTAAAGGGGTAGTGTAGAAGATATTAAGGATAGATTACACAGTAATGATAACTATTATCACTTAAGAGTGAAGTTAGAGCCACCTGCTAAAGTAGCAGAGATCTTAGGAAGTACTAGCACAAATCTTGCCACAAGCCATAAAGCCCAAGAAGAGCGAAAAAGCTCTTCTTATAACCTCAAGAATTGTAATAAACAAGATACAACAATAAGTGTTAAGTTACAAGAGGATATTATGGCAAAGACAAAAATAGATTATAATTCTATTAATAAACAAGAAACACTGGAATTAAAACAAAAATTATCATTTAAAGCTGAAGAAATAGGACGAAGCTTACTTGGTAGTCCAAATAAGCATTTATCAAATAGTCAAGTACTCCGCTGGGAGAAAGATGGTAAGATAGCGATGAAGATAAATGGCAGTAAAGCCGGCAGATGGTATGATTTTAGTAAAGGAGAGGGAGGAGATTTATTTACCTTAGTACAAAGAGAAAAAAATTGTGATTTTGTAGAAGCTAAGAAATATTTACAAAATATGGTTGGTGTGTCAAACAATAGCAAGTTATTAGAAGATAAGATAAAAGAGCAATTTGACCAAAAAGTTAAGAATCAAGATCAACAAGCGAAATATGCTGAAATATCTAAGATAAAGAGAGCTGAAGAATTATATGAAAAATCAGATTCTATAATCTATATGACGCCAAATAATATAGCAAAAAGATATTTATCAGAACATCGTGGAATTAAAGAAGTATTAAACAAGATACCAACTAAGTAACGATCTTAGAACCAATATGATGTGGGATATAGTAAACAATATTATCATGCATTAATTGCTTTTGCTAGAAATAAAGATGGTAATATTACCGGTGGACAATCAATTTATTTAAACAAAGACACAAATAATAAAGCTGATATTGAGGTTAATAAACGTTCATTTGGCAGAATCAGAGGCTCTTTTGTTGAGATTAATAAAAATAATGAACAACAAAACGTACAAAGCAGGAACGTACAAGTCAGTAAAGATGGCAATAATTCAGCAAGTAATGTAACGATTATAGCAGAGGGGTTCGAGACCGCTTTTAAGTATTAGGGAAGCTGGTATTAAAGGCAAAATTCTTTGTAGTTTAGGTGTAAGTAACATTAGGAACTATGAGCCTATCAAAGGAGAAAGAATAATAATTGCTGCTGATAATGATGGCAAAGACGCAGTATCAGTTAATACTGTAATTAAGGCTCAGGAAGAATTAATTAGGCAAGGAGCGACGGTAATAATACGACCACCGGAAAAAGGTGATTTTAATTATATGTTAAAATCCCAAGGAGCAGAATCTATAAACAAGCTTATAGAGCCTGAAATAGCAAAATTAACAGCAGCTAG
Source organism: Rickettsia aeschlimannii (assembly GCF_047973405.1). Taxonomy (NCBI): domain Bacteria; kingdom Pseudomonadati; phylum Pseudomonadota; class Alphaproteobacteria; order Rickettsiales; family Rickettsiaceae; genus Rickettsia; species Rickettsia aeschlimannii. The sequence continues at coordinate 72,510 of NZ_JBFQGO010000006.1, forward strand.
TAAAGTAACAGAACTTAAATCATCCTTAAAAACAAGTGATGATAGAAAATCACAAATTAAATCTATAGAATTATTATTTTCAAAATTTGCAAATAACGATAATAACGGACTAAATAATTTGCAGCAACAGCAAATAAAAGCTCTAGCAAAGTTTGGCACAGCAGAAAATATCGATACTGCTTTACAAATCTACAGAGAAAAAGGTATAGATTCTTGTACTGCTTATAGTAACAAGATTTGCATAGCAGCAATAGAGCAGAAGATACAGAAAGATTTACAAATTATGCAGAATAAATTTATGATCTTGGTGATAGAAAATTTTGTGATATAGTAATACATGATTTTCAAGGCAAAAGCTATCTCGTCCCTGAAGATTACTTAAATGCCATAGGAAGAGATAAACAAGTAATGCAATATATAAAGTCTAAGCTCAGAAATAGGTAAAGAAATAAGAAGTGCGGTAAAGCAAGTATCTGAGATCAAGCTAAATCAAGGAATAAGAGTTTAGAGTGTAGTGTAATAATATTTTATCAAGTTAAAAAATATAAATATATAAGTGAACAAGGAAATCTGCTGGGTGATCCAGATAAAGGCACAAAGAAAGCTAAGCATGATAAGATATTTCGTAAGGCACTAGAGAATCCTCTAGTTGCCCATGAATTCTTTAATGCACATTTGCCCCCAAATATTAAAAGTTTAATAGATTTTCCTAGTTTAGCAATGGAAAATACCACTTTTGTAGAAAGCTCTTTAAAAGATTCTATCTCTTATGATTAATATTTGTGAGCGATATTTAATACAAAATCCTAAAGCTAAGACTTTACCATTAATAATACCCGATGATATTTTTCAATGGTCAGGAGAAATATAATGTTGCAAGGAATTTGTGGGATTTATTTGCTAATAACAAATTAGCAAGAGAATTATGGATTAGTGATTACCAATTAGTGAATGTCCATGAAATTCCTGATGAAGAGTTTAAACAAAGGATATGGTCAGGGATATTAGAATTTTTTCTCAAGCATATACATGAGAGGGAATTATTAAAAAGATGGCAAGAAATATCAGATATATTACCGGAATTAACCAAAATAACGATAGGTTATGATTATCTAGAAATGATATTATATTATACATTGACGAAGATAGAGCAAGATGATAAAATAAAACTAGAGAATTTATTATCAACAAAGTTGAATCCGAAAATAGGGACAAGGCTTATGAGAAGTTTAGCAGAACATTGGCAACAAGAAGGAAAAGAATTAGGCATTCTTGAAGGCTTACAAGTTGGTGAAGCTAAAGGTATCCAGATTGGAAAAGCTGAAGGGGAATATAATAAAGCAGTAGAGATAGCAAAAAAATGTTAGCTCCAAGGTTGTAATGTTTCTTTAATTTCTAGTGTAACCGGTCTTGATGAAGCTTTTATTAGTTCTTTAGAGTAAACATATTTCTTGTAAAATTTACTCTGCTGTTTGAAAAATCATTTATAAAAATTCTGAAATAACAAAAAAGTTTTTTATACACAGCTTACCTCTAAAACTCGTAATACTAAATTAGCGATTTAAAGGGGCATTATAATAGGATTTTTCTTTATAAGGTAAAATCCACCTATCAAACAATTGAAATCTTTTAAAAATGCCATTAAAATGGTTTGATATTTTTAGATTTAAATCAAGTTTGTAAATTCATTGGTAATTTAGTAATTGGGAAATTACCCGCAGGTTTTACATAACAGGTAAGATCTGGTAGATTCATAATTTAAGATGGCATTACTAATAATTTTCTTTTCTCTAAGCTATGCATATTTACTCCATCACGCATGGAGTTAGCGCCATAAGAGAGATTCTCTTGAGTTCCAATAATTTCTTGCTCACCAAGCATTAAAGCTGATTTATGTGCTGTCTGCTGATCACTCAGTCGAAAAATAAATTTACTGCCAAATAAATCAAGCATTGAAGCTGCTCCTGCATGACCATATATCTCCTCTAATTGATGAATATTCTGCATGCCTGCATGCAACAACGGCAGCCACCATATTTCCTGCTTTCAGCTAAAGCTATAGGGAGTGAAGATATCTTGTGTAAAGCTGGCAGCTCATCAATCACAAACCACATATTACTATGAGTATTATTGATGTTCCTATTCATTAATGCTTTTATCGCTATGCTAATCCATGCAGCAATAAGTGGTCGTAGCATTACTCGTTGATTAGGAGTACTAGTTATAAAAATAACCAACCTTTGTCCGCAGTAAACCACTTTCTAATACTAAAACTACCATCAGGCTTTAAATGTTGCAGAGCTTCAATATTTTTACTAATAGTTGCTTGAATACCTGAAGAAGTCTCAGGTGCACTACTGCTAATTATACCAGCTACTGGATAAATCGAGCTTTTAATTTTTTAAATTTAGTATGTCTAGACTTTTTAGTAACTGGATTCCCGCCTCCGCGGGAATGACATCGCGACTCATACAACTAGGTTTTTCATGAGTTATAATATTAGTTTTTTCTGTGCAAAACATTAAAAATCATCTCAGCAAGTGACTTGTTAATACCTTTTACTTTAGCAAGCTCATCTATGGTTGCATCGCATACTGCTTTATACGAACCGAAATAATGCAGTAATGCTTTTTTACGAGTTTCACCTACGCCATCTATATCGTCAAGGCTTGATATTTTTATAGCACGTGATCTACCTAGTCTATGATTCTTTATGGCAAAATTATGTGCCTCATCTCGCAAGATTTGTAAATATTTCATAACCGGTAAATTCTTATCTAGAGTAAATACTTCCTTACCTATCACATGGAACTGTTCAAGACCGACATTTCTATCTACTCCTTTTGACATACAAACAAAAGGAATATTCATTTCAAATTTATCCATCACCTCTTTAACGACGCCTAAATGCCCTTTGCCGCCATCTATAATCATTAAGCTTGGCAATTTATGCGGCTCTTGCCTTAACCTTGTAAGCCGCCTTATTATGACTTGCCGGAGCATCTCATAATCGTCACCTTTTATGTCACCCACACAGTTCTTTATGCCATCATTCCGGCGAAAGCGCGAATGACCTACGAGAGAGGGAGCATTGACATTAAAAACCCGATATTCTTTTTTATCAAAACCGACTTTACCAGTAACTACCATCACTCCAACCGCAAACTTACCTTGAATATGGCTATTATCATAAATCTCAATTCTTTCAGGAATTTCAGAAAGACCAAATAGCTCTTTAATTTCAAACATAATCTCTTGATTTTTTGCAAATTTCTTCAAATACTGCTCTAAAGAAAATAAAGCATTTGTCTCGGCATTTTGAACTAATTTAGCCTTACCACCTTTATTAGGTACTGTAATATTAAGCTGAAGTATATTGTTAATTTTCTTAATCGCCTCTATCACCTCTTTATCATTAATTTCATGATTAATTATAATTTCCGCAGGCACGTGTTGTTTTTGGTAAAATTGTAATAAAAAATATTCTAATACTTCTTCTTTGGTACTATTTTCGGTAGAAGTAGGAAAATAAGGAATATTACCGCATGCTTGCCCTGCCCTATATAAAAACACTTCCACGCAATAATTCCCGTTCTTTTCCACAATAGCGATTATATCTGCGTCTTTAACGACATCTGAACCCCCTGCCTTAAGCTGCACATAACTAAGTGCTTTAATGCGATCTCTAATTTCTGCCGCCTCTTCAAAACGCATCTGACTACTTAGCTCTTCCATCTTTCTAGATAGGTTCTCTTGGAGTTCTTTAGTGCGACCTTGTAAGAAATCTTTAACCTGAGTTACTAAGTCTCTATAGACTTCCTTGATTATTTTACCGACGCAAGGAGCATAACAACGTTTTATTTCATATTGTAAGCAAGGGCGAGTACGTGAATTAAAGTAATTATCCGTGCAGGAACGTAATTTAAAAATTTTTTGTAGTTCGGTCAAAGTAGTATTAACTTCCGCACTCGAGGCAAAAGGACCAAAAAACTTCCCGTCACTTAGAGTTTTACCTCGATATTTTAGTAATTGCGGGAAATCATGATCTAAACGTAACTTAATGAAAGGAAAAGACTTGTAGTCCTTAAGAAGAATATTAAATTTCGGCTGAAATTTCTTGATTAGCTGTGCTTCTAAAAGTAGTGCTTCAACCTCGGAATTAGTGATGATATACTCTAAAAAATAAGTATTTGCAATCATCCGAAGCGTCTTATTATCTAAATCGCTTTTAATGTAATTAGTAAGGCGTTTCTTTAAATTTTTAGCTTTACCGACATAGATAACTTGCTTGTTAACGTCAAACATTCGATAAACCCCTGAACGTTCAGGAGCATCTATAAGTTTAGATTTAATTAACTCACTTCCGGTAATTTCTAGGGTCATGTGTATAGTTTCCTATGTCATTCTTAGCTAAAAGCCGAAATCCAGAAAAAATAACCTTAATATTGATATAAAAATTACACATTAAACCTAAAAAAACAAGTTTTTTATAGGTTTTACTGGATTCCTACCTTTGCGGGCATGACATAGAAGAGTGAACCATGCAACAATAACCTTCAATTCCCCGTTTTATTATACGGATTGTCATTTGCGACTTTAACATTCACTATTTTTCGTGTATTGTCATCAAAGAAAAAGGTTATTTTAAACTCATCTCCTACATTTAAATCTACTTTTGGGTCATAAAGCATAATATGCATGCCACCGGGCTTAAAATCAACATTAATATTACCGGCAATTGAAAATGGATAATCCACTTTTACCATTTTACTAACACCTTGATCATTAATTGTTTGATGAATTTCTATTCCACTTATCTTATCTGAAGATATATTCACTAAATTATAACTCTTACTTTTACTATTTATTAATGTAAAATACATAGCAGAATTGCTAACTTTACCTTGCACATTTGTTGTAGGTCTTGCCCAAGGCTGTGCAAAGTGAACAGCTGCCTCTGCAGGTAAATCATCGGGCTGATCAGAGGAAGAATTTGTAGAATTAGGATTTTGAGCTGTTTGGTTATCAGCATAGCTTATTGCACAAATTAAAGTTATAAAACTAATTAGTAATGTTTTTAGCATAATAATACCCTTAATAAATTAAAATGAAATGTTAGCATAGATTAAATATAAATCTAGTTTTTTAAAAGATATTTTTTGTACAATTCTTGTGGTAATCTCTCTATAGCATAATGAACTGCGGTTCTTGGCATTTGTAAAGTATAGCGATCCCAAAAATCTATTAATTGTATTAATTGTTTTTCATCTTTTTTTCCTGTTTCACGTAGCATCCCAACCTACTGCTTTATGCATTAAATCATGTTTATCGTTTAAGAATAATTTTGCTATTTCAAAAGTCGTATCTAATGTATTATTTTTGATAAAATACCAAGTAGCAACTATAGCTATTCGTCTTTCCCACAGAATTTCCGATTTTGTTAGTGTAAAGAGATAATCCTTTTCTTTATCCCATAAATAAGCTCCGATTATATGATGAACTGATGCATACACTAAATTCCAATTATTTACGTGTTTTATATTGTTTAAATAAAAATTATACAAAAACTCTTTATCTTGTGCTGTCTGATATTGCATAATCAAAATAGCTAACGCTAAAAATCTCTCTTCATTAAATTCTGAAGTAATAAGTCGGCTTAAATCCTCCATATCCAAATTATAATAACTTTTAGCTATTGTACGTAAAGTCAGCACGGTAACACCAATAAATCGGTCATGCTCTCCATACTCTCCTTCTCTAGTTTTCAAGAATAGCGTTCTACGTTCTACAGGAATAGTAGCATTTTCAAGTAAAATATTTCTAATTTGTTGTAAATTTTCTCTCATGTTCAATAAGCCATTTTTTACGATGTAATCCCCCACCATATCCTCCAAGTTTGCCATTGCTATTAATAATACGATGACAAGGAACAATGATTGCTAACTGATTCATACCGTTAGCATTTGCAACGGCTCTATAAGATCTTTCCATACCTATTAATTTAGCTTGGGTAAAGTAACTTCTTGTTTCACCGTAAGGTACATTCATTAGCTCTTGCCATACTAATTTTTGAAATTCGCTTCCTAAAAGATATATAGGAGTATTAAATTTTTGCAAAGTACCGCTAAAGTAAGATTTAAGCTCCTCTTCAATTGATATAATCGGTCTAGTGCGATCTTCAGTAATAGCCGATTTTGTGTTAATTTTAAGTCTTTTAATTTTATACTCTAATCCTTTACTTTCAACAAAATCGAGCAAATAAAGCCTCTCTGTATCACTAATTGCCAGCATAGAACCAAGAGGCGTATCAAGCCAAGCGGATTTTAAACTCATTATTTTACCCTAAACTAACAATTTATAGGTAATCACTATGATAAAAGCTCATGTTTTTAAATATTCTCAGGTAATTTTAACCAAAAGGGAACTCTCTATAATAAAATTTAGCGAATACAGCAGACTAAGTATACCGGATATTGCTACTATGGCACAAGAAGAAGAAAAACCTAACGGAATAATAGATCAGTATAAAAACGGTAAAATAACTACCGCAAAATTTCGTAAGAAAATGAATGAGCTTATACAAGAAAAAAACGGTAATCCTATACGAGATAATGAGGTATTTGATAAAGGCTGGAATGCTATGGCTATGTGCAAAATAGAACCTGCAAAGCTAACAGAGCTATATAACTTACAACAGACGCATAAATTTCATATCCACATTATAGGTAATACAAACGAATTACAGCATAATTATATTCAACAAAAAATAGAAAAAGCTACAAATCAACCTACCATTTCTTATTACACTTTCATATAAACTTGGTAACTCAGGTGAGAGAGAATTAAAACATTATACAAAACATTTTTTAGCAGCTCACGATTATGAACCGGTATGGCATATGGAAGTTCAAAATGACTATGACCAAAACGCTTTAGACATATTAGGAAAATATTACGATAATACGACTACAGATATTATATAAATATTGATAGCTTAAAAATTCTACAATAGCGCATTATGCAATAATTCGCTATTTGCATTATTTCAGCCAAATCATTTAGCTTCATGATCTTTAGCAAAATCAATTAGGCTTTCCACAACATCACTTAAATTTTCATTATTAAAGTCAATCCTCATTTCTTTTTTAACAACATCAAAAAAATAATCATCAAGTAAATTTCTCATTTCATTTAAAATGGAAGTGTTTTTTGTCCAATGAACAATTATTTTCTGCTTCATGATGTATGTCATAGGTATCAAGAGCAATTTGAATGGCATTTTCACGCTGATTTTGATCTTTTTGATTCTGTAAGAAGCTAAGTGATTTTCTATAAAAAGCTATTATTGTTTTATTAGTGCCGAGTTCACTTGGCACATCATTTTTAAATTCAGCTCTTATTTTTTTAACTCTTAACTCTATTTAAAAGATCACTATCCCGACAAACATTTATTATGATGCTGTATTATTGTGTTATTTATAAGGATAGAAAATTTTTGATAAAAGGCAGGATCGATATTGATATAATCCTTAATAGTATCTTGTATTTGATTAGCCATATCCATCCATGACCGTGATATCTGTCCTTTTGATAAATTGTTCAAACATTTCATCGTCAAAAATGTTAACCGCTTCAGTTTTAGTAATATGACCGGCAATAACATGCTCATCAAGCAACTTCATGATTTGAGCGGTATATATTTTTTATCCAGTTTTTCTTTATAACGCTTTTCCACTATCTCTTTGAGCTTATTAAATTTTATTCATATTGTAAATTAACTCGTTCTTTTTCTTCATAAAATTTATAAGAATTAGAAGCTATAGACATCAGATTTTTAAATTTATTCAACAAGAAATAAAACTTATTGCGTATAGCTTCATCGGCTAAATGCTGTTCAAGCTGTTCAGAATCCAAATCGTTAGGCACATTTATAAAAATATTTTTAATCTCTTGTAGTAAAGGGAAAAGTGCTTTCAATTTATCATCTACAAAGAATATAGCATCTTCTAAATCTTCTTTATCAAAATTGTTTAAACCATAATTTTCAAATTGATGTGCTTGTTTTAATTGATTCGACAACCCTACATAGTCAATTATGTAACCGTATTCTTTAGTTTTCCCTTTTTCTTCAAATAGACAATTCGCACGAGCAATTGCTTGTAAAAGATTATGCTCTTTTAATTCTTTGCATATGTAAATAACGACATTACGCGGTGCATCAAAACCGGTTAGTAATTTTGAAACTACAATTAAAATTTCAGGATCATCGGAACTTTTAAATTTTTTAATAATTCTATTATTGAATTTTGCTCCATATTATTCCCTCATGTTTTTTATAAATTTATCTACTTCATTTTCGCTTTCAATATCTTTATAACCGTTCCGGTCATCAGTAGAAGACATAACAACTTCAGAACTTACTTGTCCTATATCATCTAAAATTTTTTTAAAACGAACGGCAATTAATCTAGAAGGAGCTATTAACATACCTTTTAAACCCGGACCTTTAAACGTTTTTAAATAGTGCGTTGAAATATCAAATGCTTTGGCATAAATAGCTTCCTTTGTTTGAGCAAGCATCTTTGAGCGACTGAATCTTGTTTTCAAAGCTGCTTTTTCTTCTTTATTTAATCCATTAGTAATCATATCAAAATATTTACAATGATTCATCTTCAAGATATTGCCGAATAATACGCCCTTCATAAAATAACGGTATAATCATATTATCTTTTCATCTTTTATAGTATATTTATGAATTAGCCCACCAAACTTTCTCATAGTGTTTTTTTGCTCTTTTAAAAGCGGTGTACCAGTAAATGCTATATAACAAGCGTTAGGCAAAATAGTTCGCATGCTATCTGCTAAATCACCGTATTTAGTACGATGACTTTCATCAATAAGAACCAAGATCTTATCGTTAGAATCTTTACAATAATCTTCAAGAACTATTTTAAATTTATTAATTACCGTAGTTATAATAGATACATCGCTTCTAATTAATTTAATTAGCTCTGCCGATGTAGTTGCAAGTTTAGGTTCAAGTTCACAAGTACTAAAAGTACTTTCGATTTGCCGTCAAGTTCAATTCTATCGGTTATAATTATGATATGTGGACTCGCAAGATTAGCGGATTTTAGTAGACATTTGGCAATCATTACTATTGTTAAAGATTTGCCCGTACCTTGCGTGTACCATAATTACCACACCTTTTCTAATGTTATACTTTTCACGTTCTCCTATCCTTTTTATAGTTGCATGCGTGCCGAAAAATTGATGATGACGAGCTATTTTTCTTATATCGTTATCAAAAACACAAAAATTTTTAACTAAATCAAGTCATCTTTCAGGGCGATATAGAGCATAAAGTACTTTATCTTGTTCGGTAGGTTCTACGCTACCTGCTAATTGTTGTTTATCAAAATAATTTCTATAAGTAGCAAAATCACCAGCCTAAAGAAGATTTTTGACCTCTTTAGTTAACGGCTTGTTAATTAAATTACGTATAATATTGATATTTTGTTTTTTTCTCCCTCTTCTCACCAAATCTCCAATATTTGTCCGAGCTGCCTACAGTAGCGTATTTCGCTTCATTTTTATTTATAGCAATTAATAATTGAGCATAATGAAAAAGATGCGGTATTTCATCTGACTTTTGATTACGTATATGCTGAGATATAGCTTGATCTAATGATTCGATAGGCGATTTACATTCAATTACTACAAAAGGTATGCCATTAACGAATAATACAATATCACATATAGGTATACTACCTTTACGTATTTGACTCTACCGGCATTTCAAAAACAGCATGATAAACATTATTTTTAGGCGTTATACCTACAATACTATCGGGAAAGGCTGAATCGAAATCAAGTATTGCAGTAATTTCTATGTTAGCTGCAATTGCTAATACAATAGTCCCTTTAGGAAATAATCTACTTACTTTTAAGCCTTTTTCGTTTAAAGTCTGTTTATAATATCTAACGTAACTACTTGACTTAGGTATATCACCAGTTTGGATAAAAAGAATTTCACCACCGTAATATCTAGGATCATTTCTTGGACGAATAGAAAACTTACCACGTTAAATATAAGCTATCTCTCCAAGGGTACTCTTGAATCATCCTTTAACAACCCCAAGCTCTTTTAGATGAATATCCAGCTGTGAACGATATTTACTAAATCTTTTTCGAGTTATTGGATTTCTTTTTGTAGTTCTGCTATGTTAACTTCTTCTTCATTCTCATATCTACCAATATAACGAATTTTATTAATATGCTCGTCTTCTAAAAAATTCTGCCCTTTTTTACCTGTGTTAAAAAATCCACTAGCATCGATAAATAATATATCTTTTCGTTGTTGGTTTTCTCCTTTCTCTTCTCTTGAGCGATCAAATACTAAAATAGCAACAGAAATACTAAGCTGAAGTAAAAAGATTAGCAGGCAGACCAATTACTGCATCTAATAAATTATCTTCGATTAAACTCTGACGAATTAAACCTTCGCTTCCCCCACGAAATAATACGCCGTGCGGTACTACTATAGTATATAGCAGCACGTCCACTCTGCAGCTTAGTGGTTTTAATCATATGCAAAATAAAGGCATAATCTCCCTTACTTTTAGGAGGGATACTACACTTAAAACGATTATACTCATCATTAGCTGCGTTTTCATGTCCCAATTTTTCTAAACTAAAAGGTGGGTTAGCAACAACTATATCAAACTCCATAAGCTTATCGTTTTCAAGTAATGCCAGATGATTTAGTGTATCACCCCAATAAAAATATGTACTCCACCTTTCGCATGCGAAAACATATTCATCTGTGCTAATGCCCATGTTGTATTAGTCATTTCTTAACCGTAAAGTGCATAATTATCATCCTCTACTTCTTTAGCCGCTCTAATTAATAGTGAACCAGAGCCACAAGCCGGATCACAAAATTGTATTGCCGGATTCCGGAGCAGCAAACTTGGCAAGTGAAGCTGATACGGCAGCAGGAGTATAAAATTCTTCGGCTTTTGTGCCTGCATCTGAAGCAAAGCGTGATATTAGATAAATATAACATTCGCCTATAATATCTACACTGACTCTATCGGAACTTAAATCTAATTCCGGTTTGTTAAAATCTTCTAACAGCATTTTTAAACAACGATTTCGTTCTTTGATCTTACCTAAATTATATTCTGAGTTAAAATTAACACAAAATACTTCACCTAATTTAGCAGAGCTCTCCTTTTCTATTTGTTCTAAAGCTTCATTTATAAGTTCACCGATATTAGATACTTCTCGTTGTCCGAAAACATCATAAAAATTTGCACCTTGCGGTATTATAAATTGTTCTCATTTTAATTGTTGTTCGGCTCTTAAAGGTTCGTCTTTATATTTTTCTTCATATTTTTTTGCATGCACTTTCCAAACATCTGAAATATATTTAAAGAATAGCATTATATGTAATCTTTATAATTTGCTGCATCCATCACACCGCGAAAAGTATCACAAGCAGCCCAAGCAGCACTATTTATTTGATTTTGTTTTACCTGATCAAGCATATCTTTATTTGATTTATTTTATCTAGTGATAGATTATATAGGTTAAAAATTGCAAAGCAACCAATCTAGTTTTCATAAAAATAGATGGTAACAATTATTTTTCAACTATATGTTCGTTTATAGCTCAAAATTAATAATAAAATATTTAGTTATAAATAAAAACTTACTTAATCTGAAAAATTAGTTTATTTGCAGCATATGGAATTTTTAGAAAATTTAGAAAGGTTGGAAAGCCTGAAGATATTTGGTGGAGACAAAGGGGTTCAAACCTGCGACCTTCTGTGCGACAGGCAGATGGTCTATTTTTATATAATTCGAGAACTATCATAATTTCTTCTTATTTTCCCCCTGAAATCCTAATAGTTATAACGTTTTAATCAATTTTATTCAAATAGTCCTTGAATACTATTTTAGATTGCCTTATCTAGCAATTATTATTAAATTCCAAGTCAAATTTTAATTAAATAGAACATATTGGGAACATTATAATTTCGTCAATTGCTATGAATTTTTTTGCAATGATGTTAATTTATTAACTCATCTGTTTTTAGTTAGCAATGCCATAATATTTTTTAAAATTAGGACTTGCATATCCTTTTTAATCGAGTTATATCAGTCAACTTATGGTTAAATATAAAATTTAAATTAAAAAATAATTATGACTAAGGACTCATTTAATTTTACACATAGCACATAGCGAGCTTATTAAAATTACAATGCCCAAAGAAGGTCAAGTAAAATATAAAGACGATAAATTACAAGGCCTAGTATTAATAGCATCTTATGGCGGTAGTAAAACTTTTTATTATGGTAAAAAAATAAACGCTAGGTACAAATTAAAGTGGATAGGACGCTTTCCGAAATTATCAATTGCGGCAGCACGAAAGAAAGCTAAAGCTACTGAATTTAAAGAGGAAATTGCTAGCGATGACAACACAAGTAATTTATCGAAAGAAGAAGTAAAAGCTATATTAAACTTTAAAACACTATTCGACAAATATATAAGTTATTATGCACAATATAAAATAAAAAGATGGAAAGATATTATTGCCGATATGAATAGACAAGCAAGTCATTTGTACGAAAAACCAATAACAGATATCACAAAGGAAGATATACAGAAAATTTTTAATGATTTAACTAAGGTTAAAAAACTTAGAACTACAAACGTAGCAGTGGAAAGGTTTAAAAGAATATTTAATAAACTTGATTACATGGGGTTTTCTTGAAAAGAACCCTATATATGATTATAATATAACACTTAATGATGAAGAAGAACGAGTTAGATACTTATTAGAAAAAGAAATACAAGCTTTTTTTAAAAGCATTAAAAAATGCTACACCGTTAATGAGAGATTATGTTTGTATTTCTCTTTATACTGCCGCTAGGAAAGGAAATGTATTAACAACGACATGGAAAGATATTAATTGGGAAAAAAAGACTTGGGAAATTCCAAATACTAAAAATGGGAAACCGCATGTAATACCACTTATTGCCACCAGCTATAGATATATTAGAAAGAAGACAAAAAGAAGCCGACACAAAAGAAATAATTAGCGAGTGGGTATTTCCAAGTCCTAGAAAAAGTAAAACAGGTCATTTACAAGAACCTAAAAAAGCTTGGAATAAAATTATTAATAAAGCAAAAATAGAAAACTTGAGAATACACGATCTTCGTAGAACCTTAGCCAGCTGGATGGCAAGTAAAAATATTGATACAAATACAATAGAGGTAAAACTCTTGGTTATAAAAGTATTAAGTCTACTCTAATTTATGCAAGGCTTAATGTTAAGGCAGTAAGAACTCACATGGAACAAGCACTAGAAGGGAAAATACCGATTATTCAATAATGAATATTGTGGCATTTATATCGAATATAATGCTAAGGGTGCTATTACAGTAACTGTTAATTCATTTGATAAAGCTCACCAAGAAGTAAAATACGATAAGCCTAAAGAAGTTGTTTTAGAATTCATAATAAAGTCGACCAAACCGATTCTATCTAAAGAGGAAGAGCAACTTATATATATATTGCTATAACAAAAATTCCGTTTCAATTTAAACATAGTAATGCATTTATTTTATCATTCACTGGTAAAGATAAATTCCTAGTTATTGAGGTGATGTCTTTAAGATTCATTTTTTCAAGAAGTAATTCTGTTATGTCAGTATCACCATTACTAACAGCCCAATGTAATACAGTTTGACAATGCTTATCAACTGCATTTAAAAGTTGTGATAATTTATTTAAATCAGTGCTAAGAACGCTTAATAGTTTTGTAACTATATTTTTATTACCACTATGCACTTCTAAATGTAAAACAATATAGCTGTTGCTATCTTCAGCTGATTTGATAATATTTTCAAAATCCATTGCTTCAAGAAGTAATTTTGTTATATTTGTATTACCTTTGCTAATCGCTAAATGTAATGCAGTTTGACCACTTTCATCAACAGAGTTTACAAGTTGTAACAATTTTTCTGTGTCACTTAACAAGCTAAACAATTTTTGAACTATTATTAAATTACTATTTTGTACTGCTAAACGTAAAACAGTATATCTATTACTATTTTTAGTTGGTTTAATAATAGCATCATTATTCATATTCTCAAGAAGTAACCCAACTATTTCAATGTTTCCTATATCAATAGCCATATGTAAAAGAGTCTGCCTATCTTCATCACATATATCGGTAAATTCTGAAGCAGTACTCAGCACTGGCTTAACTTTTTCTATACTATTATCTTGTACGGCTAGGTGTAATAGATTTTCTTAATTTCTCTTTTTAAAATATACTACCTTATTTATCTTTTTGTTACTACTTGAAGTTTATTTAGATCTTGTAACAGTGGTTGAATTGCCGGTTGATTACAAAATGTTTCTACTTCAGTTAGCAATCTATCAAACTTCTGTAATTTTGCTAAAGTCGTAATACCTCCCTTTTGTGCAAGATTAGTATTACCTTTATATTTTGTTAATAAATTAATTGTTTCCTCTCTACAAGCAGCAGATGAATCTTGTAATTCACACATATTTATCTCATCATATGGTATTAAAATATTAACTGCTTTTTGATTTGATAAAGATTTTATACTATCCAATAGGGTTGCTATAATATTTAATACCTTTTTGTTGTTCTTCGTTTAATTTAAATACAATTTTAACTGCAACATCTGTGCAATCTCTTGAATTATTTGTTCCTCTTCCAACAGGTATTGTTGGATCAGATTTATAAAATTTTTGCTTATTACCGTGAATATTTTGTTCTATTTCTATGGTGAAAGTTGCGATTAGGCTAGGAAGTAGAGATGACCCAAGAAATTTAACAAAGTTTTCTAATGGATTACTAAAAATGAAATTATTTGGATCAATTAAAGTGACTATATTATTTTCTTTTTTCAATAAACATACAGTATGAATGCCAGCAGAAAAACCAGTAATATTATCTATTTGTATTTGCTGAGTACCTAGATCTCTTTTAAAAAAATCTACTAATACTACGTTATTTGGAAAATTACCTGGTCCAACAACCCCAATAATAGAGCTTGCAGGGCTTGTAAGCATTAATTCATGCAAGACATAAGTAAATATATCTTGTTCAATTTGGGTTAATCCTGAGATTGAGTTAGGTAATATATGACTGTTCAAACTTACAGGATCTGAAGGATCAAATTTTATTGCAAAACGTATAACATATAGATTTGAATATCCATTCTGCAGAATATGTTCTTGATATTCTTTAATAATAATAGGCTCTGTTCCTCCTACGGTTGCTGTTATCGGAGTATTAATTACTGCATTCATTGTTCTAGGAGTAATAGATGCAGATTCATATTGTGGCACTGGAGTAGAACCTGTAGGATGAGTTGGAAGCACTCCTCCTAAGCCTTGGTGATCTACGTAAAGTTTATACTCTCCATAACTTAATACAACTACTTTCGCATAAATATTGCTACAAAACGCTTCAAATACTTTTGAATCAATTTAAACCTATCAAATTTTTTGGAGTCTTTTCATTCTTTATTTCAATAATTTTATTATCTTCACTAATATACGCTGAAACTTTCTTAATTATCGGAGAATAAATAAGGTGGATTTTTTGTCCATTAATGGCGGTTAACTCCTTAATCAATGGATTTTCTTCAGAAGATGATAGATGATATATTATTAAGTGACATATGTGGAATCGAATTTATCTTATTTAAAGTATCCAATATATTAAAAGAATTGTTTTCTATATATAATTTTAATGTGGCGTCTTTTTGTTCAATTTGAGATTCAAAATCTAATATATTTTGTTACTCTTTTAGGTACATAATTAATTTAACTAAATAAAATATTAATTTATTTATCTTTAGTTAAAGTGAAATTATCTTGCTAAAATTTTATTTAGTCAAGATAAAAATTGAAAACTATATTATATAAATTAATTTTTAGATGCTAAAATGACACTCTATAACGATGATTAATAAAATAATTTTGTATTCTAACTTATTTAATATTCACCTCATTTTAGCCAAGTAGACGAAAGTATATAAGGTCTCTTCGTCGTTTTTAGTCATTATATAATAAGGCACTTTAAATATATACGCATTTGTTCTACTTGATCATTTATTTTAGCTTTTGCTGAAAAAATAAGTAACTTATGAATAATATTGTTTTCAATTCTATTTATTACAGTTGTTCGAGAATTATCGTTAGAATAGTTTAACACATCTTAAATAACTGGTTTAATTTCCAATCATTTTCAAGCTCTGGGTGTGTTAATAATCTTACTTCTTCTAGATGAAAATATTGTTTAACCTCTTCAAGTGCCAAATAGCTGCCACGGTTATTATTAAGAAGCTTGCACAAAAATATTTTATCTAAATAGGCAGGTATTATTTTTAAGCCCTTATTGATAATTTGCTGTTTATAAAAAGATATTTGTACCATTGTTAAATTACTGTAACCAACAGTGGTATAATATTTCTTATATTTCGATCTAAAAATGAATTTATATCTATTTGCTCTTTTAGTTACTAAATTTATTTATCATATATTTATCGTACCACTAATAGAGTAAAGTAAATTTTTTTGATAATGCCGTTGTCGGCACTACATCTCGGCTAACTACTTCAGCTTTACCTCCTAGCTCCTTATATGTTCCGGCATTATTAAAGCCAACGCTCATCTGCATACCAAACATCCGTGCTTGTATTAAGTCCTGCAAACTCTCAACTACTAAATTATTTGTAGTACTTACTCCCCTTGATACCTACATACCAAATCTTACAGAGTCAAGATTTTGTAAATTTTTCTTTAAGTCTACCAGCGATGTGCTTGCTACTAGCTTTCTTATATCGCCTGCTATCTGCATAGTCTGAGTACCTAGCTGGTATAAATTTAATGCCCGATCTAGAACATCAAGCCATTGCGTACCATTTTTATGTATTAAGTGATTGGCAAGCTTTGCCGTGTAGCTTAAATCTTCTTGCATGCCAATATGTATGCCAGCTTGCATTGTAGTAGATAGAGGATAATTATATAGAGGATTTAGCTGTCATTTGCCTATTATATCGACTTCGTCCTCTAAAAATAAGAAGCTATATGATATTTTAGGTCAACAAGCAGTAGATTAAGGATTGGACTTTCTTCTAAAGATTTGTTTACTAATTTAAAAATGGAGTATGATCTTTAAAAGGATTTCCAGTTTGATCAGAGCTATAAAAAAGCTTATAATTTTGTCCTATAAATAAATTTAATGCCTCTTTATCTATTGCTTTATATTATTTATCTGCAATCTCCTTTATTTCTTCTAGCATATAATTATTAGATAAAATTTTAACAAATTCTGTATGAGGTAGATTAGCTATTTTTGCTAACGTATTTATATCTTGGAAACTCATTTTATCTTGATAATGATTTGTAAAAGTATAATATTGCTCATTTTCATAGATAAAATTAACTTTAGCATTTTGCCCCAAAGTTATAGGCATAGAAGGACATTCTTCGTCTAGTATTCTAAGAGCAATGCCTTGATATATCTCTATTACAAGAGAATCATAGGTGTTAAACTCTGCAATTTTTATAGAAAAAATCCTCGTCTACAATCAATTTAAAAGGTCTGTTATTAGCATTTATTTCTAAAGCTCTATTAGTTATATTAAAATTAACACGTGCATTATTTATGTCTATACTATACCTAAGCCATTATAGTAATTCATAGTATCGGTGATACCTAAAAAAATATTACTATTAGTATCTAAACTAAAAGAGTGAGTAATATTATCACCTATAGTAAAGCCAACTATCAAGACCCACACTTGCTGCTCCCTTTGCATTTATATTTTTTGTTGTACTACTCATAGTCCTTATTTTTTTGTTAATTTATAAGAAAATAATATTAATAAGTCAATAAGTTGTATTTAATAATTTATTATTCTCTTCACTGCTATAATTTTACTGAGTTCTAGCAAAGCTTCGTGTATTTCTCTTTCTCAAGTAAATAGTAACCTAAGCTTTTGAGTATGTAGATTATTGTTTTTGCCTAGATTCTGCTATTGTAAATACTTCCCATAACCAATAGTAGGTACAGAATATTTTTTTAGCAAGACATGGAGTGAAAATTAAAACAAAAGGAACATTCAAAGTTTTTACTAAATTTCAAAAAGCCTTGAAATCCTTATCGGAAGTGGTGGAGGCAAAGGGGATCGAACCCTTGACCCTCTGCGTGCAAAGCAGATGCTCTACCCCTGAGCTATGCCCCCGATTATTTATTGGCGAGATTTTTGGAAGTGAAAATATTAAGATAAGCTTTTAACTAATCCCCAAGGTAATGGCTGACCATTGCTCCCTACGACTAAATCTCCGGAAGATTCATATTCGGCAGCTAGAAAAGACTTTTGAGCAGCAATAAGCTTGACCGGTTTGATTTTCTGACCGTTATGAAAATATTCTTTAGCCTGTTCCCTAGAAGTCGGGTTATTTTTGGAAGCTGTTTTTGCTTTAGACATATACTATTAACTTTTTCTTAAACTTGTGAAGAATATAAAACTTTTTCCTAAACTTGTCAATAACTACCGTGTCAATAAATAGGCATTGCCTAGAAAAAGTTGATAATTTGAAAAGTTTGCGTCATTGCGAGGAAAATTACAAAGTAATTGACGAAACAATCTAGTAAAATGCGTAGTATTTTTATTAACGCTCCTTACAGAGTCGCTCGCAATGACGATTTGGTATCCATGCAACAGGAGCCTACAACCGCTTACAATGAGGGTATCAACGATTTCTAGGCAATGCCTATAAATATGTTAAGATATCTCAAAACATCATTATTCTTCCGTTATTACTTCACTTTCACCGACGAATGCTATTTTAAATTCTACTATTTCTGATATCGTTTTTCCATCATATATACTAAACCCTACTCCTTTAAATTCTACTTTTGCGTTGATATCAGCACCATATGATACTAACAGCTTATATATTTCATCATCCTTAATATCTTTAGAAATACATCGAACGTTAAAGTGCTTACCGCTGCTTCATATAAAGGTGATCCTAGCCAAGCTCCATCGTTCCCGTTTATTGCAGCGCCTTTTGATATTAGATATTCTGCTACTTTATAATTTCCATGACATACGACTGAATTTCAAGGAGTATCCTTCAAAATATCACTACACATATTAACATTTGCTTTTTTTTCTTCAACCAACCATTTAGCAACTTTTAGTGCATTATTTGTAGATGCCGGAAGTAGTTCAGTAGTAGTAGATACTGCACGTAATTCATTTAAACTCCTTACTACGCCCACTTTATCAAGAAAAATAGACTCTTTTAAAACATTTTCAAAGCTACATTGTTTTACATAATGTTCTATATCTTGCACTACTCTATTTGACTTTAGCAACAGAGTTAAATTACCATTTAATAGTTCTTTTATCATATTCTACTTATTTATACTTTGTATTTCTTAAAGATGATAAAGATCTCATTGTCATTCCTGCAAAAGGCTTGCTTGGATACCCAAATCGTCATTGCGAGCAGCCAGCCGTAGGCTGCGTGGCAATCTTATGAAATAATAACAAACTCCTGAGATTGCTTCGTCAATTGCTATGCAATTTCCTCGCAATGACGATTAGGAAGTCATGCAGACAATACTGAAAACTCCTACTGATTAATTCTTGCCGTGTAGATTCTTTCGGTGATTTCTTTCAACTTTTCTACTCTATCGATTAAATAAAGCAGCTGTTCTTTTATAATTTTATAGTTTTTATCATATCTTGCGTCAACATAAGCTTTTTGAAGTAACTCAAAACATTCTTTTTGCTCAGGGGTTGCTATAAAATACTTGCAATAGCTCACTATTATAATTTTCTGCCATACTCCCTAATTGTTCTATATCATGCAATTTAGGTTTGTAATTGGAAAAAACTAACAAGATGCTACTGTAAAAACTCTCCGTAGCTTGATGAAGATAAAAAGCACTTTTGTTTAATTCGCCTCTTTCAAATGGATATTTGCAATCAATCAAAAACCCGCATCCACTTCTAAACCATTCTTCATAGTAATCTTTAGCAATTTCTTTCATCTCGCTCCAAGGAAAATCTTTAGCTTCGCTAAGTGTAAATTCCTTGCTATCATATAAAAGAATGCCTTCTTTTTTTATATCCGTATAAAAATAACGTCCTTTTTCTAACTGCCAGTTTACTTCATCTATTGATTCAGGAATTATTGATATTCGTGAGTCATATGGGATAATTTGAGGCTTTATTACTCCTGTCTTTTTTAATTTGGTATATATTGTACCTTTTAATCTTAAAGCAGTATATCCTTTATATTTACCTTTCTTCAGAATTATCAAAATATCGGTATCGCTATGGTAACCGTTAGGTAGATCACGCACCCAATCACCTCTTGCAAAAGAGCCATACAAGATAATCATAGCGATTTTATCTTGTGCAATATCTAGATTTGCTGCACTATAAAATTAAGACTAGCTTGGATTTTTAGAGAACGCTGAGGTAAAGTGGTTTTTATCTATTCATTTGCACCATGACAATATTTATATTTCTTGCCTGAACCGCACGGACATAGCTCATTACGAGATACCCTACCCCAACTAGTAGGATCGTCAGGGTTTCTATCTTTTGGGTCAATGCGTGATACGACTGGTTTAAGGTCAGTCTCAAGGCTACTTCCTGCGTTATATTTACTAAATGCCGGATCTTCCCGACTCTCACGCATATTTTTCTGAAGTTTTTTATACTCAAGCGAAACATCTTCTTTTTGAACATGTTTTAAGTCAATATGGAAATGGTATACGGTTTGAATAAATAATTCTTTTAAATTATTTAGCATCTGCTCGAATAAGTTAAATGCTTCTCTTTTATACTCACTAAGAGGGTCTTTTTGGGCATAAGCTCGAAGAGATATGCCTTGTCTTAAATGATCTAAGCTATATAAATGATCTTTCCAAACTTGATCAAGGGTAGTTAGTAAAATATATTTCACGGCATTATGCATTAACTCACTACTATAGGCTTCTTCTTTTGACTTATATATACCATGAGCCATTTGTATAACGGTCTTCGTGATTTCTTCTTCCGTTACATCATTTTTACTTACTACATTATGATCAAATTTTATAGAAAAAACACGATGTAATTCTACGCTTAAATTCTCTATATCCCAATCTTCTCTATAAGAGCCTACCGGCATGAAAGTTAATACTATCTTTTTGGCGAGTTCCTCAGTAGTACTATTTAAGAAACCGTAACTATCTTTAGATTTAATAATTTCAGTACGTTGCTCGTATATTATCTTACGTTGGTCATTCATTACATCATCAAAACGTAATAAATTTTTACGCATTTCGTAGTTATGTCCTTCCACTTTTTGCTGCGCTTTCTCAAGTGAACGACTAATCATCGGATGGTGGATAGCTTCTCCGTCTTTCAATCCAAGTGTTCTAAGGACTCCTGATATACGATCTGATGCAAAAATACGCATTAAATCGTCATCAAGCGATAGGAAAAACTTAGTTTTACCAGGATCACCTTGTCTACCTGATCTTCCTCTTAGCTGATTATCTATCCTACGGCTTTCATGCCTTTCCGTACCTATCACAAATAAGCCGCCTGCTTCAATAACCTGCTTCTTTTCTTCGGCAATTTGAGCTTTTATTTCAGCTATTTTAGCTTCATAATTATGTTCTTTATCCAGCTGTTCTATTAACATTTCAGGATTACCGCCAAGCATAATATCAGTACCGCGCCCTGCCATATTAGTTGCAATCGTTACTGCCTTAAACCTACCTGCTTGAGCAATAATAAAAGCTTCCTGCTCATGAAATTTGGCGTTTAATACTTTATGAGGGATTTTTTCTTTATTTAAAACGCTTGAAAGTTCTTCTGACTTTTCTATGCTTATCGTACCGACAAGTATAGGCTGTCCACGATCATAACAATCCTTAATTAGCTTTAAGATAGCATCATATTTTTCTTTTTTACTGCCGTAAATCTCGTCATCAAGGTCAAGCCTTGTAACTTTATTATGGGTTGGGACTGCGACCACATCGAGATTATATATATCTTTCAGTTCCGGTGCTTCGGTCATAGCCGTACCGGTCATACCCGATAATTTAGGATAATTACGAAAATAATTTTGGAAAGTAATAGATGCTAAAGTTTGGTTCTCATTTTGAATTTTCACATTTTCTTTTGCTTCTAATGCTTGATGTAATCCTTCCGAATATCTACGCCCTTCCATTACACGACCGGTAAACTCATCAATAATCATTACTTTACCTTCACGCACCAAATAATCTACATTAACAGTAAACATATTATGAGCTCTTAAGGCTTGGTTAACATAATGTACTAAATTTAAATTCTCAAAATCATATAAACCGGTATCCGGTTTTATAATATTTTCTTTACTTAAAAGCGATTCTATATGTGTAATGCCGGTTTCCGTTAAATTGATAGTTTTTAATTTTTCGTCTTTTTCAAAATCACTTGCATTAAGCAGACGTACTATTTTATCAATTTTACCGTATAATTCTGAATTATCATTAACCGGACCCGAGATAACGAGCGGAGTTCTTGCTTCATCTATCAAAATCGAATCAACCTCATCGATGATAGCAAAATTAAAAGGACGAAGTACCCGCTCCTGCAAGCTATATTTCATATTATCCCTTAAATAATCGAAACCGAGTTCATTATTTGTTACATGAGTAATATCGGCGTTATAGGCGGCTCGTTTTACCTCATCAGGCATACCGCCAACAATACATCCAACCGATAAACCTAAAAAATTGTAAATTTTACCCATGGAAGCAGAATCACGGCTTGCTAGATAATCATTTACGGTTACAACATGTACACCTTTTCCGGTTAAAGCATTTAAGTAAGCAGGAAGCGTTGCAACTAAGGTCTTACCCTCACCGGTACGCATTTCGGTAATCATGCCTCGATGTAATATCAGGCCGCCTATAAGCTGAACGTCAAAATGACGCATACCGCAAACTCTTCTAGCTGCTTCCCTAACTACCGCAAACGCCTCATATACTATATCGTCTAAAGTAGCTCCGTTTTTAAGCTTTTCTTTAAACTCCACAGTTTTATTCTTCACCCCCTCATCTGATAATTTTTGTATAGCAGGTTCAAGCGAGTTAATTTTTGTAATTTCGGAAAATAGTTTTTTTACAGTACGATCATTTGCAGTACCGAAAAGTTTTTTTAAAATAGAAAACATTAAAGTCCTTATGATATTTTTAGTATTTCAGTACTCAAATATAGGTATATTTTATAAAATTATCAAATATTATAATTTTACTTAAATGAATAATTTTTTATTGAAAGGCATTTTTTTACTACAAATATTTGTAAATATTATTAATAAATAAAATATTCTCAAATAGCTGTTGACGGTTATATATTATTTTTATAAAATTTAAGCTTATATTCAACACAATTATGAGTCATAAATGAAAAAATTATCTGTTATATTTTTATCAGTTAGCATGCTTTCCGGTATTGCTTTTGCTGATAAAGACAAGGTAGTTGCTACCTATAAAGGCGGCGAAGTAAAAGAATCGCAAATTATGAAAGAATTTAAGCCTCAGCTTAATCTTCAATCAGGCGAAACAATCAAAAATTTTGATGATTTTCCACCACAAGATCAGGAAAAATTAATAAAAATTTATGTTAATAATCTTTTGTTAAAAGAGGAAGTTGCTAAGTCAAATATTACTTCTTCTAAAGAATTCCAAGAAAAACTTGAAAATGCAAAAAATCAATTAGCTCAACAAGAATTACTAGCAAACTACATAAAATCTAACATTACAGATAAGATGTTTGATGACGAATATAATAAATATGTCGGTAATCTTAAAGGTAAAGAACAAATAAAAGTTGCTCATATTTTAGTTAAATCTCAAAAAGAAGCTAATGATATAAAAACCAAATTAAGCAAAGGCGGAAACTTTACTAAGCTTGCAGAAGAGTTATCTCTTGATAAAGCTTCAGCTTCAAACGGCGGCATTATCGGTTATATTCTACTAAATCAACCTGGGCAGTTAGTACCGGAATTTGAAAAGAAAGCTTTTGCTTTAAAAGTAAATGAAGTTTCAACTCCTGTAAAAACCGATTTCGGTTGGCATATTATCAAAGTGCTTGAGAAAAAACCTGTGCCTATTCCAACAAAAGAAGAAGCAAAAGTAACTATTGATAATATATTAGCTGCAGAAGTACTAAAGAAATATATTTCTGATTTAGAAGCTAAAGCTGATTTAAAAATCATGTTACCTAAAGCAGACAGTAAAGCCGGATCGTAATTTATATTTTGTCATTGCGAGAACAGGCATTCCCCGCATACCAAGTCGTCATTACGAGGGAAAGTGTAAGTTTTGACGAAGCAATCTCAGGAGTTTGTTATTACTGCATGAGATTGTCACGTCGCTTCGCTCCTCGCAATAACGGTTTGGGTATCCACGCAACAATGCCTCCGCGGAAATGACATAGGGTTCACACAGTAACACCTCTACCCAAGAATAACATTATAACTACTCTCAATCACAGCAAATGCTACGCATACAGGGTAATCATCAGCAAGAGAAAGGTAAATATTAAAAGGAGAGAGTTTGTTTGTATAGTTTGAGCTAACTTCTACTATAGGCTTACCTAAATCATTATTTAGTATAGTAATATCTTTAAAATTTATACCTTGACCTATACCGACTCCAAAGGCTTTACTAACGGCCTCTTTAGCAGCAAAACGCTTGGCTAAAAAAGCAGCATGGTTTATTTTCCCCAACAAAGCAAACTGTTTTAATTCCTTTGAAGTTAAAATTTTTTTAGCAAAAAGTTCCGGATATAAATGTAATATTTTTTCGATTCTAGGAATTTGTACTATATCAGTACCAACACCGATAAGCATTTACTTATCGGTTTCATAATCTTCGCCATTCTCATCAATAAAGATTTGATCATCTAAATCAGAATAATCTTCCCCGATATAAACTTCAGGTAAATACTCAAATTTTTCTTCTACATCTTCTGATTCATCTTGATTAACAAGCGGCTCTATCATAGTTTTTGTACGCAGACTATTTATTAAATCTTGTTCTAACTGAGCTACCGATACTTTTCCGGCAGCAATTCTACGTAATGAGATAACAGGAGGCTTATCACGCTTTTCTTTTTTGATTTGATTAGTTTCTACTTTATAATTTAATAATTTAGCATATCTTGTTGCTAGGACAACAAGCCGAAACCTATCCGGTATAATTTTACTACAATCTTCTGCTGTAATTCTTGCCATAATTTTTCTCCGTTAAAAATAGTATACTACAAATAAATAGGAAACGAGTATACGAAGATCAACTTCAAAAAGAGCAAGGGGTTCACAAGGCAAGGAACGCAGCGTATACTTAATACGTGAGTACCGCAGCTCTTGTAGAACGACGTAGCCAATTTTTGAAGTTGATCGAGTATATTATACCCTTTTTATATCTGCACCACAATTACTTAATTTTTTTTCTAAATCTTGGAAGCCACGATCTAAATGATATATTCGGTGTAATACGGTTTTGCTATTAGTACTAAGACCGGCGAGTATTAGCGATACCGAAGCTCTAAGATCACTTGCCATAACTTCTGCGCCTTTTAACATTTCTACACCTCGAACAACCGCCTTATTACCTCGTACTACTATATCTGCTCCCATTCTACATAATTCAGGTACATGCATGAAACGATTTTCAAAAATATTCTCGGTGATCATTGAAACACCGCTACTAAGCGTCATAAGGCTCATAAATTGTGCTTGCAAATCAGTAGCAAAGCCAGGATAGGGATTAGTTTCTAAATCAACTGAATTTAACTTCCCTTCATAAGTTACTTGAACTCCGTTATTGATCGGCACGACTTTTATACCCGTTTCGATAAGTTTTAAAGCTATATTTTCTACAATATGGTAATCAATCCCACAAATTTTTACATCACCTTTAGTAATAGCTGCCGCAAACATATAAGTACCGGCTTCAATACGATCAGAAAGTACTTTATAGCTCGCTTTATTTAAAGAATCCTTGCCTTTAATTGTTATTTCGCTAGTGCCGATACCTGAAATATCGGCTCCCATTGTGATAAGACAATTACATAAATCAACTATTTCCGGTTCTCGACCACAATTAAAAAGCACAGTTTTCCCCTCTGCTAAAACAGCTGCAAGTATTGCATTAATCGTAGCACCTACGGAAACTTTATCAAAAACAAAATGAGTACCTTTTAAGCGTCCTTTACTTGAAGCGTTAATATAACCGTCTTCTATTTCAATCGTAGCTTCCATAGCTTTTAATACAGCAATATGCAAATCTACTTGCCTTGCTCCAATAGCACACCCCCCCGGAAGCGATACTTTTGCTTTACCGTATTTGGTAAGCAAAGGACCAAGCACCCAAATCGATGCTCTCATTTTACGGACTATTTCATAATCTGCAGTAAAGTTATTTATATTTTCGGTATTAATTATAAGCTCAAATTTATTTTGATGTTCTATTATTTCAATATCTGCCCCGTGACTTCGGAGCAAATCTTTCATAGTACTAACATCTGTTAACTTTGGAACATTAGTAATATGCAGTTTATCGGTAAGAATAGACGCTGCCATAATAGGTAGCACGGCATTTTTAGCACCGCTAATATTAATACTACCTTTAAGAGGTTTACCACCGTGAATAATTAATTTGTGCATAAATTATTTTGATAAAATTGTAACATCATTGCGAGGAGAAACTGATTAAATTGTCATCCCGCGACTTGATCGCGTGATCCAGTTAAAAATACTAATATTATTAATATTTTTAGTTATTTTCTGGATACTGTGGTCAAGCCACGGTATGACACCGATTATACTACACATCCAAATTCACGACATTCAACGCATTTGCTTGGATAAATAACCTGCGAGGTTCAACAACGTCACCCATTAAAGTAGAGAAAATGCCTTCTGCTTCATCAATTTCTGCAACTCTTACCTGAAGCAAAGTTCTTTTTGTAGGGTCAAGAGTAGTTTCCCATAGCTGGTCGGAATTCATCTCACCAAGACCCTTAAAACGCTGAATATTTATACCTCTTTTCCCGCATTCTATAATGGTATTTAACAACTGACTCGGTGTTAAAATATCGAATTCCTGACTTTTCACTATAAGCTTTAATTGCTTACTAAATATATCAAAAATCGTTAAAGCAAACTTTGATATTTGTACAAACTCAAATGATTCTAACTGCTCTTTCAATAATATTTTACTTTCTTTTAAACCCCTACTAAAGCGGAAGAACTCTATTTTATTTTCATGTTTTAAAACTTCCCAATTAGTCTTATCAGGCGAATCTTCTAAGCTATCTAAAACATCTAAAGCTTTTTTAAGTCTTAAACCACTTTCAGGCTCAAATACTTTGTTATTAAGTAAGTCATTAATCGCAAGAATTTCGGTAATTGAGCTATTAAATTTTTTGCTAGCATGGTCAAGCAAGCCGTTAAACTTAACTACTTTATTAATTAGCTCTTCTAAATTATCACCCACTAACTGCTCTTTACCGTCTAGAATTAAGGTTGCATCATTAATAGTTGATTTGATCAAATAATATTGCAGCGCTTGCTCATTCTTTAAATAAAGCTCGGCTGCTCCTTTCTTTACTTTATAAAGCGGTGGTTGAGCTATATATAGATAGCCTTTATTTATTAGCTCAGGCATATGACGATAGAAAAACGTGAGTAATAAAGTTCTAATGTGCGAGCCGTCAACATCAGCATCGGTCATAATAATAACTTTATGGTATCTAAGCTTTTCTAAGGAAAATTCTTGTTCAACACTAATTCCAAGAGCTGTGATTAACGTACCGATTTGGTCCGAACCGAGCATTTTATCAAATCTTGCACGTTCAACGTTCAAAATTTTACCACGCAAAGGCAATATAGCCTGAATTTTGCTATCCCTACCCTGCTTTGCAGTACCGCCCGCAGAGTCCCCCTCAACAATAAACAATTCTGAAATAGCAGGATCTTTTGCATGGCAATCTGCAAGTTTACCTGGTAAATTCGAGACTTCTAAAGCTGATTTTCTTCGAGTCAGTTCCCTTGCTTTTCTAGCAGCTTCACGAGCATTCGCAGCTTCCATAATCTTAGCTATAATTGCCTTAGCTTCTGCTGGATGCTCTTCAAACCATTCAAGAACCTTTGTATAAACGGCATTCTCAACAACCGGTCGTACTTCGGAACTTACTAGCTTATCTTTTGTTTGAGAAGAAAATTTAGGATCAGGAACTTTAACGGAAAGCACACAACATAGCCCTTCCCTAGTATCTTCACCGCTAAAGTCATTTTTAGCTTTTTTATTAAGACCCGTAGTATCAAGATACGAGGTAATAACACGTGTTATCGCTGATTTGAAAGCACTAAGATGAGTTCCGCCATCACGCTGCCTAATATTATTAGTAAAGCATAAAATATTTTCATGATAAGAATCGTTCCAATGCATCGCAAGCTCAAAGCTCATACCGGACTCAGCATTCTCCGTATTAACTACTATACATGGATGGATAGCGTGCTTCGCTCTGTCTATATATTTTACATAAGCTTCTATACCGCCCGTATAATAAAACTCTACTTTTTTAACTTCTTCAAAGCGATTATCGACGAGTAAAATCTTTACGCCTGAATTTAAAAAAGCAAGCTCACGAAGACGATGCTCTATAGTGCCGAAATCAAATTCTATACTAGTAAACGTTTCTACAGACGGAAAAAAAGTAACTTCCGTACCTTTTTTATCAATATTTTCTTTGACAACCGCAAGCGGAGCTTCCGTTATACCGTTATTAAATCTAATCAAATATTCCTTATTATTACGCCAAATACGCAGCTCAAGCCATTCAGAGAGAGCATTTACAACCGATACACCGACACCGTGTAGACCGCCTGCAACCTTATAAGCGTTCTGGTCAAACTTACCGCCGGCGTGAAGTTGCGTCATAATAACTTCAGCTGCCGATATTCCTTCTTCTTCATGAATTTCAACGGGTATACCTCGCCCGTTATCGGATACGGTTACTGAACCGTTTTTATTTAATGTTACTCGTACTAGATCGCAATAACCGGCAAGCGACTCGTCGATAGCGTTGTCGACTACTTCATAAATCATATGATGTAGACCCGACCCGTCCCCAACATCCCCGATATACATTCCCGGTCTTTTTCTTACGGCTTCAAGACCTTTTAAAACCTTTATGGAATCAGCACTGTATGATGATTCGTTAAATTTTTCTTCAATTTCCGACATATTATATATTTGGCTCTATTACTTGTTGCTAGAAACAATAAAAATGACTATAACGTAACTTATTAAAATAGTAAAGTTTCGTGATTTAAAATTAGCGAGATAACAAAATAAAGATTGATAATTTAAAAAATTTACGTCATTGCAAGAAAATTACAAAGTAATTGTACGTCCGCAATCTTAGGATATTTGCGGGATTGCCATGCAGCCTATGGCTGCTCGCAATGATGATATCAATTGATTCTAGTCAATACCAAATTAGTGAGATAACAATGAATATATTAAAGTTAAAAAATATTTTCGACGTAATTAATGATTATGACGTGTTTTTATTCGATCTTTGGGGGGTAATAATTGAAGGGGGGCGTACCTATCCGGGCGTCGTACAAAATATCAATAAGATTATCGAACGAAAAAAAGTATATTTTGTCACTAATGCTCCACGAAATATTTTTTCACTGCATCAAACAATTAAATCTTGGGGATTAAATGCAGAACCGGAAATGATCATTAGCTCAGGCGAAATAGCAATAGAAATGATACTAGAAAGTAAAGAACGGTTCGGTATAGAAAAACCAGTAATATATCATTTAGGACATTTAGAAAATGATATAATAAACAAAATTCAATGTCCTATCACTGATAATATTAACAAAGCTAATATTTTCTTAATGACTATTTACAGAGACGAAAACAAAAATTTAGATTTAAACGAATTCGATGAATTATTTAAAATTGTTGTACAACGTAAAATGGTCAATATTTGTGCTAATCCTGACCTTGGAATAAATCAGCACGGTATTTATAGATATTGTAGCGGCTATTATGCCGAAAAAATAAAGCAGCTTGGCGGAAAAGTAATTTATAGCGGTAAGCCATATGAAGAAATATATAGCAAAATTTTAAAAGAATGTCATAATACCCCTAAGAATCGCATGTTAATGATTGGGGACACTGTTTACACCGATATACTTGCAGCAAATCGCCTTGGTATAGACTCTGCCCTAGTGTTAACCGGAAATTCTAGAGAATATCACATCGATTTTGATAATATTGATGAAAAACTAGATAGTTTAATGAAAGCTGCTGTTAAGCAATCGATTACACCTAGTTTTGTTGTTGATTTATCTTGAATAGCTTTGCCGTCATTGCGAACAACTAAAGGTGTTGTCGCATGGCTAGCCTATGTCATTCCCGCGGAAGCGGGAATGACATAGAAAGGCGGAAATGACATCAAAAGAACTCTATTGATATTTTACTCATAATCTGCTATAGAGTAAAACTTAAGCGGTCGTGGCGAAATTGGTAGACGCGCAGCATTGAGGGTGCTGTTCTGTAAAAAGATTGGAAGTTCAAGTCTTCTCGACCGCACCATTCGCCGGTTTTTCACAAAGTCAAATTTTTGTCTGTTTCGACACTTCAGATTTTATATTTACTCCTAAGTTCTTCTTGTTAGCAAATGTTTGTGCTAATTGTATACTCCTGATAAATGAAAAGGAGTTGAAATAAAAACTATTGCTTATTTGTACTCTGTGATTTATATTGATTAGCAAATTGTACACAATTCTGTGCCAAGCCTAGCTAACCAGATTTAAATAATTATAATAAGTCTATAATAAACTATTAGGTCAATAGGCTATGCCTAATTTTAATGTATTTAAAAGCATCTTACCAGATCATCACGATCAATTTGCTGAAATTTTTGATCAAATTAACGATCTGATCGAAGATCACAATTATGATGCTGCTGCAAGCAGGCTGACCAAACTTCATTATGCCGATTTAGCAGATTTCTTAGATAATCTTAACAATAAAACATATAAAATAATTATTCCTTTATTACAGGATAAAATTAAGCCTGAAACTTTAGTATCATTAAATGCTTATAGTAAACCTTTAATAATAGAAACTTTAGGCATAAAAAAATCTGCAGAATTAATCAATAAGCTAGTTATAGAAGATGCTATTGAAGTAGTAATCGATCTAGACGATGATATAAAAGACCTTATCCTAAGTAACCTCACTAAAGAAAAAAAACACCAAATTACCGTAGGTTGTACATATCCTGAAAATACGGTAGGTAGGGTAATTGAGCGAGATTTTATTAATCTTCAAGAAGGATGGACGGTCGAGGAATCATTAAATTTTATCAAGAACGTAAAGAATGACTTTTATGCGGCAATCGTTACGGATAATAAATTACGCCCTATCGGTATTATTTCTCTTAGCA
The DNA here is from genome assembly GCF_047973405.1 of Rickettsia aeschlimannii. Taxonomy (NCBI): domain Bacteria; kingdom Pseudomonadati; phylum Pseudomonadota; class Alphaproteobacteria; order Rickettsiales; family Rickettsiaceae; genus Rickettsia; species Rickettsia aeschlimannii. The sequence goes on from NZ_JBFQGO010000006.1 coordinate 104,119, forward strand.
CGCTAATTAAAGGCAAAAAAAATGAATTGATAAAAGATTTGATGAGCAAAGATTTTAAGCTTGCAGATGCTTTTACCGACTTAAATGAACTAAGCTTCATTTTTAGACAATATGCTTTAACTATTGTACCGGTAGTAAATAAAAGCGGTAAGTTAGTAGGTAGCGTATCAATCGATAATATAATTTATATTATCGAAGAACAAGCTGGAAAAGATATATTATCATTAAGTGGGGTACACACTCAAGATACTTTCTTCAATGTATTTTATACCGTTAAACATCGTTTTCCTTGGCTCTTTGTTAATCTAATCACTGCCTGCATGACTTCACTTATCATTAACCATTTTAACGATACTATTGCAAAACTTGTAACGCTTGCAGCCACTATGCCTATTGTAGCTTCAATGGGCGGAAATGCCGGAACACAAGCCATGACCGTTACGGTTAGAGCCCTTGCTAATAAAGATATTCATTATAATAATGTCAATAAAGTTATATTAAAAGAAATAGCCGTATCGGCTTTTAATGGTTTTGTACTTGCAATTATCGGAGCAGGACTTAGCTTTGTGATGTTGCTTGACTTAAATCTTAGCGTTATTTTTGCTATTGCAGTTATTTTAAATTTTTTAGTAGCCGGATTATTCGGCTCTGCTATTCCTATAATACTGCATTATTTTGATATAGATCCCGCTACAGGCTCCGGTGTATTTCTAACAACCATAACCGATGCTCTAGGTTTCCTAACTTTCTTAAGCCTTGCTCATATTTTTTTAGTGTAAAATCTGGTGTTTATTCAAATAAAAATACATACACATTGCAGCAAACAGTAGCTATAGCTTTAAGACATTTACATATACCACAACTTGTATCCTGATTTTCAAAGTCGGTATAATATTATTAATATTATTCTCATAAGATATATTATTATCTCTTTGTATATTCTGATTATTATTAATATTTGACTCTTTGAACAATAAATTTGCAACAGAATCTATCTTTATTTAGCAATGCCAATAAATTTCTAATTTAATACTTGCAATTTATCTTATAATTACTTATATTTAGGTTCGCTTAGATTAAAAAGCACTAGAGCGTTTTATATGTAATTAATTTTGATCCCCTTAAACTTTTTACATTAAAACGCCATTATTTTATTTAAGCGGGTGTAGCTCAGGGGTAGAGCGCTACCTTGCCAAGGTCGAAGTCGAGGGTTCGAATCCCTTCACCCGCTCCAGTGATTTTTTCCGTTTTATGTTATTCCAGCGTAGGCGGGAATCCAGAATAAATAGCTTCAATATTGATATAGAAGTTACATATTTGATAAAACAAACAGATAAAAAAATAAGTTTTTTATCTGTTTTACTGGATTCCCGCCTACGTGGGAATAACATAGAGCATGTTTTTCGAGCTAAGCAACAACGCCCTTTTGCAAATGACATCAGTAAGTTTATCATAAATTCAATCTTCTAAACCATATTTTTTCTTAATATCTTCTAATGAAATTACTTCTTCTCCTTTTTCTATACGAGACAAAGCAATTAATAAATCTGCTTTTTCTTCTATATAACTTATCTATTGCTTTACGTATAATATATCCTTTTGGTCTATCGATTTCCTTAGCAATATTAGAAAGTATAATATCTAGTTCATTAGAAATTCTAGTAGTTATAACTGTCATAAAAATAGCTATTTATCAGTCTTGTGATAATTTTTATTAGTATAAAATACATTTAAATATATTTTATATTATTATTTTACCCTTGCATTAAAGCTATTAGGTAGCTATTTTTATTTTATTAGACTTAGTGCATAACCTATCTTATAAAGAGAAATTTTAAGGAAACACGGCACACAGCACCGCAGCGTACAAAAAGGTACGTGAGATGGGAGTACCGGATTGATGTATACCGCAGATACTTCAAAAGTTGGAAGCCAAATAAGTGGTGAGCCTGCGGAGCGTAGAAAACTACGTGAGCAAAGGCAAAGCCCCAAATTTGATGTACCAAATCTTGAAGTATCTGCGGTATACAAATTACTTTTAGAAAGAGGTTATACAGGAAGACTATTGCAACAATTAGGAAATTACATATGTCAGCAAATACGCAAGATAATCAGGCAAATAATAACGACACTATAGAAATGCAGGAAACTGAGGTAGTGCCTGTAGAAACAAATTCTTTACAATCAGGGTTAACAAGCTTAATACCGATGGTTTTAATTTTTGCTGTATTTTACTTCTTATTATTACGTCCACAAGAAACACGACGCAAAGAAAGAGAGAAATTAGTAAGTGAAGTTAAAAAAGGCGAAGAAGTTCTAACAAATAGCGGCATTTACGGTATTGTGACTAAAGTAAGTGAAAATGACAATAATATTGAAATCGAAATAGCTAAAGACGTACGTATTAAAGCTTTAAAAAGTGCTATTATCGATATAACTAGTCGTACAAAAGAAGTAGTAGTAAAAAAAGAAAACAACAAAAAAGATAAGAAGGTAAGCGGTGCAAAATCTTCCTAAGTGGAAAATTTTTCTTTCAATTATATGTACGGTTTTTGCGGTTGTTTGTGCCTTACCTAATTTCATGCAGGTAAACTCTAAGTTTCTGCCTCATGATTCAGTAAATCTAGGACTTGACCTTAGGGGAGGAGCCCATTTATTACTCGATGTTGATTTTGACACCTACTTAAATGATTCAATGGAAAATCTTGCAGACACTTTACGCAAAAATTTTCGTGAGGATAAAATCGGTTATAAAAATCTGTTAGTTAGACAAAATAGCATTCAATTAGAAGTAAGATCGTCTGAGAAATTAAAGACGTTAAAGAAAATAATTAATAAAATCGATCCAGAAATTATCACTGAAGTAAACGAAAATAAAATAAAGCTTAGCTACAGCGAATCTAGATTAAATGAATTACTTAATAAGGTAGTAGACCAATCTATTGAGATCGTTCGCATGAGAGTTGATAGTACCGGCACTAAAGAGCCGACCCTACAGAAACAAGGCGATAAGCATATATTACTACAAGTTCCCGGTGAAGAAAATCCCTCTTACCTGAAGAATATATTAGGGAAAACTGCAAAGCTAACTTTTCATTTAGTTGATGAAAATGCCAATATCGAAGAAGCGGTAAAAGGACATGTTCCAGTAGGTTCAATGCTAGTTAAGGGAGATAGCGAAAATCATGGGGAGTATTATGTCGTTATAAAGAAAAAAGTTGTTTTGGGTGGGGATCAGCTTACAACCGCTTCAGCTTCTTTTGACCAAAATTCGCAAGCGGTAGTTGCTTTTTCTTTCAACAATTTAGGTAGTAAAATATTTGGTAAAATAACCAAAAATAATACCGGTAAACGCCTTGCTATAGTTTTAGACAATAAATTACTAAGTGCTCCAACGATAAACGGAGCGATTATGGGCGGAAGCGGTATAATAACAGGAAATTTTACCATTGAGTCGGCAAATGAGCTTGCACTATTATTGCGAGCCGGTGCGCTTCCTGCCCCACTTAAAATTATTGAAGAGAGAAGTATAGGTCCAAATTTGGGTGCTGATTCTATAGAGTCAGGCAAAAAGGCAGGACTTATAGGATTTATAGCAGTGTGTATATTTATGGTTTGGTCTTACGGTGTGCTTGGTTTATTTGCCAATATAGCCTTAAGCCTTGCATTGTTATATATTTTAGCTTTACTTTCACTTTTCCAAGCTACTTTAACTCTGCCGGGAATTGCAGGAATAATACTCACTATGGGTATGGCTGTTGATGCTAATGTATTGATTTACGAAAGAATTAAAGAGGAACTGCATAAAGGAATTTCTAATCTTTATGCTATTAGAACCGGTTTTGAATCTGCGTTTACCACTATCCTTGATGCTAACTTAACTACTTTAATCGTTGCTTTTTTACTTTATATATTTGGAGTAGGTGCAATAAAAGGTTTTGCCGTTGCATTAACGATCGGGATTATATCTTCAATGTTTTCGGCGATTATCATTACTAAATTGTTAATAGATATTTGGGTAAAATATTTTAAACCTAAAAAATTAGGACTTGTGTAAAAGAGTAGACTTTGTTGTATGGTCTTCTTATGTCATGCAGCAAGACCAGCTAGGATGACAACGCAAAAATGGATAATATCTTATGAAAATACAGTCAAATGTTATAAAAATAATTATCGTAATTAGCTTATTAATAGGAGTAGGAGCATTATATTTGTTGTTATCTTTAAGAACGCCTGAAAAACCGCTTGCCGGTCAAGTCAATATCTATGAAGATAACGTAAAAATCGGCGGTGATTTTGAACTAATAGACCAAAATGGAGAGATATTTAATAGTGATAAGTTGAAAGGCAACTTAAGCCTCATTTACTTTGGATTTACTAGTTGTCCTGATATATGCCCAACCTCTCTAAATAAAATGACGGAAATTGTAGAAATTTTAAATAAACATAAAATAGATATTCTACCTGTTTTTATCACTATTGACCCAAAACGCGATACTCCTATAGCACTTAAAGAATATCTAAAACATTTTCATCCGAAATTTATAGGTCTTACCGGTAACGAGCAGCAAATAAAAGATGTAACTGATAAATTCAAGGTTTTCTATGCTCGTGTGCATGGTGATGATGACGACCCGAATTATATGCTTGATCATTCATCTTTTACATATTTAATCGATGCAAACGGAAAATATTTGAAACATTTCTATTTAGATTCTTCACCTAAGGAAATTATGGAATTTTTAAGAAATGAATAATTATATATCGGTAGCGTATTTATTTACCTTTTTAACCTTAGCGATATTGTTAATTGTAAGTTTTTTAAATTACAAGTCATTGAAAAATAAACAGAACTTTAATGCAAAAGAGAATAAGAAATAGATTAATAACAATAATTATTTGTTTCTGCTCAGCATGTTTAGGAATTAGTATAATACTTTACAATTTAGAGAAAAATATAATATTTTTTTTGCCGCCGTCAAAAATTAATGAAATAGAACAAGGCAAAGAGTTAAGAGTCGGTGGGCTTGTTAAAACAGACTCAATAAATAAAATTACTGATGATAAGATAAGTTTTGTTATTACCGATAACATTAAGGATTTAGAGATATTATATCAAGGAGCTCTTCCGGCTCTATTTCGTAAAGGACAAGGAATTATTGCCATCGGGCAATTATCGAACGGGAAATTTATAGCAAGACAATTACTTGCAAAGCATGATGAGAATTACAGACCTCCGAAATAACAATGTCATTGCGAGGAGCGAAGCGACGTGGCAATCTAGTAAAATAGGCCTGAGATTGCTTCGTCGAATTACGTTGTAATTCTCCTCGCAATGATAAAAAATAACTAAACCAACCAAATAAATAAAAACATGTTTATAGATAAAATCAAAGCAAAAGCAAATAATTACGAAATAAACGTAATTATCGAAATTCCGATGAATAGCGGTCCAATCAAATACGAATTTGACAAAGAATCAGGAGCAATTTTTGTTGATCGCTTCATGCAAACTACCATGAGCTATCCATGCAATTACGGTTTTATTCCTCATACTCTTTCAAATGACGGTGATCCGGTAGACGTACTTGTCGTAGCTCATCATCCGGTGGTGCCTGGGTCGGTTATAAAATGCCGAGCAGTCGGCGTATTGATGATGGAAGACGAATCAGGGCTTGATGAGAAAATAATCGCAGTACCGACTTCTAAGCTCGATATTACTTTCGATCATATTAAAGAGCTAGATGATTTATGTGACATGCTCAAGAAACGTATCGTGCATTTCTTTGAGCATTATAAAGATTTAGAAAAAGGTAAATGGGTTAAAGTTACTGGATGGGAAAATAAATCAAAAGCAGACACTTTAATCAATGAAGGAATAGATAGAGTCAGCTAGGGATAAGAATTCATGACGTTGCTTGCATGGTGCTTGATGTCATTCCCGCGGAGGCAGGAATCCAGAAAAAGTAGCCTTAATCCCGATCTCAACAATTGCACATTAATTAACAAAATAAACCTATAAAAACTTGTTTTTATAGGTTTTACTGGATTCCCGCCTCCGCGGGAATGACATCAGAAAAATAAGATAAAAAACAAACAGTGACCGACTTCTTGCATAACGTAGTTAATAAAGAGGAATTTGAAGGAAACACGGAACACAGAGCCGCAGCGTACACTTTAGTACGTGAGGATGCGAGTACCGGATTGATGCACAAATTACCTTTAGAAGCAAGTTATGCAAGAAGTCGATTATTTCGTTCAGGAGTCGTAGTAGCTTTTTCCACATTGATTTCTCGGATATTTGGCTTAGTGCGTGAACAGTTTATCGCATCATTATTCGGCTCTACGCCTATGGGTGATAGCATTAATATTGCTTTTAAACTACCGAATCTATTTAGAAGAATTTTTGCAGAAGGAGCATTATCAAGCGTATTCATTCCTATTTATAGTGAAAAAATGCTTATTTCTAAGAAAGCTGCTAATAATTTTTCAGGTGAGGTTTTTACCCTTTTACTTCTGACATTAATAGTAATAATAGCATTAATGCAAATCTTCATGCCACAATTAATGTTGTTTATTGCTCCTGGATTTCACGGTAAAAAAGAAAAGTTTGAGCTTACGGTATTTTTATGCCGAATTACAATACCTTATTTAATATTTGTTTCATTAACGGCTCTACTTGGCGGAATATTAAACTCTGTAAAAAAATTCGCTGCATTTGCTTTTTCACCGGTTATTTTAAGTATATGCGTAATAATTTTTACTTTAACATTTGATCATTATATAGAATCTACTATCTCAATTAGCTTATCTTTAATAATCGCCGGAATATTACAAGTTTCTTTTATGTTTGTCTGTGTGAAAAGAGCGGATTTAAACTTTCCGATAATTTTTAACCCAAGCGATCCCGATGTAAAAAAGCTTTTGATTAACATGGGACCGGCAACCATTAGCTCCGGCGCACAGCAATTAAACCTTTTCATATCCCAATCTATTGCTAGCTTTATTGAAGGTGCTATTTCTGTATTATCTTATGCCGACCGGATATATCAATTTCCTCTATCAATAATAGGTACTAGCTTCTCTACTATATTGCTACCTGAGCTGTCAAAAATCTATAAATCAAATGATATAGTAACTGCAAAAAAAATACAGAATAATGCTATTAGAATGGGATTATTATTATCGTTGCCTGCTACATTCGGTATTATAATTCTATCTCATCCGATTATTAATATAATTTATGAAAGAGGAGTATTCACGAGCCAAGATACTACAAATACAGCTGAGGCTATTTCTGCGTTTGCACTTGGGCTGCCTGCTTTTATTTTGGCAAAAATTTTAACTCCTATTTTTTATGCTAACGGAGATACTAAAACACCGCTCAAAATAACCTTATTTTCAATAATAATTAATACCGGCATGAACCTATTATTAATGGATTCTTTGAAACATATCGGTATTGCAGTCGGTACATCTATTGCAGCTTGGTATAATCTAGGTTTATTATATAGCTATACTACAAAACAAAATAAGCTTCATATAGAAGCCGGTATAAAACTTTTCTGCGGTAAAATTTTGTTATGCTGTACATTAATGTCTATTATAATTGCTTTAATGAAGCATTATTATTTAGAATATTTTTATTCGGAATATTTACTGATTAAAGTCTGTATGCTAGGTAGTACAATTACAGTTGGAATGGGAGCATTTTTCGGCACGGCATATTTATTAAAAGCGGTTAATTATGATAATAACAAGAAATAAGCACCAATCAAATTATCAGGATTGGCTAAAAGCCTTAGCTATTATAGCCATGATCATTGATCATGTAGGTTTATATCTATATCCTGAATTAACGATTATGCGGATCATAGGTCGTACAGCTATGCCAGTATTTTGCTTTTTTGCCGGTTATAATTTTCATGATAAACCAAAAACCCATATAATAATATTCGGTGTTTTATTACAAATATATACCACTGTACTATTTAAACAGTTGCTTACTACAAATATTCTAATCTCTATCTATTTAGGGCAATGGTATATTTATTATTTTCGTAATTCTTTAACTCGCTTTTTCTATAGCGGTTATTGTCATGCAATTATAATGGTACTATTGTGGTATATTAGCTGGGCTTTGATTGATTACGGGACTCTTGTAATTGCTATAATGATACTTGGATTTATTTCAAAACATGAGCAGGCAAACCTAAAACTTTGCTGTTTTATAGCAATTTTTGCTTCTTTCGTGCATTCAACTCTTTTTACTCTTGCGATTTCCTTTAATGAGTTTAATTTTTCAAATACTGACTTAATTTTAAACCTCACTTTCTTAACAATTACCTATATATTAATGATCCTAAGCGATTATTCACAAAAAATAGCTATAAATCTAAAATGGATAAGTCGCAATGTTTTATATATTTACTGCATACAAATTATGATCTTACAATTCATATTCATCTATAAATACACATATGGTTTTAAAAATTGGTAAATAAACATTAATAATGAGTGACAGCGTAATTTAGTTAATATTAATATATTTAAATAAATTGATAATTAAATATATGAATATAATAGATCATTTAATTTTGTATAATGAACAATATAAAGAGCAATTTAAAAAAAACAAACTATTTAAAATTAAGTTAGATAGTACACTACGAAAAAATAAATTTCTTAAACATTTTCGGATTTGGTCAGACGAATTTCAAAAAATGGTATTAGCAAGAGTAGTGTTTTCTGAAACAAAAGAATTTCAACAACTTGCATGGAAGCATCTTACCAATGAATTTGGACATAATATAGAATTATTCCAAAATCTAGAAAATAATGAAGAAACTACAGATTCTATTTTTGAGGCCTTAGGTTCTTGGTTTACGCTAAAAATGATGACTCTTGGAGATAGTGAACGAGCCGTCCTTGTCCATTTAGTAATAGAGTCTTGTGCTACTATATTTTATGAAAAACTAGGATCAATATTTTTTAATCATAAAGCAGCAAAACATTTCAAAACACATATGCATCTTGATCCTGAACATGAACAAATAGGAATAGATTTATTAAAACAAATAAACATTAATGATTCTTCTTTACTCACTATTCAAAAAAAAGGCTGGGATATGATTGACGCTCTGTTTACTAGACTTGCTGAAATCACACAGGATTAGCTTTAACTTATAGTATTCTAGATTTTCATTTTATAAAAAAGCTTGCTTGCACGGTGCGGTTTTTCGTCATTGCGAGCGACTAAAAGGAGCACGGCAATCTCAGAACTTTGGCACGAGATTGCTTCGTCGAATTATTGCGTAATTCTTCTCGCAATGACGGTAAAAATCGAACCACACAACAACGCCAATGCCAAGCGGAAATAACATATTCAAACTAAACCAACTCGCTTACTTGAGATTTAGCAAAGAGCTTTATCTGAAAGTTAACAAAATTTACATTACCTTTTGAGCCTATTTTCGCAAATTTATGCGCTTTAAGAAGTAGGTCATAATCATCCGCTAAATCGGCGAAGAAAAATTCGATTTCGCCGCTTTGTTTTACTCCTAAAATCTCACCGCTACCTCGAAGTTTTAAATCCTGCTCAGCTATATAAAATCCATCATTAGTTTGTTTCATTATCTCAAGCCTACCTCGTGCAACTTTTCTAAGCCTTTTAGGATTGTATAACAATATACAATATGACTGCAAACTACCCCGCCCTACTCTACCTCTAAGCTGATGAAGTTGAGCGAGACCAAATTGCTCAGCATTTTCAATAATTATCAAAGTGGCTTCAGGTATGTCTATTCCGACTTCAATAACGGTTGTTGCAACTAATATCTTAATTTCACCTTCCTTAAATTGCTTCATTATTTGGTCTTTCTGCTCGTTCTTCATCTTACCGTGAATAATACCGGTATAACCTTGATAGATATTGTCGATAGAGTTAAAACGATTCATCAGATCCATCAATAAACTATCCTCTTCCGGGGTTTCTTTCTCTCCCTGCTCTATCAATGGACAAATCCAATATACCCGCTCACCTGCAATAAGCTTCTTATTTATCGCTACTATAATATGCTCTATCTTATTAACGGACATGGTATTTGTAGCGATAGGTAAACGACTTTTCGGCTTACCCATTAGCTTTGAGATAGTCATATCACCAAACATAGTAAGTGCAAGGCTTCGAGGAATCGGCGTTGCAGTCATAACTAACACATCGGGATTTACTCCTTTATTTATTAAATTCAAACGCTGTTGCACCCCAAATCTATGCTGCTCATCAATAACTATATAACCTAGTTTCTTAAAACTTACTTTTTCTTGAAATAAAGCATGAGTGCCGACTAATATATCGATCTCATCGTTGTCAAGTTGTATCATAATATTTTTACGAGCTGCACCTATTATCTTACCTGTAAGTAATCCGACTCTTATATTAGTATTTTTTAAAGCTTTAACAAAAAACTCATAATGCTGATTGGCAAGCAAATCAGTTGGAGCCATAAGCGTTGCTTGAAATCCAGTGACTACCACATTTACCATCGTCAGCAGAGCTACCAAAGTTTTACCGGAGCCAACATCACCTTGCAACAATCTCATCATTTCTATTTTATCGCTTTGATCACACTCTATTTCTTCTATGACTTGCTTTTGATAAGAAGTTAACTCAAATCCTAGCTCATTTAATATATTTGCTTGAATAGATACAGCTTTAGGGTAAATATTACCTTGTCTTCTACTTATTTGCGTACGTATATTTAAAAGAGATATTTGATTAGCGATAAGCTCCTTAGCTGCTAGTTGTTTTTTGGCGTTAGTATATAAATCATCATTGCGAAGCCCCTTTAGGGGCTGCGGCAACCTAGAATTTATTAATTTTACATTACTGGATTGCTTCGTCGGCATGCATGCCTCCTCGCAACGACCGAAAACATGCAACATTTGCAAATTTTGCAATATAATATCTAAATAATCTTTTACTTCTTTATCTTCTATACTCTTACACTTCTCTTCAAATATCTCTATTGCTTTTATGATATATGAATATAACTGCTTGTTACTAAGTAAATATGTCAGGGAATAAATCGGCTCTATTTCTTTTGCGAGTTTAGGATTTACAATAAATTCAGGATGTGAAATTTGTAAGTAATGATCAAAAAATTGTACCTTTCCGCTGATAATATGAGAAGTACCAACTTGCAGCTTATTAAAAATAAACGGTGGGGGTTTATGAAAAAACACTAATAACAAAGAACCAGTATCATTGCTAGCTGTAATTTTTAAAGGCTGACTACTTTTCTTTGGTAAATTAATGCTATCAACTACAATTTCTGTTTGGATTATGTCACCGTCTCTAACTTCAGTTAAATTAGGCGATAATATTTTATTTTGATATGAAACAGGTAGATAAAATAATAAATCACGAATATTGTTAATACCAAGCCTTTTAAGAGCAGATACGGTATCTTCACGTATATTGATGAACGTTTTTACAGAAGAAAATAAGAATTTTTCTAAAATAGTTAGCATATATAGTCATAATTATCTTATATACAAATATATATACTTTATAATAAAAGAAGAAGAATAAAATATACAAATTATTACTAATATGTCATTCTTGCAAAAGCGGGAATCCAGTAATTAAACGGTGCATACACAGTAAGTTTTTAAAATTAAAAGTTCGATGTGTATAGCGCTTTTTTCTGGATTTCTGCTTTCGCAGGAATGACAGGCACAATTGTAGAGGAAGGTAAAGAAACAAAGGAGTTTAACGGCAAAAATATATAATGGAAACTGCCCTTCAAGCTGACCTTGCTATTATTAAAGTCTTTAAAGCCGATAAAAGCGGCAACGTGATTTACAATAAAACTGCACGAAATTTTAATGCAGTCATGGCAGGTGCCGCTAAAGTTACAGTTTGTGAAGTATAGGAAATAGTTGAGGTGGGAGAGCTTGACCCTAACAATATTCACACACCTAATATTTTCATACAGCGATTAATAGTAGGTGAAAAATATGAGAAACATATTGAGCAATTAACTGTCAGGGAAAAATAAGATATGCCTTGGAGCAAAGAAGAAATTTATCAAATAACCGCAGAGGAACTTAAAGACGGATTATATGTCAATCTTGTTATAGGTATGCCTACGCATGTAGCAAATTATATACCTCAAGGAGTGAATGTAATATTTCAAAGCGAGAACGGTATGCTTGGTATGGGACCATTTCCTTACGCAGGAGAGGAAGATCCTGATTTAATTAACGCCGGTAAGCAAACTATTACTGCTATTCCTGAAAGCAGCTATTTCGACAGTAGCTTTTCATTTGGGATGATTAGAGGTTCGCATATCGATTTAACTATTTTAGGTACTATGCAAGTCTCACAAACAGGCGATCTTACCAACTAGACTATTCCGGGTAAAATGGTTAAAGGTATGGGAGGAGCTATGGATTTGGTCGCTAACACCAAAAGAGTAGTTATTATAACGGAACATAACGCAAAAGATGGCGGTGCTAAATTATTAAAAGAATGCAGCTTTCCGTTAACAGGTAAAAAAGTAGTTAACAGAGTAATTACCGATCTTGGAATTTTTGATATTGATAAAGATGAAATAATATTAGTTAGACAAGTTGACGATGTTACTATTGAAGAAATAAAGTCTAAAACTAAAGCCAAGTTTATAGTTAATTTATAATATGGAGAATAAAATGGTTAAAGTAGCTATCGTATATTATAGTGGATACGGTCATACTGCAAAAGTAGCTGAAGAACTAAATAAGAGCGTAAAAGAAGCAGGAGTAAATGTTTCTATTATACAAATAAATAAAGATAAACCTCATAATCTCGATTGGGATTTATTAGATAATGCAGATGCTATCATTTTTGGAGTCCCAACCTATATTGGTAGTTTAGCAGGATCGTTTAAAATATTTATGGAAGCTACCTCAACTAGATGGACATAACAAAAATAGAAAGATAAAATAGCTGCAGCTTTTACTAATTCTGCTTCTTATTCAGGTAATAAGTTATGCAGTATTCAGCAGCTATTTCACTTCGCTATGCAGCATTGTATGATTTGGCTCGGGCAAGCTGAAGCTACTCCGAATTTTTCCGATCATGAGATGCCTGATCCTGATAAAATTAACCGCTTAGGTAACTGGTCAGGATGTATGACTCAATCTAACCACAAATCTTCTCCTGATATTACTCCTACTCAAGGCGATTTAAAAACTGCTAATTTCTTTGGTAAAAGAATAGTTGAAATAACTAAGAAGTTTAAATGGTAGATTTATATGGTGTTTTATGTCATCTCCGCGGAAGCGGGAAGCCAGTAAAACCTATAAAAAACTTGTTTTTTAGGTTTATTTTATCAATTAATGGTACTTTTATAGCAGTATTAAAGTTATTTTTTGGATTCCCGCTTCCGTGGGGATGACATTTATTATCTAACAAATGATGGTTTTTGTGAGTGCCTATTATTTAGAATTTTTTGAGCATGCGTAGTCATTTTAGCATCTCGTTCTCCTTTAGTTTTTAGACTTTTTGATTTATTCCTATTAACACTAAAATCACTCCAATTACCACTATCGCTTTCACTGCCACTACTGCTACTACTATCACTCATCCCCATAGCAACTCTTCGTGCTAAAATTGATGCAACTCCATTAGGTTTGTTAATATTCTGAGCAGACTTACTATGAGAATGTGCAACCGGTTTTCCTGTATTAGGATCAAATTCAACTTTTTTTAGTTTGTGTTCACCTCTTATGGACTGCAGCAATAAATCTCTAGAATCTTGTACCTTAACATCAGTTTTTTCAACTTTTCTTAGTTTTTTTGGCCCTACTATTTCTCTCATTAAATCAGAAGTATCTATAGAAGGACGTGGTTGATTTTCCGGTTTTTTAATCGTAGTAGCTTCTACAGGCTTAGATAATGTCTCAGTCTGAGCCGAAGCCGGAGCCATAGTAGGCATAGACGGGGGTGGCGGTGGGGGTGGCGGTGGGGGTGGCGGTGGAATGTTATTTTGTGATAAAGGAGGAGGCGGTGTTATATTATTTTCCAAAGGTTTAGCTAGGGACGAATTTGCTAATATTGGTTCTTTTTTTGAAGCCATGCGATTTGTAAGGTTACTTACTATCTTTTGTAACTCCTCATTGTCAGGTAATTTTGCAATTATATCATTAATATTTCTTTCTTTATTTTCAATTAATGCCTCAAATTTATGCTTCGTTTTATATAATTGTTCATCAATCTTTCTAATTATTCTAGTATTACTCTCTTTGTTTTTTGCTAAAACCTGCTCACTATTATTTACAAAAATATTTTTAACATTTTGCCACATATTATTTAATTTTTCAAAAAATGTATAAGGTACTTCTTCCCTAATTTCAGCAACCTGTTTTTGTATTTCTTTAAGTTCTTTGATATTAGAATTTTCGGATATTAAATTTTGGATGTTTTGTTTTGTAGCATTTAAAGAATTATATTGTTTCTCTAGTTTTTCAGCATTAATGAATTGTAAGGGATTTGTCATATGTAGAGCTGAGAATCTTTCAGGTTTACTCTTATAACTAAAAAATACTTCTGATACTCTTTCTCTTTGATCTTTAGATAAATCTTTCTTTGTTAAATCCTTAAAATTTTTTTCGATTTCTTCTTGTAATGCTTGCTTTAAAGGTGCAGATTTTTCCGCTATATTATATATCTTATTATCAATATCTTTTAATATTTTATTATTATACTTTATTGCTTCATTTGTTAACTGTTCTTCACTTTTTATAAAAATATACTTTACATTAGAAACTGTTTTTACAAATCTTTTAAACCAAGGCAACGATCTATTATGTTCTTTTTCTAGTTCTTTAGTTTCATTTTGTATTTCGATTAAACCTTGCAACTGCTTATTTTGTTCGCATAATTCATTTACTTGGCTTAATATAGTATTTAAAGCATTATTTTCTTGTGCTAATAATTTATTTATATCTATTTCTTTAGCCACGCCATACACCTACTATAAATTAATATCAGAATTATAGTAAATTTCTTGTACAAAAGCAAAGAGAAAGTTAATGTTAATGTATTTTTGATAAATAAAAGATAGATAAACGAATATAGTTAACGTAATTTTAAGGATGATAAGCCTATAAGAGCAAATATAACTGAAATAATCCAAAATCTTATTACGACTTTTGATTCTGCCCAGCCGTGTTTTTCAAAATGATGATGGAGCGGTGCCATTTTAAATATTCTTTTTCCTTTAGTAGCTTTGAAGTAATATACCTGTAAAATTACGGATGCCGTTTCAATAACAAACAAACCGCCTACTATAGCTAAAACTATTTCATGCTTAGTAATAACGCTAATAATACCAAGTACACCACCAAGACTTAGACTACCGGTATCGCCCATAAAAACTTCTGCCGGTTGTGCATTAAACCATAAAAATCCAAGGCAGCTACCGACTAATCCTGCACATAACACCGTTAACTCTCCAGTATTCGGTATATAGGTTAGCTGTAAGTAGTTTGAGTAAATTAGATTTCCTACTAAATAACTTATTAAAGCAAAAGAACCGGCAGTAAAGGCAATAGGAACGGTAGCAAGACCATCAAGCCCATCCGTTAGATTCACGGCATTAGAAGAGCCGACTATAACAAATATAGCAAAAACTATATAAAAATAACCAAGATCCAAACTTAAATTTTTAAAAAACGGTACGTTAAGTAAATGACTTGGACTTTTATCTAGATATTCTAGTAAAACACATATAATGAAGCTAATAATTCCTTGAAGTAAAAGCTTACTTTTTCCTCTTACTCCGTAATGATTATTTTTAGTTACCTTAGCATAATCATCCATAAATCCTATAATACCGAAACTAATAAAACCAAATAACGTAATCCAAGTATATTTATTAGTTAAATCAGCAAGTAATAAAGTAGAAAGACAACTAGACAAAATAATCATAATGCCCCCCATTGTCGGAGTACCTACTTTTGTTTGATGTGATTCAGGTACGTCTGAGCGTATAGGCTGACCGTTTTTTTGAAGAGATCGCAGAAATTTTATTAATATCGGACCAGTGATAAAGCTAAGGCTTAGAGTTATAATAATAGCAAGACCACTACGAAAAGTAATATAGTGAAATAAATTAGCTATATGTGAATTATGGATATGAGGAAATAAAAGATTGTATAACATTTGTAGATTTAAATTTAAAAGTATATTTTGATGTTATTCATTGTGCATGGATACCAAATCGTCATTGCGAGCAGTCGTAGACTACGCGGCAATCTCGTCAAACATTTTGAGATTGCTTCGGCAATTACTTTGTAATTTTCCTCGTAATGACGGGCAACCAAAACCACACAATATTAAGAATATCCTAGTGTATTTATTTATAATAATCAACAATCTTATCAAGTTTTACGCCTCTTGACCCTTTTATTAGAATAAGCTCATTACCTTCAAATAAATTCGTAATATGCGTAATTAATTCATCAACATTTTTAAAGTATTTTTTAGCTATTTTGGAAGGTAGTAAATCATCAATATATTTAGTATTTACTCCTACTAAATAGACCTTAGAACAAGCGGCATCTAATATGTACTGCACTAGTTTCTCATGTAATCGTTTAGAATTTTCCCCTAGCTCTAGCATATCGCCTATTATAGCAGTTTTATTCTCGGCAGGTACTTGTTTTAAATATTCTAATGCAGCTTTCATTGACTGCGGACTTGCGTTATAGTAATCACAAATTACACGACAATTTTGTATATTGATAATTTCCCCTCTTCCTTTAGTAGGAGAAATATTTGCTAAGTGATTTGCAGCTATCTCTATATCTTTACCTAATATATCGATAATTAAAAGTACACCGGTATAATTTTCGGTAAAATGCCGAGGAATAAACGGTATCGTTACATCTAAGACTTTATTATTTATCTTATACTTTAAGTAGACTTGCTCCCCTAGGTTCTCATATAAAATTAATTCTGCTAAAGTTTTAGATGATCTACCAAAGCTATGTATATCAGTGATAGAAAGGTTTTTTAATATCGATAATATTTTGTTATAGCAATTAGTATCGGCATTAATAACGGCAATATCATTTTTGCTAAAATTTGCAAAAATCTCACATTTAGCTTCAGCTATCTCTTCAAGCGAGTTAAAAAATTCTAAATGAACCTCTGAAATATTAGTAATCATGGCAATATTCGGCTTTAATATTTGAACCAGCTCTCTTATTTCACCTTTATGGTTCATGCCAAGCTCAAAAATAGCATATTCCGTATCATCAGCCATTGAAGCAAGATTAATAAGCATACCGAGTTTGTTATTGAAGTTACCTCGGCTAGCAAAAACTAGAAAATCATGTTGTAATAATACTTTCAGTGCTTCTTTGGTAGAAGTTTTACCGACGCTGCCTGTTATAGCTATAAATTTAGCTTTTGAATTCTCTCGTTTATATAAAGCCATTTTTTGTAGAGCTTCAAAACAATCATCGACTAAGATAATTTTATCTTTATCATTGATCTCCACTCGCTTACTAATAATTACGGCTGCTGCTCCTTTATCTATTGCATCTAGAACATAATCATGACCATCTCTATTACCTTGAAGTGCTATAAATAAATCATCTTTTTTAACGTCTTTGGAATTAAACTGCACTTCATTACAATTTATAGAATTAGAGATTGTTATACCGAGAGCAGCACTTAAAGTTTTAGAGTTCCAGATCATATGTTTTTGTTATTTATGTGTTGTTGTATGGCTTGTTTATGTCATTCCCGCGTAGGCGGGAAGCCAGTAAACATATAAAAAGCAAACTTTTTATATGTTTATTTTATTAAATATGTAACTTCTGTATTAATATTGGAGTCATTTTTCTGGATCCCCGCTTCCGCGGCGATGACATCAAGATTTTTTTTTAAAAACTGTCCGGTACTATGGGGCAAGTCACGGGATGACAAACTTTTACACACTTCCTCACAACCTCAGCATCATCAAAAGGTAATTTCTTATCGCCTATAATTTGGTAATTTTCATGACCTTTGCCGGCAACTAACAAGATATCATCTTGTTTTAAATTATTTATACCGTATTTAATAGCCTCTTCTCTATTTGCTATTTCTGTATAATCTGCTTTCTCTATACCACTTATGATTTCAGCTCTAATAAGCTTTGGGTCTTCATTGCGTGGATTATCATCTGTAATTATGATGGTATCAGCACGTTTTGCGGCTATTTGCCCCATAAGACTTCTCTTTGCCTTATCACGATTACCACCGCAGCCAAAAACTACGCTTAGCTTACTACCACGTAATTTAATATTTTTCAGTTCCGTTAAAGCTTTTTCAAGAGCGTCCGGAGTGTGGGCATAATCAATGAAGATATTAGTGTTATCTATTCTCTCCATTCTGCCTTTTACTGCTTTAACTTCCACTAAAGAATCTATAACATCATCAAAAGCAAAACCAGTATAATGAATGCTAAGAACAGCAATTAATAAATTACTAGCCTGAAAGCTACCAATTATCGGGGTATTAAAATTATATTCTCTATTATTAAATGTAAAATTAATATTTTGTCCTTTTAAAGAACCATTAATTCTAGTTATTTCTAAATCACCTTTTTTCCCAACGGTTATAAATTTAATATTATGATTATGTAGATAATCTTTAACAAACTCTATTTCTTCTATATCAGAATTTAATATTGCGATGCCGTTCGGTAATAAATGATTTATAAATAATTTTAGTTTGGCTAATAAATAATTTTCTTTTGTATGGTGGTAATCTAGATGATCCTGACTAAAGCTAGTAAAACATGCGATATTTACTTTTATTTCCCTAAGTCTTGCTTGATCAAGACCATGACTAGAAGCTTCAAAAACTAAATATTCTATACCATTTTCAGCTAAATTATGAGCAATTTTTCTAAAGCTTAAATAGTCTAAAGTTGTTAATTCTGGTACATCATTTATAAGATTATCGCAGCCAAATATTTCTACCCCTATCGTACCTATAGATGCTGCTTTTTTCCCAAGTAATGAATATGTTTGAGCTATATAGGATACTACCGAGCTTTTACCGTTAGTACCGGTTACGGCTATTAGATTCTTTGGTTTTTTAGGATAGAATATTTCTATGACTTCATATAAAACTGCCTGCACATTTTTTACGTAAATTACTTTATCTATAACAATATTTTTTTTATTGTCCGTAATTACTAATACTGCACCTTTGCTTAAAGCACCCTTAATAAAATCATTTCCATCAGTATTCCGTCCTTTAATCGCAAAAAAGACGTCTTTATCCTTAACGGTTTTAGAATTAATCGACAAACCTTTTACGTTATGTTGTTGAAATAATTGCTTTAGGTTATGGGACATATTTATTATGTTAAAAACGTGTTACCGTCATTGCGAGGAAATTGCATAGCAATTGACGAAGCAATCTCAGGAGTTTGTTATTATTTCATGAGATTGCAACGCAGCCTACGGCTGCTCGCAATGACTGAGCAGGAATGACATCGAGTCTACACCTCCGATAAATTCCAAAGTAGTTGATTTGCCTCAACAATTATATTTTTATCTACTAATTTCTTGATACATACTAATTTATTATCTGGTTTGATTTTTGCCTGATTAGAGTAAGTACTAACGAATTTTAAAATTTTATCAGTCATATCGGCATTTTTATAAAATTTAATCACAAATCCGTTATCTCCTGAATCTAGATTTTCAATATTTAACTTAAAGCATAATAGTTTTATTTTTACAATATCAAGTAAATTATTAAATTCAATCGGTAGTAAACCGAATCTATCAATCATCTCATCTTTAAATGTCTCTACTTCTATCTCATTACTTAAATTACCTATTCTTCTATATAGTCCAAGTTTAAGAGCTGCATCGGCTACATAATTATCTGGAATAAAGACGGATAATCCCAAATTAATAGTCGGGATAAAGGGTTGTTCTGAAACAATCGGTTCATCTTTAAAAATAGCTATTTGTTCTTCCAGCATTTCTTGATAGAGTTCTGTACCTACTTCTTTAATTTGTCCTGATTGTTCTTCACCTATCAAGTTACCGAAACCTCGTAAATCCATATCATGGCTTGCAATAGTAAAGCCTGAGCCCAAAGCACAACTATTTTGTATTATCTCTAAGCGTCTTAAGGAGTGCGATGTCATCTTTTTATGACTTGCTACCGTTAGATAGGCATAACCCCGCATTTTACCTCGACCTATTCGACCACGCAATTGATATAGCTGACTAAGACCCAGCATATCAGCCTTATGTATGATCATGGTATTTGCCTCGGCTATATCAATTCCTGATTCTATAATAGTAGTTGAGACTAGTATATCGAATTTGCCGGCATAAAACTCGCTCATAACCTCATCAATTTTACTCGGGGTCATTTTTCCGTGAGCTATTTTATAGCTTAATTCCGGCACGATTTGTTTTAATTGTTTTTCGATATCCTCTATATCTTTAATTCTTGGAACTACATAAAAGCTTCTTCCGCCTCTAAAACGTTCGCGTAATAATGCCTCTCTGATAATAACGGGATCAAACGGCATAACCAAGGTACGAACTTCCAGCCTGTTTAGAGGCGGCGTTGCAATAATGCTAAGTTCTTTTAAACCGGTCATTGACATTTGCAGCGTTCGAGGAATCGGTGTTGCCGACATTGCAAGTACATGGGAAGAGGATTTTAGCGATTTAAGAAATTCTTTTTGACTGACGCCGAAATGTTGTTCTTCATCGATTATTAACAATTTCAAATTAAAGAATTTTATATTTTTATGTAATAAAGAATGAGTGCCTATTATTATATTTATTTTACCGCTTTCAAGCTCCGATCTTATAATTTTTGCTTCTTTAGAACTAATAACTCTAGATAATTGCTTGATATTTAAACCAAAACCTTTGAACCGTTCTATGAATCTTGAAAAATGTTGACTACATAAAATAGTTGTCGGTACAACTACGGCTACTTGAGGTAAATGTTCATTTAGAGATTTTGCTACCATAAAAACGGCACGCATTGCTACCTCTGTTTTACCAAACCCGACATCACCGCATATTAACCTATCCATTAACACACCGTTTCTTAGATCTTCTTTAATATCGTTTATAGCGGTTAATTGGTCTTCCGTTTCACTGAAAGGAAAATTAGCACAAAATTTATCATATTCTTCAAGGTCAAATTCAACGGAAGCACTACTATTAAGTTTCCTTTTAGCTGCTATTTGTATTAAATGCAGTGCTATCTCTTTTATACGATTTTTAAGCTTTGCCTTACTTCTTTGCCATGAAACGCTACCAAGCTTATTAAGCTCAGCATTATCATTGCC
>NZ_JBFQGO010000007.1:0-100107 GCF_047973405.1 Rickettsia aeschlimannii
AGTGTAGGAGCAGGTACAGCCACGTTAGGGGGAGCGGTTATTAAAGCTACTACGATTGATTTAACAGATGCTGCGTCAGCAGTGACATTTACGAATCCTGTAGTGGTGACCGGAGCGATAGATAATACCGGTAATGCAAATAATGGTATAGCAACGTTTACCGGTAATAGTACAGTAACTGGCAATATAGGTAATACGGCAGCATTAGCAACAGTGAATGTAGGAGCAGGTTTGCTACAAGTACAAGGCGGAGTGGTAAAAGCGAATGCAATAAACTTAACGGATGCTGCGTCAGCAGTGACATTTACGAATCCTGTAGTGGTGACCGGAGCGATAGATAATACCGGTAATGCAAATAATGGTATAGCAACGTTTACCGGTAATAGTACAGTAACTGGCAATATAGGTAATACGGCAGCATTAGCAACAGTGAATGTAGGAGCAGGTTTGCTACAAGTACAAGGCGGAGTGGTAAAAGCGAATGCAATAAACTTAACGGATGCTGCGTCAGCAGTGACATTTACGAATCCTGTAGTGGTGACCGGAGCGATAGATAATACCGGTAATGCAAATAATGGTATAGCAACGTTTACCGGTAATAGTACAGTAACTGGCAATATAGGTAATACGGCAGCATTAGCAACAGTGAATGTAGGAGCAGGAATAACATTACAGGCTGGAGGAAGCCTAGCTGCGAATAATATAGATTTTGGAGTCGGCAGTACTTTAGAGTTTAACGGACCTCTTGATGGTGGTGGTAACATAATCCCTTATTATTTTAAAGGAGCTGTAGCAAACGGTAATAACGCTATATTAAATGTTAATACAAAGTCACTTACGGTATATCATTCAACTATAGGAACAGTTGCGGAAATCAATATTGGAGCCGGTAATCTTTTTGCAATTGATGCAAGTGCTGGTGATGTTACTATATTAAATGCTCAAGATATTAATTTTGGAGCTCTAGATTCTGCTTTAGCACTTTCTAACTTAACCGGAGTCGGAGTAAAAAATGTATTGTTAGCAGCTGATTTAGTAGCTCCCGGTGCTAATGAAGGTGGTGTAGTCTTTGATGGTGGGGTTAATGGCCTGAATATCGGGAGTAATGTAGCAGGTACCGCTAGAAATATCGGTGATGGAGGCGGTAATAAATTTAACACTTTACTTATTTATAATGCTGTTACAATAACCGACGATGTAAATTTAGGAGGTATACAGAACGTGCTTATTAATAATAATGCAGATTTTACTAGTAGTACAGCATTTAATGCTGGTGCTATACAAATAAACGATGCTACTTATACGATTGATGCAAATAATGGTAATTTAAATGTACCGGCAGGAAATATTCAATTTGCACATGCGGATGCTCAATTAATATTACAAAATAGTTCAGGAAACGACCGTACGATCACACTAGGTGCGAATATAGACCCTGATAATGACGATGAGGGTATAGTAACATTAAATTCTGTAACTGCAGGAAAAAAATTAACGATAGCCGGAGGCAAGACGCTTGGTGGAGCTCATAAGTTACAAGCTATAGTTTTCAAAGGAGCGGGAGATTTCGGTGCGGCAGATACCACTTTTAATACAACAAATATAGTGCTTGATACTACAGGTCGATTAGAACTTGGAGCTACTACGGCAAACGTAGTTTTACTTAATGATGCTGTTCAATTAACTCAAGCCGGTGGTAATATTGGTGGTTTCTTAGATTTTAATGCAAAAAACTGTACGGTAACATTAAATAACAATGTAAATGTTGCGGGAGCAGTCCAAAATACCGGTGGTACTAATAACGGTACGTTAATAGTTTTAGGTGCAAGTAATCTTAATAGCGTAAACGGGATTGCTATGTTAAAAGTAGGTGCAGGAAATGTAACTATTGCCAAAGGCGGTGACGTTAAAATCAGCGAAATCCAAGGTACAGGTACAAATACTTTAACATTACCTGCAAACTTTAACTTAACAGGCAGCATAAATAAAACCGGTGGTCAGGCTCTGAAGCTAAACTTCACGAATGGTGGTAGTGTTAGTGGTGTTGTAGGGACTGCGGCTAATTTGGTTGGTGATATCACAACGGCAGGTGCTACAAGTTTTGCAAGCAGTGTTAACGCAAAAGGTACGGCGACACTTGGCGGTACTACAAGTTTTGCTAATACGTTTACTAATACAGGTGCGGTTACTTTAGCCAAAGGTTCTATCACTAATTTTGCTAAAAATGTAACGGCTACCAGCTTTGTAGCTAACAGTGCTACTATTAATTTCGGCAATAGCCTAGACTTTAATAGTAATATAACAGGTAGCGGTACTACACTTACTTTAGGTGCAAATCAAGTAACATGTACTGGCACCAGTAGTTTTACCGATACGCTAACCTTAAATACTACTTTTGACGGAGCGGCTAAGTCAGGTGGTAATATCTTAATTAAATCAGGTAGTACTCTTGATTTATCAGGGGTTTCAACTTTAGCACTTGTTGTTACTGCTACTAATTTCGACATTAATAATATAAGCCCAGATACAAAATATACGGTAATATCTGCAGAAACAGCAGGTGGTTTAAAGCCTACTCCTGAAGAGAATGTTAAAATAACTATTAATAATGACAACCGTTTTGTTGACTTTACTTTTGATGCATCGACTTTAACGTTATTTGCAGAGGATATAGCTGTAGATGTTATAGATGAAGATTTTGAACCGGGTGGACCGCTTGCAAATATCCCAAATGCTGGAAATATAAAGAAATCGCTTGAGTTAATGGAGAATGCTCCCAATGGTTCAGATGCACGTCAAGCTTTCAATAACTTTGGTCTAATGACACCGCTACAGGAAGCAGATGCTACAACTCACCTCATGCAAGATGTTGTAAAACCTAGCGATACTATAGCTGCCGTTAATAATCAAGTTGTAGCGAGTAATATATCAAGTAATATAACTGCTCTAAATGCTAGAATGGATAAAGTACAAGCAGCGAATAAAGGTCCTGTTTCTTCCGGTGATGAAGATATGGATGCTAAGTTTGGTGCGTGGATAAGCCCGTTTGTCGGTAATGCAACGCAGAAGATGTGTAACAATATAAGTGGTTATAAGTCTGATACAACTGGTGGCACTATAGGTTTTGACGGCTTAGTTAGGGATGATCTAGCACTCGGACTTGCATATACAAGAGCCGATACTGACATTAAGCTAAAAAATAATAAAACGGGCGATAAGAATAAGGTAGAGAGCAACATCTATTCTTTATACGGTTTATATAATGTACCTTATAAAAATCTCTTCGTTGAAGCTATAGCATCTTACTCAGATAATAAGATAAGCAGCAAATCAAGACGTGTTATTGCAACGGCACTAGAGACTGTCGGTTATCAAACTGCAAACGGTAAGTATAAATCCGAAAGCTATATAGGTCAGTTAATGGCTGGTTATACCTATATGATGCCTGAGAACATTAACTTAACACCGCTAGCTGGGCTTAGATATTCGACTATCAAAGATAAGGGTTATAAGGAAACAGGTACTACTTACCAAAATCTTACCGTTAAAGGCAAGAACTATAATACTTTCGACGGTTTACTCGGTGCTAAAGTATCAAGTAATATCAATGTTAATGAAATAGTGCTAACACCTGAGCTTTACGCAATGGTCGATTATGCATTCAAGAATAAAGTTCCGGCGATTGATGCAAGATTACAAGGTATGACTGCTTCTCTCCCAACCAACAGCTTTAAGCAAAGCAAAACAAGTTTTAATGTCGGTGTCGGTGTTACTGCTAAGCATAAAATGATGGAATATGGGATTAACTACGATACCAATATCGGAAGTAAGTATTTCGCTCAGCAAGGTAGTGTAAAAGTTCGTGTTAATTTTTAATTAACCGTTCTATAATCATAAAAAAAGCCTATATAGTTTGACTATATAGGCTTTTTTGCTTTATAATGTAGTCTTGAGAAGTGTCATTGCGAGGAGCGAAGCGACGTGGCAATCTCGTCAAATATCCTGAGATTGCTTCGTCACTTACTTCGTAATTTCCTTGCAATGACGATAAAAACTTAAATAAAAAATTATGTTAGATAATATTAGAAAAACTGCCGATAGTTTTATAATGCGGGTTTTATTCGCAATGATAGCTTTTGCTTTTGTTGGTTTTGGTATTAAAGATGTATTAAACGGAAGAAGAAGCGGCGATATTGTTACTTTTTCTCATGTGAAAAATATCTCTCAAGAAGATTTTTTGAGAGCAAAATCTTTAGAAATTAATGCTATAAGTAAGCAAACGGGAACAAATTTAACGGATGAAGAAATAGCACAGTTAAATATTGATAACCGAATCCTAAAAAGGCTTGTTTACGATAATGTCTTAGATTATTTAGTGAGTTATTATGACTTAGATCTAAGTGATGATACAGTTAAAATTTTAGTTAAAGAATCACCGGTTTTTAAAAATGAGCAAGGTGTTTTCAATATAAAAATTTTTAAAACTTATTTTAGAAATTCTTATATGGATGAAGAAAAATATTTATTAAACTTCAAAGAAAAAGCTCTAAAAAATATTTTTGTCGGTACTTTTGTAGAAAGTTTCTATGTTCCTAAAATTATGACTGACAATATAGTAGATTATATGGCTGAAAAAAGAGAAGTAGAATTAATACAAATAGATTTACAAAATAAACCGAAAGATTTACAAATCCCTACTCCTACCGATCAGCAATTAAAGGATTTTTACCAAGATAATAAAACCGCGTTTGAGGTACCTGAGAAACGCAGCTTTTCTTATATTAAAGCTAATATTAAGGATTTAAAAGTCTCAGTTACTCAAGATGAGTTGTTAGAATTTTATAATGAAAATAAAGATGAATTCGGTGATCAAAGTTTTGAGGCGGTACAAAAACAATTACATGATTTATTAAAGGCTCAAAAAATCGACATAATTAATATGGAGTTTGCTAAAAAGCTGGAAGATGAGACGGCAGCCGGTTCTAGCTTAGTTGAAATTGCTGAAAAATATAAGCTACCGATACAAAACGTTAACTATATCAGTTATGCAGAGCTTATTGAAGATAAAATAATTGCTGAAAATGCCGATAGTATTTTTGAGCTTTCGGAAGGTGAATTATCTTATCCTATAGAAACAGAGGATAAAAGCTATCTTATATTGGTAGAATTAAAATCTATTCAGCCAGCAAAAATACCTGAATTTGATGCTATTAAAGAGCAGGTAAATAAAGCTTGGATAAAGCGTAATATTGCAGATGTAAACTTAAAAATTATCAAGGATTTAGCAAAGGAATATGATTCAGATCAAGAGAATATAAAAGAGCTTAAAGCTACCGGAATAAAAATAAGTAAAAAAAGCTATATTAGATCCAAAATGGAAAATGATCTAACACTAACTCCTGAAATATTATTATCAATTTTTAATACTAAAATAGGAAGTAATACGCCTGTATTTCAAGTAGGTGATGAAGTATATTTTGCACATATTAAATCTAGAAGTATCGATGAATTAACAGCTAAAAATATTCATGTCAATTCAGAAAAAAATATAATATATAATATTAAAAATTCTGTAATTGACGAGCTAATTAACTACACAATTATTCAGAATGATATGCAGGTAAAAGCTAATTTTAGTAAGTAGCGGAATCCATCAGATCATACTGTATCGTCATTGCGAGGAAATTACGAAGTAATTGATGAAGCAATCTCAGGATATTTAATGAGATTGCCACGCAGCCTATGGCTGCTCGCAATGACGATAAAATAAGCCGCACATTATAAACAAAAAAATAAAACTATGAGCTTTAAAGATTTACCAGAGTTTTTAAAATTTTTAGAAAAAAACGGTGAGTTAAAGCGTATTGCTCTTGAGGTTAAAACTGACTTAGAAATTACTGAAATTAGTAGAAGAGTATTAGCACAAGGCGGACCTGCATTACTTTTTGAAAATGTTATAAAAGCCGACGGTATTAAGTCCGACATACCTGTTCTAACTAATCTTTATGCTAGTATAAATCGTATTTGTATGGGGCTTAAACTTAAGTCACCCAAAGAATTAAGAGAACTTGGTGTTTTACTAGCATTCCTTAAACAGCCACAATCTCCCGCATCTTTTAAAGAAACATTGTCAATGTTACCACTTGCTAAGCGTATATTTGCTATGTCTCCTAAAACCGTATCAAAAGCAACTTGTCATGAAATCATCATTAACAAACCGAATATCAATATATTGCCGATCCAAAGATGTTGGCCTGATGATATTTCGTCTTTAATTACTTGGGGTATAGTAGTTACTAAAGGTCCAACAAAAGATAAAATCGATAATTACAACCTTGGCATATATAGAATGCAGGTTATTTCAGAAAATAAGCTATTGATGCGTTGGTTAAAGTTACGGGGTGGAGCAGAGCATCATAAACGTTGGAAAGGGGCGAAAAAAGAACCTTTTCCTGCTGCTATTGTTATCGGGGCAAATCCAGTAGTAACTTTGGCAGCAGTTACGCCGATACCTGAGAATATCTCGGAGTATAATTTTGCTGGTTTACTCGGTAATGAAAAAGTAGAGTTGGTACAATGCAAAACTATTGGCCTCAAAGTACCTGCACATAGTGAAATAGTGCTGGAAGGTTATGTAAGTTTAGAGGAGTATTTGCCTGAAGGTCCTTTTGGGGATCACACCGGATATTATAATGATGTTGAGGAATTTCCTGTATTTACGGTTACCGCAATAACGATGAAGAAAAATCCAGTATATTTAAGCACCTATACAGGAAAACCGCCTGATGAGCCATCAATCTTAGGTGAAGCATTAAATGAAATTTTTATTCCTATATTGCAGCAACAATTTCCGGAAATAGTCGATTTTTGGCTTCCACCTGAAGGTTGTTCATATAGAGTTGCGATAGTATCGATTAAAAAATCCTATCCTGGTCATGTTAAAAGAATAATGCTTGGGATTTGGTCTTACTTACGGCACCTTATGTATAGTAAGTTTATTATAGTTGTAGATGACGATATTGATGTTCGTAATTGGCAAGAAGTAATTTGGGCAATAGCAACAAGAAGCGATCCAAGGCGTGATACGAGCTTTATAGATAATTCCCCGATAGATTATTTGGATTTTGCATCTCCTGAGTCAGGCCTTGGTAGTAAAATGGGAATAGATGCAACCGATAAAATATACCCTGAGACAAATAGAAAATGGGGTAAAAAAATAGAAATGAGTCAGGAAGTTATCGACAAGGTTAATAGTATGTGGAATAGTTTAAAGATATAAGGTATATTCGTTTAATTTGAAAAATTGGCGTCGTTGTTTCATATTTTTTGATCCTCACGTACTAGTATGTACGCTGCAGTCAAAAAATATGAAACGCCTTGCTCTTTTCCAAATTAAACTTCGTATACTGTTTATACTAATTGTTAATTTTTTGAAATATCTTGGAACTAAACATGTATAACATTCTGCACGAGACGATAATTAATAATTTCGAAGAAATTGCCGATAAATATCAAGAGCTTATTTCGCATTTCATGTAAGGTAGGGGGAGTATGATCCCTAGGAGTCTAATTGATAGTGATAAAAACAGAATTATAGCCTCTTTAATGGTAGAACAATTTTGGGCAAATCCTGAAAATTTTGTCAGCTTAATATTGAATATATTAATAAGTTAAGAGAGCTTACAGCGAATAGCTTTGCAAAGGGATAATGCTTATATGTATAAATAAATATTATATACTCGATTTATCTCCGCATAATTCTTTAGTATCTTTCTTAGTAGAAAATAATTTTCAAGTTTTTCTTATTTCATGGGTTAATCCTGATATCTCTCTATCGGCAAAAGGCTTCGAGGATTATTTAAAGGACGGTATTTTAGTACCTTTTGAGTATGTTATAGAAATCTTGGTTTTGAGAAAATTGATTTTGTCGGATATTGCATGGGAGGTACATTCCTTGCTATAATTATCGCCTACTTCAAAGCAAAAAAAATAGACTCCGTTCATCGTTCATAGTGCTACTTTCTTTACTACTTTGCTTGATTATACTCATCCCGGCTAGCTTGGAATATTTTTTAATGAAGTTACGATTAACTACATTAAGGAAGATATAAAACTAAAAGACTATTTTGATGGGTAATATTTATCAAATAGCTTTAGTTTACTAAGGGCTAATGATTTAATTTGGACGTTTTTTGTCAATAATTACTTACTCGGTAAAAAACCGATGCCTTTTGATTTACTATATTGGAATGCGGATTCTACTAACTTGCCGGCAAAAATGTATGAGGAATATTTACAAAATACATATTGCAATAACTTGCTAAAAGAGTCTAATAATTTAGAGATACTCGGAACAAAAATAGATCTTGGAAAAGTCGGTTGTAACTCTTTTTTCGTAGCCGCAAAAGAAGATCATATATCTCCATGGCATTCAATATATGATGGAGTAAAATTATTAAACGGACATAAGATTTTTTGTCTCACGGATTTAGGGCATGTAGCAGGTGTAGTTAACCATCCCGCTAGTGCTAAATATAATTATCGGCTTAATGACAACTTAAGTTTAAGTAGTCATGAGTGGCTTATGAAAGCTACGGAATATAAAGGCTCATGGTGGAATTATTGGCTTATAAAAATAATGATAATAAGCTAGTAGATTCTTTAGATTATCAGAATCTAGAGGCTATTGAAGAAGCTCCAGAAAGTTACGTAAGGAAGTAGGTGTGTTTGTGGGGATACTAAATCGTCATTGCGAGCAGCCATAGGCTGCGTGGCAATCTCATGAGATTGCTTCGTCAATTACTTTGTAATTTTCCTCGCAATGACGGAAAAGCCGATCTATGCAACGCCTAAAATATAAATAAGTCATGAAGAGAAAAAATAATAAATTTATAGAAATATCTATTGCCTTTATCTTAGGAATTGCTTTAGGTATTTATGGACAGAATCCGGATTATTTTACTAATCTAATAAGTCAAAAATCATTAGCTTTATCTGCTCTGCAAATAAAGCATTACAATATTTCAGAGCTTTCAAGAAGTAAAGTTAGTACATGTTTTACTCCGCCTGCCGGTTGTACTAAGTTTATAGCCAATCAGATAGATAAAGCTGAAGAATCTATTTATATGCAGGCATACGGTATGAGCGATGCGTTAATTACTACTGCACTTATTAATGCACAAGCGCGAGGAGTAAAGGTTAGAATATTGCTTGATCGTAGTAATTTAAAGCAAAAATTTTCTAAATTACATGAATTACAACGAGCAAAAATTGATGTAGGTATAGATAAAGTACCGGGAATCGCTCATAATAAAGTTATAATTATTGATAAAAAGAAAGTAATAACCGGTTCGTTTAATTTCACGGCTGCTGCCGATAAACGTAATGCTGAAAATGTAATTATTATAGAAGATCAAAAGCTAGCAGAATCTTATTTACAAAATTGGTTAAACAGAAAGGCGAGTAACTGAGAGGAGATTTCCACTATGTCATTCCTACGAAAGCAGGAATCCAGTAGCTAAAAGATATAAATATATTTAATTTTTTATATTAAAAGCTCAAATAATTTCGCTTTTTTCTAGATTCCCGCGCAAGCGGGGATGACATCAAATGCATTTTTCGGCTATGCAACAACGCCTTCAGTCGCTTAGCTCATGAGGTTGAAAATTAAGCAGATTTCTTGTTGAAGTTTTTTTGTACTTGTTCTACCATATTTTGCATATTATTAGAAGCATGATGAACATTCTCGGCAATGTGCTTATTTGCGGCTTCTAATATTTTGGTTGAAGACTCATAAGCAATACTTGCTAATTCCTTAGCATAATCCATAGATGTTTCATAAATAGATTTTAAACATTTTTGATGACATTCACTAGTTTGTTTGAAATCTTTAGAAGTTGCTGCTTCTTTAGTAGTATTCAAAATAGTATTAACAGTATTTTGTATAATTTCGGAATTTTTCTTAAGCAAAGATTGCATGCTTTCTGTAGCAATTTGGTTAGTTATTAAAAGAATATTCATAGCTCTTTGCATTGTATTTGTGATAGATGCTAGATAGGATCTACACTAGGGATATTTTTCATAGAGCTCATATAAAATTCTGGATTCATATAGGATTTCATTAAATCTAAAAATTGTGTATTATTTCACATTATGAGTCAATAATTGTTAGCATTAAGAATAATATTAAAAATAGTTAAGTTTTTATAAATGTTAGATACATCAATTCAAGCATTAATAAATAAGTGGCAAAAATACCTCGTTTTGCAAAGAAATTACTCTAATCATACAGTAATTTCTTATAATAATGACCTTAAGCATTTTCTTGAGTTTATGAATTATTATAATTCAGAGTTTGTAACGATAAATCATATTAAAACTGCAGATATAAGATTAATCCGAAGTTGGCTTGCAAAACGTAACTGTGATAATTTTACTACTTCTTCAATTTCACGTGGTTTATCTGCAGTAAAAAATTTTTATAGGTTTTTAGAGAAAACAATACAATTAAATAGTCATATAATTTTTTCTATAAAATCTCCTAAAAAGACTAAATTGTTACCAAAAGCTTTATCGGAAGATGATGTAGTAATATCACTTGAACATATTGAAGAATACGGGAATGTTAAGTG
Organism: Rickettsia aeschlimannii; assembly: GCF_047973405.1. Taxonomy (NCBI): domain Bacteria; kingdom Pseudomonadati; phylum Pseudomonadota; class Alphaproteobacteria; order Rickettsiales; family Rickettsiaceae; genus Rickettsia; species Rickettsia aeschlimannii. The sequence continues at coordinate 10,632 of NZ_JBFQGO010000007.1, forward strand.
GGTAGAACTTAGAAATAAAGCCCTACTTGTTCTTATATATGCTTCAGGTCTACGTATATCGGAAGCATTATCAATTACGAAACTTCATCTACAAAATCTAGAATTTATAAGAATAATAGGTAAAGGTAGTAAAGAAAGAATAATTCCGTGGTTACCGATTGCTAAAAATTTAATTACCCAATATTTAGAAATATTGCCGTATAAGTTAGGTGATAATGAACCCATATTTAGAGGAAAGCAGGGTAAGAAATTGCAGCCACCGGTATTTAATCGTGAATTAATTAAATTAAAGCATTTTTATGGTTTACCGCAGCATTTAACTGCTCATTCATTTAGACATAGTTTTGCTTCACATTTGCTTGAGCATGGTGCAGATTTACGCTCTATTCAAGAGTTATTAGGTCATAAAAGTCTATCTACTACACAAAACTATACTAAAACAAGTATAAAGCATTTAGAAGCTGTATATACTACCGCATATCCAATTAAAAAATAAATATATTAATATTCATAATCTTCTTGCGTTAATTTTAATTGATATATTATATTATTTTAAAAACCTTATAAACATAATATATTAAAGCTAATATTGAGATATTAATATGCTAGAAACACCTAAATTACCTATGGGATATAAACCTTCTAAAGATGAAGAATATATGTGTCCTAATCACCTAGAATATTTTAGACAAAAACTTTTAAGATGGAAAGAGGATTTATTAAAGGAATCGCAAGAGACTTTAAATCATTTAAAGGAAGAAAATTTGAAAGAATCCGATCTTAACGATTGTGCTACTCATGAAACAGAAAGAGCTTTTGAGCTTCGTAGTAGAAATAGATATTGTAAATTAATGAGTAAAATAGAAGAAGCATTATCACGTATTAAAAATGGGGAATACGGTTACTGTGAAGAAACAGGCGACCCAATAGGTATAAAAAGATTAGAAGCACGACCTATTGCTGCATTATGTATTGAAGCTCAAGAGCGTCATGAAAATTATGAGAGAAGTCATTTGGATGAGCCTGGGAATTAAGTAGCTAGGTAATTTATGTGCGTGGATCGCAGGAATCCAAAAACATTTAATGTCACCACGTGGCTTGACCACGTCACGGGGTCTAGAAAAACAAATTATTATATTAATAACTTTAGTATTTTTAACTAGATTTCGCGATCAAGTCGCGGAATGACACTTGAACATCTAAAACCTAAAGAAGTTAGAGCATTTACTGTTTCAAATAAAGGTAATCCCATAACATTTGAATATGAGCCGGAAATAAATGAGATAAAAGCTTCTGCATAACCGGAAATTTTACATCCACCGGCTTTATTTATTCCCTCATCCAAAGAACAATAAAAATTAATCTCTTCATCACTTAATTTTTTGAACTTAACAATAGTCTGAACTATTTTTTGTCTAACTGTAAGCTGATCATTCTCTTTTTTGATAATACATAAACCGGTATAGACACGATGACGACGCCCGGATAACATCTTAATACAATTCTTGACTTCTTCATAAGTAGTAGCTTTCGGCAATATTCTTCTACCTACTGCCGCTACGGTATCGGCAGCTATAATTATAGCTGATTCCTCTATTTGAGATGCAATTTTTATAGCTTTTTTGTAAGCAAGTCTTATGGTTAAGGGAGCTGGTAATTCACGCAAATTAGGTGTTTCGTCTATATCTGCCGGAATAATTTGTGAAGGGATAATTTTGATTTTGTTTAGTAACTCAATTCTTGCAGGAGAGCTTGATGCTAATATAATCGGTAGGTTTTTTCTGTTCTGCTTCATACTTATAAAGACTAGTAACGATGAATCACACGCCCCTTAGTTAAATCATAAGGAGTCATTTCTACCATAACTTTATCTCCTAGTAATATTCTGATACGATTTTTACGCATCCTACCGGAAGTATGAGCAATAATTACATGATCATTCTCAAGTTTTACTCTGAAAGTAGCATTAGGTAAAAGTTCAAGTACTGTACCTGTAAACTGAATGAGGTCGTCTTTTGACATTATAATTTATGTTTTTATGGTCGGGGCGGAGAGATTCGAACTCCCGACCCTCTGGTCCCAAACCAGATGCGCTACCAGGCTGCGCTACGCCCCGATAATTAATTATGTCTATACTATATACTCTATTATTCGTAGCAAATCAATTTGTTTATGTAAAAATTTATAGATTTTACCTAGAAAAAGTGGTTTTGTTAGGTTCTAAGCGTCATTGTATCAGTCCTGCGGCTTTGTTGTATGGCCCTTATGTTTATACCCGCGGAAGTGGGAATCCAGTCTTTTTGCTGTCATACCGTGACTTGACCCCGATCTTGTATAACAGACTGTGTCCTGAGATTCCGCAATCAAGATGTGGGATGACATTAAAGATTACTGGATTCCTGCTTTCGCAGGAATGGCATAAGAGGTACAAAAATTAATAAAGTTTTGCGGTTTTCACTAAGAAGCTAAAATAGATAGGTTTTACCATTGTGTTCCTTAAGTTTTATATACGATTTACCGAATTTCTATAAAAAGTACATAAAGTTTAATTTATTTTAAACAAGAACAAGTAATCATAAGTTACTTTTTCTATACAGAAAATACCTTATTTATAAGTATTTTTTATAGGTATTTTAATATTTAATTAATGTTTTTCAACTATAATATGTTATTTATATAACAAAATCATAAGTTAGAAAAATTAAGCCCAAATTTAGGAGATATTATGTCAAGTCAACGATAAAAAATTTAATAAAAAAAAGCATGCTTGCATCAACTGCAGCATTGATGCTTGCTAGCACTAGTGCCCTTGGTACTGCTAACCGAATCGTAACAGTAGGGGGTGGCTCAGTAGCTGATGGTAGTGCTTTTGGCAGAGGAGCATGGGGGAGCATATGTACCAGGTTCATTTGTAACCCTTGGCGAAGTAAATAGAAGTGAATAATTTTACTGCAAATGTGTCAGCAATTCCTGCTATATATATATTTAGATACCTTTAATAATGCAACAATGACTGTGCCAAATAACATAACTCTTGGACCGGTTATACCTGTTGATCTTAATTGACACTGACTTTCAATTTAAACATCCAACTTGGATTAAGGCAAAAACTTTTAATATTGCAAATAATCAGCTACTTAATTTTGCTACTAATACTTCACCAGCCGCAGGTCTTTACGTTAATGAAGTTACGGATATACAACCTATGAAAATAGTATCAAGTTCGGCGGGCAAAATGCTACTTATGACGTAAGTAATGAATCGCCAAATGCCGCAGAATTTGTGGCTAGGCTAGCTTCAACCTAGTTCCAGCAAATGATGTAGATGGTCAATTAAGAGTACACGTGGCTTCCGGTAGCCGAGAAATTGCACTTAATGCAGGTAACGGTAATGGAACAGGAGGGACAATAAGGCTTAGCAAATTTTTTACCGATGGGATAGGAGCTCCTCTAAATCAAAATCCAGCTACAATTACAGGAACCATCTTTGCCCAAACTATTCAGATAGGGAACCAGTATCAGCCTAATATAGGAGTAGACACGCCGTATGGTGTGGATTGGGTAACGGCAATTGGATACCGGCGCGGGCGGATTAGTACAATTTACGCAGAACTCGTTAGTTAGTACGATTTCAGCAAGATGTAATTTCTGATATAGATTTTAACGGTACGGCTGCACAAATAACAATCGCTGATGGTAAGAATGTTGGTGGGGCTACCGGTGGTAATATAGATAATAAATTAGGAGGAGGTGCGAATATATTAAATTTTGTTGGTAATAGTACGAGCAATAATGCTGGTACAATAAACCTTGCTGCGGGCGGTAGTTTAGCGGCAGTAACAAGTAGCGGAGGTGTTAACGGCATTGTTAATGTTTTAGGAGCAGGTACGCTTGGACCTGTAACAGGTATTGCGGCTTTGAATCTTAACAGAGTAGGGAATGTTGTGATAATCGGAGCATCTAGTGCGACTACTCTTACCATAAATAATGCAGGTGTGGTAGCTACAGCTGCGGGTGGTTTTACCAGTAATGTTACTGTCGGAACAGGAACATCTACAGGAAATATTACCGGTAATGCAGCTTTTGACGGGGCCGGAACTATTAACACAACAGTTATTACAGGATAGACTGATTTTAAAGGGTCTGCAGGTACGATTAACGTTAATGATACCGGTACTTTAGTAGCAGTGACAAGTAGTGCAGCAACTAACGGTAATTTAGTATTTTTAGGAGGCGGTAACGTTACCGGGTCATAAATAATATTGGAACAATTACTGTTAATGCAGCAGGTAATAAAACGGTTATCTTTCAAAAAAGTGTATCCGTTACTTCTTTAATACTTGGTAACAATGCTGTGGTGAGTTTACAAGACTCGCTTACAACAAGCGGTAACATGGATTTTACCAATGGCGGTGTTTTAGAGTTTTCGGGAGCAAATCCTGCAGGTTATTTACTTAACAGCCAAATCAAAAACGGGAACACAGGAACATTACCGGTACTACTTTAACGGCTACTGATTCAAGTATAGGTATGGTAAACACAATTAATATCGGGCAGGGAAATGCAGCCGCAGCATTTACGATAGATGTATCTAACAAGGCTTTAACTCTAGGAAGTGCTATTAATTTGAATAATACTAAATCCGTATTTGGTTTAACTACTAGCAAAAATCAACAAGTTACCTTTATGAATAGTGTCGATGGTTTTGCCGGTGAAGGCGGTAGCGTCAATTTAAGTAGTACTTCTAGTACTATACCTAATAACAATGTGTTAACTTTGCAGGGTAATTTGGGTAATGAAACTCTTGGCACAAAGCAAATCCCCTTGCTGTTATAAATGTTAGTGGTAATGTCGGCGTTGTTGGTACTAATGCTACGTTAGGTACAAATGGACTTGATGTGAGTAATACTGCAGTGCTTAATATTGCTGTTGGCGGGGTTTTTGCCGATGCATCACTTACCTCGGCTAAGATTGCCAAAATTAATATCGGTGAGGTTAATGCTGGACCGGCCGTTTATGCCTTTGATGCATTAAACGGTGATTTTCCATTAGATGCACCAGGTGTTACATTCGTGAATCCCGCATCTGTTTTAAAGTTAATGACTACCGTAGCTAGCGGCAAGAACAGTACTATATAGCTAACAGGTAATATAGAGCCAGTTGTTCCAAATACCGGTGTAGTTGAGATAAATGCAAGAAATGCTAATACCAAGTTAACAATAGATGGTACAGCTAATTAAGTATGCTATCGGAACAAAAGCAAATCTGCTGAGTAAAGTACAACTTACAGGGCACGGAATACTGGTAATAACTGCTCTTAATACCCCAAATATCGACGTATCCGTTGCAAAAGTTGCTATAGGACCAGTTTGGATCAAATGTTTTTTCTCCACTCCTTCCGGTTCTATTAATAGCGAGCTTGGAGCTGTAAAGATGACGGTAATATGAATTTCCAAAATAATGCCGGTACCGCAATATTTGCTAGTGATATAGCAAATAATATAACATCAGCTGTTACCGGTAATATAACAAGTACCGGAGGTACTAACGGTACTATAGTACAGTTGACGGTAACGGAAACTCAACGAATACAATTATGAACCTTGCAATGTTAAAAGCGGGTGCTGACAACAGTACCGTTACGATTAACGCCGGCGGTAATATGTCAATTGCTGAAATCCAAGGAACCGGCACGGGTAATATAGTGTTTACTCAAGCAACTAATTTAACCGGTGGTATTAACATCACAGGTGGTAAAGCTGTGGATTTAATGTTTACCGGTCCAAGCAGTGTTAGTGGAGCTATAGGTAGCAGTACTTCAAAAGTTGGTGATATAACTATTAGCGGTGATGTATTAAATTGTACCGGAGGTATTATAATGCAGGATATGTAATATTAATAAATGGTGGCGACATAAAATTTAAGGGGACAACTAATAGTTTAGATATTTCTGAAGGATCAAGCTTTTCTCCTTTTGCTTTAGCTATAAATCCTGAGGGGAGCGTGGTAATTTTTGATGAATCTACCGCTATTACTTATTCCGATAGTATAGGTACTAAAGGAATGGTCGATATAGTTCAAATAGATGGGGGTGATGTTACAATTCAAGGTACCGTGAAAACAGGCTCGATTTCATTTACTACTGCTCGGTCTGCAACTTTAAGCCTTAATAATACTAAGTATAATAAATGGATCAATTACGACCACAGGTAATAAAATCCATACTCTTGCAATATCAAATGATTTAACAACTGGAGCTAGCGGTGTAGTGGTTCGGTAGGTTCAGACTCAAATCACCTTAAAACCGTTCAGTTCAACGGTGTAGACAGTAAAATCACAATCGATAGCGAAGATTTTTACTCGAGTATAACAACCAAGACTAATAATCAAGGTACGGCAATATTTAACGCTAATAATGGTTTTACTGATGATTTAGGCGGTGAGAATTTAAACATTAAACTAGTTCAGTAGTAATAAAGGCACGGTAAAAGGGGATACCTATGCTAAAGATATTACTATTGATGCCGGTAAATCAGCGGTATTTACCGGTTATAACAGTAGAAGTTTAGACATTCCGTCAGTCACGGTCTGCGGTGTTAAAGTGCCAAGAGCAACAACAAAATTTAATTACAAAATCGTTTCAGAGAACTTCAAAAAAGGGAGCAGCAGCAACTCTTCAGCGTAATACATTAATGCTGCACTTGTACAAGCACCGATTAACGGCGGTAGTCATAAATTCGATGATGATGTATGGTCACAAAAAGCGGTAACAGGTACTAATGCTATTACTTTTGCACCGAAGAAAAGCGCTTTTATTGTATTGGATTTAGGAGCAAATACTATAGTTGCCGATCAAGCAACAATGATGTTTACCTGTGATAATACTAGCGTAAATGTCAGGGGCAATATCTCAGGAAGTAATATAACTTTCGATCTTGGTAATAATAAAGTTATTTATACAGGCTCTGCTACTCCTACTGGTGAGCTTATTATAAATGTCTTCTATGATACTATAAGCAGGGCAAACAGGCAACGCTAATAGCGGTAATATAGTACTCGCAAGCGGTAGTACCTTTGATTTATCAAATGTTTCTTCAATTAAAGTATTTTTAACTGCACAAAATAATCCGTTTGCTATTGGGGAGGGTAGTGCTTATCCTATCATCACCACGGTAGGAGGTAATATCATAGTCGGTAATGCTGCAAGCTTACCTTTAATGTAACCGCTAATGAAGGTGGTTTTGTCAGATGGCAAATTACAAGTAATTCCTTTGTACTTTTACCGATAGAACTAACAGGAGATGTAACAATAGATAATATCATCAAAATTTTAATAAATACTCCTGTCGGTAATGTTATAGTAAATACCCCTGTAGGGCAAAGACGAGAAGTAGTTGAACATCTATTACCTATACTATAATTCAAAGACCTTCAAATGAAATACGTAGAATAACTACTCCGCTTATTACCCCAATGTGGTCCTTCCATCGGTCCGGGTGTTGGAGGTTTTAGCCCTCTATAGCCGCCACCAACTAGCGGTAGTGTAGTTAACAATATATATGTTCCGTCTACTACTCCGGGCGGCTACGACGTAACACCTAGCAATCAGGCAGGATATAATTAATACTCCGACTACTCCGGTTAACAGGCACAGGCGGATTTAGTCCTAACGGTCCGAATGCTTCGGTCGTAACGACTCCAACCTCAAACGTAGGCGCTAACCAGTTATCAACCGGAGGAGGCGGTAGTTTTGGAGGTACTACGGGCTATAACAGTCGGTCAACAGGTGGCTCAAGCTACAATAGTCCAGCTTCCGGTTCGGATGTATACAGTCCATCAACGGCTTCTAGTGGTCAGGGTGGTGCCGGTGGCTCAAGTTATAATAGTCCTGCTGCAACCGGTATTGCTCCTGCTAATAGCGGTAACTCTTTAGCACAAGGGAGCAGTTTTAGTTTGGGAGGTACAACTAAAGGTGGTGTAACCAACAGCGGAAGTAGTCCATACGGTAATAGCGGTAATCCTAAAGCAACAGGTGTTTCTCCCGCTAATAATAGTAACGGCATAGGAAGTAGTCCCGGTAGCGATATGTCTGCTATAGGTAGTAGCCAAGATAATTCTGCAGGTACACAAGTAGCGGTGGAAGCTCAGGTAGCGGAATAAGTCGTGCTAAAGCGAACGACGGCTTTAATGCTGCACAAGATAATACTAGTATCGGTAATCAAAAAGTAAGGGAGAGAATTAAGGCTCTTGAAGATGAAAATAACAACATGAATCCTGCAGCAGAAGATGCCACATCACGTAAGAGAGGTGCAGCTGTCGGAGGCGGTGATTGTGAACTTGAAAGTAAAGCTAATAATTTCATTTACGGGGTATGGGTTAGCCTATATTACGGTAAGGCAGTACAAAAAGCCTTTAACGGACTTAACTTAGCGGTTATAAAGCTAAATCTACCGGTGGCTCAATCGGGGTTGATACCGTTATAAACGATAATATAGTTCTTGGTGCTGCTTATACTAGAGTCGATACGAAGTTACGTTACCAAAATGCTAAAGCCGGCAATACTACTAAGGTCGGAACTAATATGGACTTCTATATACGGTTTATATAACTTTATAAATAACCTACTTATAGAAGGCGTAACCACCTATGCACGAAGTGATATTAAAACTAATGAACTACGTAATATTATAGGTGGTTATGAAACAGCACACGATAAGTATCATTCAACTTCTTATAGCGGTCAAGTAGTTGGGGGTTATAATTATCTATGGAAAGAAACTTCATTTGCACTGATGGCAGGAATCAGGCTTACTAAGATTAAAGATTCCAGTTATCAGGAATACGGTACTTCTTTCCAAAACCTAACTATTCAGAAACGTCAATATAACAAGGTTGAAGGTATGTATACTCGGCAGTGAAAATAACCTACTATAAGGATGAATTCATAATTAGACCGCAAATTCATGCCTTTATTAATTACGACTTCAAAGGTAAAACACCGGCAATCATTGCAGATCTTAACGGTCTTAATGAGCCTCTACCGGCATTTAAACCTACTAAAATGCTATATGATTTAGGGGCAGGTGCAGTAATTAAGAAGGGTAGAATGGGGTACGGAGTGCATTACAGTCTGAACTTAGCTAAAAAATACCATGCCCAGTCTGGTACGCTAAGACTTAAAGTAAACTTCTAAAATCCTTATTCTTAATTACACACGAATAGCGGATTACTATATAATCAGCTGTTTGCATAAAATTAAATAATAAGTTGAATTTGTATAAGGATTATTATATTAATATCTGTAATTATTTTTCGGGAACTGCGATAGTTTTTATGGTAATTGCATGTAGTTTTTTATTTAATATTTCAGACAGGGCGTTTTTTACTAATTTATGTTGATTAATTAAAGAAAGTCCATTAAATTGAATGTCTGATATTTCTAAGGCATAATGGTCTTGATCTCCTACTAAATCAGTAATTTTCATTGTACTGTTCGGAAATGATTCTTTAAGTATTTTTTCTAACTCTTCTACAGATATTGCCATTATTTTATCAGTATTAATTTAAGTATTAATTAAATTTTTTTTGCTTAAAGTAAAGCTTTATATGAATTTTTATTATAGAATTTTAAACATTCATTGATAAAATCGACTCTTATGCATATAATAATTAATATTATTATGTCATTTATTAATTATTATGAAAAAAGAAACTGAAGAATTAAAATTATTTATCTTAGAATGTTTAAGTAAGAAAAAAGCAGAAGATATTGAGGTAATTGATTTAACAGGAAAACATAAATTAGCCGATTATATTATATTTGCTAGCGGTCGTTCGACTAAAAATGTTGGAGCAATTGCTGAATATGTAGCTTTAGAATTAAAAAATAATGCTGGTATAAATAGTAATATTGAGGGGCTTGGTAAATCAGAATGGGTACTAATAGATGCAGGTACTATTTTAATTAATATTTTTTATCCTGAAGTACGGGAGCATTTTAAGTTAGAAGAAATTTGGAAAAGATGAACGATCATATTCTTATTAACGTTATAATTTTACTCGGTACTGCGGTTTTTATCGTGGCTATACTTAAGCGTCTTAGATTAAGTCCGGTACTTGGTTACTTAATTGCCGGAGCTGCAATAGGTGATCACGGTTTAAAAATCGTAACATATGACCAAACTAAGTTACTAGGTGAACTTGGTGTAGTATTTCTATTATTTGCGATAGGACTTGAGTTATCCTTCGAGCGATTAAAAGCTATGAGACGATATGTATTTGGTCTCGGTAGTTTGCAAGTTTTAACAACCGCTATAGTAATTGCCGGTGCAATGGTGCTTATAGACGGCAATAGTAGTGCGGCTATTATTACCGGCGGTGGTCTGGCCCTTTCATCTACGGCACTTGTTATGCAGGTTATTGAGGAAAATCGTAGTCAATCAACGCAAATAGGAAGAGTTTCTTTAGCTATTCTGTTACTACAAGATTTGGCCGTAGTGCCATTGCTTGTGATAGTTCCGTTACTTGCCGGTAACAATAAAGCCTCGCTTGCAGCGGCTCTTGGTATTGCACTCTTAAAAGCTGTAACGGCCTTACTTACAATATTTATTGTCGGTCGTGTTTTTCTTCGTCCTGTATTTTCATTCATTTCATCAGAAAGTAATAATGCAAGCGAGTTACCTATTTCGATGACTTTGTTAATAGTACTTTCTGCTGCTTGGGCTACCGAAACATTTGGTTTATCTTTAGCTCTAGGAGCATTTGTTGCCGGAGTATTAGTTGCGGAAACTGAATTTAGATTGCAGGCAGAGGAAAGTATTTATCCTTTCAAAAGTTTATTTTTAGGATTGTTTTTCATGACCGTGGGTATGAATATCGATGCCCTAGAAATGTATGAAAAAATATCTCATATTCTTACTTTATCTATTGCTTTAATAGGTATAAAAACCTTAATCATAACGGCTTTTTGTATTTTATTCGGTTTTAATAAAGGAGTTGCTTTTTATTCAGGCTTATTATTATCGCAAGGCGGAGAGTTTGGTTTTATATTATTCAGTTTAGGTAAAGATAGCGGAGTATTAGAAGAAAGTACTGCCGATATATTATTACTCGTAGTTACTTTTACTATGGCACTTACTCCATTACTCGCAGCTTTAGGGCAAAAGATTGCCGAGAAAGTTGATAAAGGACTTGGTAAAACTCCGACTCAAATGATTGAGCTTGGAGCAAGAGATTTAACAAACCATATTATTATTGCCGGACTCGGTAATACCGGTAAAATGGTAGCAAGAGTTTTGGAAGCGGAAGGTATAAGTTATGTAATACTTGATTTAGATGATGATAGAGTAAAAGAAGAGCTATCAAACGGTTTGCCGGTTTTTAAAGGTGATGTATCGCAAGCCGATACTCTAAAGGCATTAGGTACGGAAAGAGCATTCGCTATAATACTTACTATGAATAATCAAGTAACTATCAAGAAATCGCTTAAAACAATTAGCGGTAATTATCAGGATATACCGGTTGTCGTTAAGTTAAAAAATTTAAAAAATGCTAGAGAGTTTTATGATTTAGGTGCCACAACTATTATTCCGGAAAGTTATGAGACTGGATTACAAATAGGTGGAACAGTCCTAAAAAATATAGGTATTAGCGAGCAGGAAATTAATAGAATAAAAGTACAATTTAGGCTCGGTAATTATATAATAGCAAAAAAAGAGGATGCTTTATCTGAAGCGGAAGATAATGATTAAAATTCTTATTACTTTAATTATTGTAATATTATCAACAACAATTAATGCCGATAATAAAAAATTGCCTATTCCGAGATTTGTTTCAATAAAATCTAATGAAGTAAATGCAAGGAGCGGACCAACTACTAAATCTGCCGTAGAATGGGTTTTTGTTAAAAAAGGCGAACCGGTAGAAATAACTGCAGAGTACAAGCAATGGCGACAAGTACGTGACATTAACGGTGAAGGCGGTTGGATACATTCAAGCGTTTTATCAGCTAAAAGATCAGTAGTTATTACTTCTGATAAGGAAATAGAACTTACCAAATCCGCAGACCCTAAAAGCCGAGTTATAGCAAAATTAATGCCAAAAGTTCGTTGTAGTTTAAAAAAATGTAAAGAACAATTCTGCCAAATTACATGTAAGGATTACACAGGTTGGATTTCCAAGAAAGTAATTTGGGGAGTGTATGATGATAATGATAGGTATTAATAGGCTAACCTATCTTATAAAGAGGAACTTGAAGGGAACACGGAACACAGCACTGCAGCGTACATAAAAGTACGTGAGGATGCGAGTACCGGATTGACGTACAAATTACCTTTAGAAGGAGGTTATGCAAGAAGCCTAGTACCGATAATAAATTGTAAAAGTAATTTACTGCTTGAAGTTAATTTGCTATATATAAAAACTTACCAAAGATATAATTATTTATGCAAAGATATTTAGACGGTACAAATGATGTCGCATTTAAAAAATTATTTAGCGATAAATTATAATAAATTTATTGAACTCTCTTCTTAGGTTATCGAAAGGAGATAGAATCATAGATTTAAGCTATATAACTACTGAACAGTTACCTTTATTTCTTGAAGGGCGAAGAAGTTTGTTTGATCTAAAAGTTAAAGATGAAACCGGTAGATGGTATATAATCGAGATACAGCGTAAAACGGAGAAAGATTATCTTAATAGAACGCAGCTTTACGGTTGTTATACCTATGTTAGTCAAATTAAGAAGGGTATGAAACATAAGGATTTATTGCCGGTAGTAATAATTTCTATCATAGGAGCAAAAGCTTTGCCTGATGAATTGCCGTATATTAGCTATCATCATATAAAAGAAAGCAATACCCATAAACAATATTTGTTTTCATTAACTTATGTATTTATTGAATTAGGGAAGTTTAAAAAAAATGATCTTAAAGATGATACCGATGAATGGTTGCATTTATTAAAATATGCTTCGCAAGAACAAGAACCGCCAAAAGAGATTAAAAATGAAATTGTGTTATCGGCATATGCAAGTTTAGAGCAATATAAATGGACAGAACAGGAGCATGATGATTATTTTAGAGCTGAAATGGCTATACAATAAGAAATAAACAAATTTGAAGAAAAGTTTAATGTCGGGATGGAGAAGGGCATAGAGAAAGAGAAAATTGAAACTGCCCAAAGAAATGCTAATAGAGAACGAATCTACAGAGAAAATAGCACGATATACTAAACTTACAATAGAAGAAATAAAAAAGCTAAAAGCAGAAAAAATATAAAGTATAGATATTTAAATGAAAACCACCTTACCCGAACGTTCTCTTAAAATTAGAGCAAGGCTTAATTTTATAGTGCAGCATATTTTAGATATTGCGCAGGAAAAATCGCTATGATTATCTTGTATGGCTCTTTTGCTAGAGGCGATTGGGTACGTGATCTACCTCACGGCTATCATAGCGATACTGATATTTTGATAATTCTGAAAAAAGGTAAATATAAAGGATACACTGCTTTAAGATTAAAATATAATTATATATATAAGATTAGAAAAAACAGTAATAATAAACCCTAAGCAAATTATTCCGTATGATTCAAGAATATCGATAATTCTAGAGTCAATAGAGGAAATAAATAGGCAGTTAGAAAAAGGACGTTATTTTTATACCGATATAAAAAAAGAAGGTATTCTTTTATATGATAGCAGTGAATTTATACTTAGCGAGGCTAAAGATTTACCTTGGAGCGAGATGAAAGACATCGCTAAAGATTATTATGAATATTGGTTTGGTAGAGGTAAAGGTTTTTTAAAATGGGCGACTACTTATTTAAAAGATTTAGAGTATGCTTTATCAGCCTTTGCCCTTCTCATCAAGCTACGGAAAGTCTTTACAGTACTATTTTATTAGTTTTCTCAAACTACAAACCTAAATTACATAATTTACAAGAATTAGGTAGGATGGCAGGAAATTATGACAATGAATTATGGAGTGTATTTCTTCAATTAACCGAAGAACAAAAAAAGTGTTTTGAGCTTCTTGAAAAAGCTTATGTTGATGCAAGATATGATAAAAACTATAAAATTACTAAAGAACAGCTGCTTTGTCTTATTGAAAGAATAGAAAAATTAAAAGAAATCACCGAAAGAATCTGCACAGCAAGAATTAATCAGTAAGGATTGAGCGTCATTCCTAACTCAGCATTACCTGCGTGGACACCTAATCGTCATTGCAAGCGACTGCAAGGAGCGTGGCAATCTAGCAAAAATAATAAAAACCTAAATATTAGTATTTTTAACTGGATTGCTTCGTCAAAACTTGCAGTTTTTCCTCGCAATGATGGGGGCTTTAAAGATATCTATAGTTATTGAGCAATGCCCGTCAAGGTTTTAGTTTAAAGATTGATAAAGTTAATTAAATATAGTATAATATAAAACTTTTTATATTATATTCGATGAACTGCAAAAATTGGTTGAGTCGTTCTACAAGAGCTTTGGTTCTCACGTATTACGTTATACGCAGCTCATCTTGCCTTGTGAACTCCTCGCTCTTTTTGAAGTTGATCTTCGTATACTAGGCTTTTAGTTTAAAGATATATATATATATAAAAAAAATTATGAGTAAGAAGCTTTATATTAAGACCTACGGATGTCAGATGAATGTTTATGACTCCATTAAGATGCAGGATTTGCTTTATCCCTTTGGCTATGAACCTACTGAAAATATTGAAGAAGCAGATGTTATTATTCTAAATACTTGTCATATCAGAGAGAAAGCAGCCGAGAAAACTTATTCTGAACTCGGTCGTATTAAGAAACTACAAGATACCAGAACAAAACAAGGTTTAAGTTCTGCAATAATAGTTGTAGCTGGTTGTGTTGCACAGGCGGAAGGGGAGGAGATTTTTACAAGAACTCCTTATGTTGATATTGTTGTCGGTCCGCAATCTTATTATAACCTACCGGAATTAATCTCAAAAGTCGTTAGACACGAAAAGCACTTAATCGATCTTGATTTTGTTGAAGAAGCAAAATTTGATCAGCTACCTGAGCAATTATATCCGCAAGGAACAAGTGCCTTTATATCGGTACAGGAAGGGTGCGATAAATTTTGTACTTTCTGCGTAGTACCTTATACTAGAGGTGCTGAATTTTCAAGAAATGTAGAGCAGGTTTACAGAGAAGCACTAAAAGTAGTTAGTAGCGGTGCTAAAGAGATTATGTTACTTGGACAAAATGTCAATGCATATCACGGTAAAGGTCCTGCAGATAAAATATTTAGTCTAGCCGATTTACTCAAGCATCTAGCACAAATTCCCAATTTAGAGAGATTACGTTATACTACCTCACACCCGATAGATATGAATGATGATCTAATAAAACTGCACGGCACCGAACCTAAATTAATGCCGTTTCTACATCTACCGGTGCAGTCAGGTTCAAATAAAATATTAAAAGCCATGAACCGCAAACATGATCGGGAATATTATTTTGATATAATTAATCGCTTAAGAGAAGCAAGGCCCGATATAGTTTTATCCTCTGATTTTATTGTCGGGTTTCCCGGTGAAACAGATGAAGATTTTGAGGATACGTTAGATTTGGTCCGCAGAGTAAAATATGGTCAGTGCTATTCGTTTAAATATAGCCCACGTCCCGGCACACCTGGTGCAACTAGAACCGACCAAATACCTGAACATATAAAATCAGAGAGATTAACTATATTACAACAAGAACTCATGGCTCAGCAACTAGCTTTTAATGCAAGTTGTGTTGGTAGTACTATGAAAGTTCTATTTGATCGCAATGGTAAATTCGACGACCAGATAATAGGTAAAACTCCATACATACAGTCCGTATATATCCAAAACCCTAATAAATCTTTACTTGGTAAAATCATTGATATAAAAATTACTGAGGCTTCACTTAATAGTTTAACCGGTGAAATATTATAAGTCATGTATAAATCTCTTCTTTTTTGTTTAAAAATTTTTGCCTTCCTTATTTTAGTAGGTTGCGGGATTACTGCTTATATAATATACCACTATTCACGTGATTTGCCTGATTACTCACAGCTTGCACGTTATTATCCACCGTCGGTAACGCGTATTTATTCCCGTGACGGCAAATTAATGGAGGAGTACGCTTTTGAACGTCGTGTATTTGTACCGATTAATAGCGTACCGAGTTCGCTAATAGAAAGTTTTATTGCAGCTGAGGATAAGAATTTCTATAACCATCCAGGCGTTGATTTGCTTGGAATAGTTAGAGCGGCATTTTTAAACATATCTAATTATTTACATCATAGGCGTATGGAAGGAGCGTCTACCATTACTCAGCAAGTGGTTAAAAATTTTCTGCTAACTAACGAAGTTTCTCTTGAACGTAAGATTAAAGAAGCGATTCTTTCTTATATGATTTCAAGAGTATTTACTAAGGATCAAATTTTAGAATTATATCTTAATCAAACATTTTTTGGTCGTGGTGCATACGGTGTTGCAGCAGCTGCACAAAATTATTTTAATAAATCCGTAGAGGAACTTACTATTGCAGAATCAGCTTTTATTGCGGCACTGCCTAAAGCCCCTTCCGAACTTAATCCTGAGAGAAACTATGCTAGAGTAAAAGCTCGTCGTGATTACGTAATAGCACGTATGTTTGAAGATGGTTATATAACAAGAGATGCTGCGAAAGAAGCTATGGATAGCCCGATAGTTTTACGTAAACGAGCTAAAGAAGAAACTGTTACGGCAGATTATTATGCTGCACAGGTCAGAGAAGAAGTAATTAGGATGTTAAATAGTAAGGAAAAATTTTATACCGGAGGTCTTACTATCATTACTTCTTTAGATGCAAAGATGCAGCAATTAGCTGAAAACTCTCTAAGAAAAGGTCTAAGGGAGTTTGATAGAAGGCGTGGTTTTAGAAAGCCTAAAGCTAATATTTCTCTTGATAATTGGCAAGGAGAGCTAAAAAAACTACCGACTCCTCCATCGCTTTTAGAGTATAAATTAGCTGTAGTTCTAGATGTAGCCGATAATCATGTAGAGATTGGACTTATAGACGGTAGCAAATCTAAGATGCCTATTGCTGAAATGAAATGGGCAAGAAGTAATCTTAAATCAGTTAAGACCTTGCTTAAAAAAGGTGATGTGATAGTGGTTGAGGCTATAAAAGAGGGGTATGCTCTTCGTCAGATTCCTGAAGTAAACGGTGCTATTATGGTTATGAACCCCAATACCGGACAGGTACTTGCAAGCGTTGGCGGTTATGATTTTTCCACAAGTAAATTTGATAGAGTAACTCAAGCACTTCGTCAACCAGGTTCTTTGAGTAAAACCTTTGTTTATTTAGCAGCTCTTGAAACCGGTGTTAAGCCGAATCAGATTTTTAACGATGGACCTATTGAGATTCCGCAAGGTCCAGGGATGCCTAGTTGGCGTCCTAAAAATTATGATGGTAAGTTTTTAGGTGAAATCACTATGCGTACTGGTCTTGAAAAATCTCGTAATCTTGTAACCGTAAGAGTTGCAACTGCCGTAGGACTTACAAAAATCGTTGATATAATTAAGCGTTTCGGTATTAATAATGAACCAAAAAAAGTTTACTCTGTGGTACTTGGTTCAATTGAAACCACACTTAGCAGAATGACTAATGCTTATGCAATTATTGCTAACGGCGGTAAAAAAGTTGAGCCTCATTTTGTAGAATTAATTAAAGATCGTAACGGTAAAATTATTTATAGGCGAGATAATAGAGAATGTCTTGCTTGTAATGTTTCGGATAGTAATTTAGATACCGCAATATTAGAAATACCGAAAGAATATATCTATAGAGTTACGGATGAAGCTAGTGATTATCAAATTACTTCGTTTTTAACCGGAGCAATAGATAGAGGTACCGGTTATGCTGCGAAGAAGTTAGGGAAAATTATCGGCGGAAAAACCGGTACTAGTAACGATAGTAAAGATACATGGTTTGTAGGTTTTACACCCAAAATAGTAGTCGGCAGTTATGTGGGCTATGATACACCGAAAGAGCTTGGAAAAAGAGCAACAGGTTCAAACGTAGTATTACCGATTTTTATTGATTTTATGAGTAATGCTTATAAGGATGAGCCATCGCTGCCTTTCAAAGTTCCAGATTCAATTAAGCTAATCGCCGTAGATAGAGCAACTGGTAAAATTACACCAAGCGGTACTGTTATAGAAGCATTTAAAGTAAATAATGTTCAGATGTTTGAGAATGAAGATATGATTGATAATCAAGATAATAATGATATTTTTGATTATGTACCGAGTAAGGAAGATCAATCGCAGGAAATTTACTAAACTGTATAATTAGTTTAAGCTGATGTCATTCCCTGTTCTCTATGTCATGCAACAAAACCACCTATTTTTATTTTAACCTATGAAAAAATTATTTTATATCTCACTGCCCTAATATCACTTACTATACCTTTTATAACTCAAGCGGATTGTTTTTTAGTTAATGAAAATATAAAACAAGAAGGTAATTGCGAGTCTCGTTATGCTCCATGCTCAACATTTAAAATTGCTATAAGTTTAATGGGTTATGATTATGGGTTTTAATTGATGAAACTCTGGTTGTTGATTAAAAAGCAATATTCTAGGTTATCTATACTAAAGCACCTTCTTCTTCATAGGAGACTTCGGTCATATCTACCACAGCATGATCATTATCAAGTAGAGTGTTATTTTCAGTAGTAACATCTTCATTAATTTCAGCAGCGAGTTTTTCAGCTTCAATTTCATCAATATATTATTTTAATTTAGCTTTTTTTTTTTGCGTTTTTATTTCTAACATACATTGATGTATCATTTTGCTATTCCTTTGGATTTTTAAAATTGAAGGGCATAATCAGCAGTACTTATTTAATAGTCAAGAAATTATTAACAAAAATTAATAATTAATATATAATCATTGCAATTAGGTGAAATTATATAAATTTCAATATCGCTTGAAGTATCTAAAGAAATGTTGTAAAGTCAAAAAGTTCATAGAAATTTAAGGGTGTTATGCAAGTAGTAAAAGCTTTAGAACAAATTTTAGCAAGATAGCTATGCTTTATATTTTAAAACACAAAATTATCATTGGAATATAGAAGGAGCAGAGTTTAGAAGTCTAAATTTATTATTTGAGGGGTAGTATGAAGATTTAGCTGAAAGAATAAGAAGTTTAAATGCTAAAGTTCCCGCATTATCAGATTTAATAAAACTTGCATCTATAGATGAGGCAAATCCAAACGCAACAGCAAATGAAATGCTTAAAAGTCTAACAAAAGATCAAGATATTATTAGAGATATATTATATAAGGAACTCAAAGTAGCACAAGCAGAGGGCGATGAGGGGACAGCCGATATGATTATTGGACGAATTAAGGTGCATGAAAAGAATAGATGGATGCTGAAGAGTAGTATACTCTAGTGTCATTTCCATTTTCGTCATTGCAAGCGACTGAAAGGAGCGTGGCAATCTCAGGAGATAGTGTATGATTCTTGAGATTGCTGCGTCGATGCTGTGCATCTCCTCGCAATGACGTTAATGCTCATACAAACTAACAAAATAAAAATAAAATGGAACAATATGATGTAGCCGTTATAGGCGGTGGCCCAGGTGGATATGTTGCAGCAATTAGAGCAGCACAATTAAAGAAAAAAGTTGTATTAATAGAAAAAGAGCATTTGGGTGGGGTATGTCTTAATTGGGGGTGTATACCGACTAAATCCCTGCTTAAATCTGCTGAGGTTTTTGAATATATAAAACATGCTAAAGATTATGGAATTGATGCTAAAGGTGCCGAAATCAACATTAAGAAAATAGTCGAACGCTCAAGAGAGATTTCAAATAAGCTTGCAGGCGGTGTTAAGTTACTACTGAAAAAAAACAAAGTTATCGTGATAGACGGAGTAGCAAGTCTTGCAGGAAATAAAGTAATAAATATAAATGATAAACCTACAGTAAAAGCAGGAAATATTATTATAGCTACCGGAGCAAGATCTAGGGTTTTAAAAGGCTTTAAGCCTGACGGTAAACAAATTTGGACTTCTAAAGAAGCTATGATACCGCAGTATGTGCCGAAATCTATGATTATTGTCGGCTCAGGTGCAATCGGTATAGAATTCGCTTCGTTTTATAATAGTATTGGTGTGGATGTTACCGTAATTGAGGCACATAATAGAATATTGCCTGCTGAAGATACGGAAATTACCGGAATCGCTCATAAGAACTTTGAGAAGAAAGGTATAAAAATTATTACAAATGCTAAGTTAATTAAGCAAACAAAATCAAAAGATAAGATAGAAGTTGAGTTAGAGTTAGCAGATAAAACACAAAAATTACAAGCTGAAATTTTACTTATGGCAGTAGGTATTACAGCTAATACGGAAAATTTGGGTCTTGAGAAAACAAAAATTAAAGTAGAAAACGGCTATATAACTACTAACGGGTTAATGCAAACTGCGGCATCAGGAATTTATGCTATAGGCGATGTAGCAGGAGTGCCTTGTTTAGCTCATAAAGCAAGCCATGAAGGTATTATTGCAGCGGAAAGCATAGCGGGCTTAAAACCACATGCTATTAATAAACATAATATTCCTGGTTGCACTTATTCTTCGCCGCAAATAGCAAGCGTCGGTTTGACTGAAGAAGCAGCAAAAACCTTAGGTTATGAGCTTAAAATAGGCAGATTTCCTTTTATAGCTAACGGTAAGGCTTTAGTAAGCGGTGATAGCGATGGCTTAATTAAAACTATATTTGATGCTAAGACGGGTGAGTTGCTTGGAGCTCATATGATAGGTTCGGAAGTTACAGAATTAATACAAGGATATGTGATTTCAAAAAATTTAGAAGGAACGGAGTTGGATTTAATTAACACTATCTTCCCGCATCCGACTTTATCGGAAATGATGCATGAATCAGTATTCTCTGCTTATGATAGGGCAATACATATATAATACTCGATCAACTTCAAAAATTGGCTACGTCGTCTTATAAGAGCTGTGGTGCTCACGTATTAAATATGCGCTCCGCTCCTCGCCTTATAGACTCCTTGCTCTTGTTGAAGTTGATCTTCGTATATACATTTCATTTTACTTCGGAGATATAAATTAAGAAAATGAACAAAGGTAATTTAATCGAGAATTATGCAGTAGCATTATTTAATAACGCTATGGTTGATAATATACAAGATAAGATCTTTGAAGAAATTACTTCTATAAACCGTATAATTACCGATAATTTTGATATTAGAGAATTCCTATTTTCTCCTATAGTAAATAAGAACGACAAAATTAACGCAGTCAATTCGTTAGCAAAAAATATCAAAATTAGCACAATAGTACAAAATTTTTTATTGTTATTGGTAAAAAATTCTCGTACTGCTATTTTATCTAATATAGTAGATGCTTATAATACTTTACTATATGAAAGTAAAAATATAAAGATAGTTCAGGTTATTTCTGCAAATAAGTTACAACCTAAAGAGCAGGAGTGGATTAAATCTCGTATAGAAAAAGAATTAAATCAAAAAACAGAAATATTATTTGATATAGATAGTACTATTATTGGCGGTATTGTAATTAAATATGATAGTATGTTGCAAGATTACTCAATAAAAGGTAGTTTAGAGAAAATAGCGAAAGCTTTAAAGACAGTTAATATTGCTGCATAGATATTTATATAGTCATTGCGAGGAAGTTAGGAGACATAAACCACATGAAACTAAAGCCTATTGAAGTAGCTGAAATATTACAAAAGGAAATAGCCAATATTAATTGCTTAAGTGAGCTTGAGGAAGTAGGGCAGGTAATAACCGTCGGTGACGGTATAGCCCAAATTTACGGTCTTGCTAATGTAAAATCCGGTGAAGTAGTAGAATTTAAATCCGGTGTTAAGGGCCTTGTTTTAAACTTGGGAAACGATAGTGTCAGTGCTGTAATTATGGGGGATGATAACCAAGTACAGCAAGGTGATAATGTCAAAAGAACTAAAGAAGTTTTAGAAGTACCGGTAGGAAAAGCTTTGCTTGGTCGTGTTGTTGATGCTCTAGGTAATCCTATTGACGGTAAAGGCGATATTGCAAGTAAAGAGTACAGACATATTGAGATGAAGGCTCCGGGGATAATAGAAAGAACGAGTGTGAGCGAACCCATACAAACCGGAATAAAGTCTATAGATTCGTTAATCCCAATAGGTAGAGGACAAAGAGAGTTAATAATCGGTGATAGGCAAACTGGAAAAACGGCTATAGCCGTTGATACTATTATTAATCAAAAACAAGCTCATTCACTTACTAATGAAAGTGATAAAATTTATTGTATTTATGTAGCTATTGGGCAGAAAAGATCAAGTGTTGCACAAATAGTAAAAAAACTAGAAGATGCCGGAGCCATGGACTATACACTCATTGTTTCGGCTACTGCTTCGGAAGCTGCAGCTCTTCAATTCATTGCCCCTTATTCTGCTTGTAGTATGGGCGAATATTTCCGTGATAACGGTATGCACGCACTTATTATTTATGATGATTTAAGTAAGCATGCCGTTGCATATAGACAAATCTCATTATTACTTAGAAGACCTCCCGGGCGAGAAGCCTATCCCGGCGACGTGTTCTACCTGCATTCAAGGTTGCTTGAGCGTGCTGCTAAAATGTCAGAGGAAAAAGGCAGCGGTTCACTTACTGCTCTTCCTATAATCGAAACGCAGGCAGGTGACGTATCCGCATATATCCCAACAAATGTTATTTCGATTACCGACGGTCAAATTTTCTTAGAAAGTGAGCTATTTTATAAAGGTGTAAGACCTGCCGTTAATGTCGGTATTTCGGTAAGCCGTGTTGGTTCTGCAGCACAAATAAAGGCTATGAAGCAGGTAGCAGGTTCGGTAAAGCTAGAGCTTGCTCAATTTAGAGAGCTTGAGTCTTTCTCGCAATTTGGATCAGATTTAGACCCTGCCACTAAAGCACAAATCGATCACGGTAAAAGATTAGTTGAGATATTAAAACAAGCTCAATATCATCCTTTCCCGGTAGAAGAACAAATAGTAAGTATTTATGTCGGAACTAAGAAATATTTAAATGATGTCCCGATTCAGAAAGTAAAAGAATTTGAAGATAAAATGCTTACGGAGATAAGGTTAAATAAAAAAGATATTTTGGAATCAATAAAAAACGAGCAACGTATAACTGAAGAAACCGAGCAGAAACTGAAAGCATTTTTAGAAAACTTCGTTAAGAAATTTGTTAAATAAGATGATGTTGTTTTTGTGTGGATACTAAATCGTCATTGCGAGCGACTGAAAGGAACGTGGCAATCTCAGGATATTTGACGAGATTGCAACAAAGCTTCGCTCCTCGCAATGACATAAAAATACTAAATAAATATGTCAAATTTAAAGCAGTTAAGAACTAGAATTAAAAGCGTTAAATCTACACAAAAGATTACTAAAGCAATGCAACTAGTATCAGCTTCTAAAATGGCAAAAATAAAGAGTCAAATAGCCAATTCAAATTTTTATATTGAGGCTATTAGTAAAATGATGTCTGCTATATTATCAATTGATATGTATGAGTTATCTATAGAAGAGCAGAAATTTTTTAATACCGTGCCGAATAAAGCAAATTTATTGATAGTTATGACATCACAGCGTGGTTTATGCGGAACGTTTAATTACAGTATAATTAAGCAAGTTAAGAATGATATTAAAGATTTAGAAAATAAAGGCGAACAAATAAAACTTATCATTATTGGAAAAAAAGGTTACGAAGCACTAAAAAGGCAATATGTAAATTATATTGATAGTTATTTTGAGTTACCCAAAATTCATGATGAAAATTTGATGATACAAGTAAAACAAAAAATTATGTCGGCAGTAGAAAATTTAGAAGTTAGTAATTGTGTTATATATTTTAATAAATTTAAGAACGCAATGACTCAAATTATGACTAGACAACAGATTTTACCGGTAGCAAAATATCAGGATGATTCTATGATAGATAATCCTATAGTTAATTTAGTCGGATTCGGATACAAGGAACGAGGAGCGAAGCCTATAAATAATAGGAGAGCGACGAATGACATAGTAGGCGAGTCCAAATCAATTGACTATAATTATGAATATGAGGGAGAGAATCTCATTTCTAATCTAATTAATTTATATGTGAATTCCCAAATAAATTATGCTTTACTACAAAGTAGAGCAAGTGAGGAGGGAGCTAGAATGACCGCTATGGAAAATGCAACAAATAATGCTAATGATTTAATAAGTAAGTTAGTTTTAAAGCTAAATAGATCAAGACAGGCTATTATTACTACGGAATTAATAGAGATTATAGCCGGTTCAGAAGCAGTTTAGATATACTCGTTTAATTTGCAAAATTGGCGTCGTTGTTTCATATTTTTTGATCCTCACGTACACTAGTATGTACGCTGGCTGCGGTCAAAAAATATGAAACGCCTTGCTCTTTTCCACATTAAACTGCGTCTATCTGCTCTTCATTTTATTTGTAGTATATTTTTTAACAAAAGAAAAAATCATGACAAAAAATATTGGAAAAATTACTCAGGTTATTTCAGCGGTGGTGGATGTAAAATTTACGAATAACGGTGAGTTACCGGAAATTTTAAATGCTCTAGAGTGCTATAACGATAAACAAAGGATAGTACTGGAGGTAGCACAACATATAGGTGATGATACGGTACGTTGTATTGCTATGGATTCTACGGAAGGGTTAGTGCGGGGTGTAGAAGTAATAGATACAGGCAGTCCTATTCGTATTCCTGTAGGTACTGAGACGCTTGGGCGTATTATGAATGTTGTAGGTGAGCCGATTGACGGTAAAGGAGACATTAAAAGCTCAAATATTTCTTCTATATATAAGCCTGCTCCTGATTTTACCAATCAGTCAACCGAGCGTAATATATTAGTAACCGGTATTAAAGTTATTGATTTACTTGCTCCTTATACTAAAGGCGGTAAAATAGGACTATTCGGTGGTGCAGGAGTCGGTAAAACCGTGCTTATAATGGAGCTTATTAATAACGTAGCTAAAGCACACGGCGGTTATACGGTATTTGCAGGAGTCGGTGAGAGAACTAGAGAAGGTAATGATCTTTACCATGAAATGATTGACTCGGGTGTTATTAATCTTGCAGAGCCTGAAAAGTCAAAAGTAGCTTTAGTTTATGGGCAAATGAACGAGCCGCCTGGTGCAAGGGCAAGAGTTGCGTTAAGCGGTCTGACCATTGCGGAGAGTTTTAGAGATATGAATGAAGGGCAAGATATTTTGTTTTTTGTAGATAATATTTTCCGTTTTACTCAAGCAGGTTCTGAAGTATCGGCCTTACTAGGTAGGATTCCGTCAGCGGTAGGGTATCAGCCTACTCTTGCAACCGATATGGGCGAACTACAAGAGCGTATCACCTCTACTAAGTACGGCTCAATAACTTCCGTGCAGGCTATATATGTACCGGCGGATGATTTAACTGATCCTGCTCCTGCTACTTCTTTTGCACATTTAGATGCTACAACGGTACTTAGCCGTCAGATAGCTGAGCTTGGGGTTTATCCGGCAGTTGACCCGTTAGATAGTAATTCGCAGGTACTTGATCCGATGATTGTCGGTGAAGAACATTATAGTGTAGCAAGACAAGTGCAGCAGGTTTTACAAACTTATAAATCGTTGCAGGATATTATCGCTATTTTAGGTATGGATGAGCTATCCGAAGAAGATAAACTAACCGTGGCACGTGCTAGAAAAATACAACGTTTCTTATCGCAGCCTTTCCATGTCGCTGAAGTATTTACCGGAGCTGAAGGCAAATTTGTTAATCTAGCCGATACTATCGCAGGCTTTAAAGGACTTGTAGAGGGTAAATACGATGATTTACCGGAAGCTGCTTTTTATATGGTCGGAACTATAGACGAGGCTATAGAGAAGGCGCAGACGTTGAAGTGACGTTGATGTCATTCCCGCGTAGGTGGTAATCCAGTCACTAAAAATTATAAACACACTAAAAGCATTCCTGCCTACGCGGGGATGACATAGTAATTTTACTATATTATTCTATGAACGCAACAATTCTAGTTAAAATAATTACTCCTTTAAGTATTGCATTTGAAAAGCAAGCTAAAATGGTAACAATGCCGGCTGAGGAGGGTATGTTTGGAGTGCTGCCGAGTCACGTTCCGATGATTGTTAGTTTAAAAGTCGGTTTAGTGCAGGTTTATATAGATGATATGCATAAATCCGAAAACACTTATCTTATTTCCGGTGGTGTAACCAAAGTAATGGCAAATTATATTAATATAGCTACGGAAACGGCTATTAACGTTACGAATTTAAGTGAAGCGGAAATAGCAACTAAGCTTCTCGATCTTCAAAAACCTTTATCAGATCAACATTAATTTGTTTGAAAAATCTACGTTTTGGGATAAGATTATTTTAATGTCATTGCAAGGCTTTTTTCCGTCATTGCCGAGGAGCGAGAAGCGACTCGGCAATCTTGTCAAACTTCCTGAGATTGTCACGCAGTCTACGGCTGGCTGCTCGCAATGACGATGTTCATTCCACATAATCAAGTGAGAAACAAATGTCAAAAGTACATAATTCAGAATATATACAAGAGTTATCAGTCGATAATACTTCATACAAAATTTACGATATAAATAAAGCGGCAAGCGATATCGACCTTCCCTTAAAAAAGCTTCCATATAGTTTAAGAGTATTATTTGAGAATGTATTACGTTCTAATGGTTCAAAGCAAAGCTTACTTGTATTTAAAGAATGGTTAAAAACTAAAAAATCTGATGCGGAAATAGATTTTATGCCGGCAAGAGTTTTGATGCAGGACTTTACCGGTGTGCCTGCTATTGTAGATTTGGCGGCTATGCGTGATGCGATGAAGAAAATAGGAGGCGATCCGTTAAAAATTAACCCGCTTATTCCTGTTGATTTGGTAATAGACCATTCCGTAAGCGTTGATTCTTATGCAGCTAAGGATTCATTCGACAAAAATGTTCAAATGGAAATGAAACGTAATATAGAGCGTTATGCATTTCTTAAATGGGGGCAGCAAGCATTTAATAATTTTAAAGTAGTGCCGCCGGGTACGGGTATTTGTCATCAGGTAAATTTAGAATATTTAGCAAAAGTCGTGTGGCATAAAGACGGTACCCTTTGTCCTGATAGTTTAGTTGGAACGGATAGCCATACAACTATGGTAAACGGTTTATCGGTCCTTGGTTGGGGAGTCGGCGGAATAGAGGCAGAAGCTGCCATGCTAGGTCAACCTCTTACTATGATCCTGCCGGAGGTAATTGGGGTAAAACTAACAGGAAAATTAATAGGCATAGCTACCGCAACCGATTTAGTTTTAACCGTTACCGAGATGTTGCGGAAAAAGAAAGTAGTAGGTAGATTTGTCGAGTTTTTCGGTGAGGGGCTTAAAAACCTAACGATTTCCGATCGTGCTACTATTTCTAATATGTCGCCTGAATACGGTGCTACTTGCGGCTTTTTCCCGATTGATCAAGAAACTATAAAATATCTAGAGCTAACAGGTAGAGAAAAAACGCAAATCAGATTAGTAGAGAAATATGCAACCGAGCAGAATCTTTGGTATGATTTTGAACATGCGGCAGAATATACCGAGGTTTTAGAGCTAGATTTATCTACGGTACATAGTTCACTTGCCGGTCCAAAACGTCCGCAAGATCGAGTAAACTTAAACGATGTAGCAAGTAATTTTAAATATGAATTACCGAATTTTGCTTTAGAAAGTAAAGACATTGATAAAAAATATGCCGTAGCAAATCAGAATTACGAAATCGGTAACGGCAATGTAGTAATTGCAGCAATTACTAGCTGTACTAATACTTCTAATCCTTCGGTTATGATTGGTGCAGCACTTCTTGCTAAAAAAGCACTAGAACACGGGTTAAAGGTAAAACCTTGGGTTAAAACTTCTCTTGCTCCTGGTTCAAAAGTCGTAACGGAATATTTGAAGCTTAGCGGTCTTAATAAATATTTAGATGAATTAGGGTTTAATCTAGTAGGTTACGGCTGCACTACTTGCATCGGTAATTCCGGACCTCTAAATCCGGAAATAGAGGAAACTATTAACAAAAACGGGCTAGTTGTTGCTTCTGTTTTATCTGGTAATAGGAATTTTGAAGGGCGAATTAATCCGCTTACTAAAGCAAGCTATCTCGGCTCGCCTATTTTAGTCGTAGCATATGCACTTAGCGGCACTCTTAATATAGATCTAACAAATATGCCCATAGGAGAAAATATTTATTTAAAAGATATTTGGCCAAGCAAAGAAGAGATAGATGAAGTTATTGCAAATTCCATTAATTCCTCTATGTTTATAGAAAAATATTCTGATATATTTAGCGGAACGAAAGAGTGGAAAGATTTACAGGTTACTAATAGTTCTACTTATAACTGGAATAAGAATAGTACCTATATTAATAATCCGCCTTATTTTGAGGATATAGTCAGCAAGAATAATATACAAGATATAAAATCTGCAAAAATTCTAGCAATTCTCGGTGATTCTATTACTACCGATCATATTTCGCCGGCAGGTAGTATTAGTAAAACCAGCCCTGCTGCTAAATATTTAACGGACCATCATATAGAGCCTCTAGACTTCAACTCTTACGGATCACGTAGAGGAAATCATGAAGTAATGATGCGTGGCACATTTGCTAATATTCGTATAAAAAATGAGATGTGTAAAGGTGTAGAAGGCGGGTTTACCATAAACCAGTTAAGTGGCACGCAGCAAACTATCTACGATGCAGCTATGGACTACAAAGCTCATGATGTACCGGTAGTGATTTTTGCAGGTAAAGAATATGGCAGCGGCTCATCTAGAGACTGGGCAGCAAAAGGACCTGGGTTGCTTGGTGTAAAGGCAGTGATTGCCGAGAGCTTTGAGCGAATACATCGCTCAAATTTAGTAGGTATGGGTATTTTACCGCTAACTTTTACCGGCAATAATACAAGATTAGATTTAAAGTTAGACGGTTCAGAAACTATTGACATTACAGGCTTAAGCGAGAATATAAGCTCTTATAATCCTGTTAAATGCGTAATAAAAAAACAAACCGGTGAAATAAGAACAATCGATTTAATATTGCAAATATTTACGGATAATGAGATAAATTATATAAAGCACGGTAGTATTATGCATTTTGTGGTAGAGAGTTTGAAGGGGTAGTTTGCTGGTATCGTTATTACGAGGAAATTGCGTAGCAATTGTACGTACGCAATCTTGGGAGTTTGTTTTATTTCATGAGATTGCCACGTAGCCTACGGCTCAATGACAACTCAGATAGCCATGCAACAACGCTACACGGGGACGACATAAAGAGGTAAAAATATGGACAAGCATCTTAAAGAATATACCGAGAGCGGTAAGAAAAATTTAATTGTGGTATATATATTATATTTATGCGGGATAGTAGCTCCAATATTGCCGTTAATCGGGGTATTTTTTGCATATCTTAACAAAGATAAAGGCGATAACTTTGCAATTAGTCATTACATGTTTTTATTTCGTACTTTTTGCCTTGGGGTTCTTGGGTGGATTGTATGTTTTATATTTACGTTTATCATGATTGGAGTAGTACTATACCTTATACTCGCTGTTTGGTATATACTTCGTGTTGCCATCGGTTTTAAATATATGATAGAAGACAAAGCATACCCAAACCCTATGACTTATTGGATAAAATAAAAATGATAAAGCTGAACGTAGACGGCTCTGAAATAGAAGTATCAGAAGGTAGCACCGTTTATCAAGCCTGTATACAAGCAGGAAAAGAAATCCCTCATTTTTGTTATCATGAGCGTCTAAAAATCGCTGGTAATTGCCGTATGTGCTTGGTTGAAATAGAAAAATCACCAAAGCCTATAGCTTCTTGTGCTATGCCGGTAAGTAACGGTATGGTTATTCATACCGATACGCCTATGGTAAAAAAAGCACGTGAAGGGGTGATGGAGTTTTTACTGATTAACCATCCTTTAGATTGTCCTATTTGTGATCAGGGCGGAGAGTGTGATTTACAGGATCAGGCTTTCAGATACGGCAAAGGTACTAATAGATTCCACGAAAATAAGAGATCTATTAAAGATAAATATATGGGACCGCTGATTAAAACAGCGATGACTAGATGCATACAATGCACAAGATGTATTAGATTTGTGAGCGATATAGCGGGAATAGAGGAAATGGGAGCTATTCACCGTGGAGAACACATGGAAGTAACTTCATATTTAGAGCAAACTTTAGATTCCGAAATTTCTGGTAATATGATCGATATTTGTCCAGTCGGTGCTTTGAACTCTAAGCCTTATGCTTTTAAAGCTCGTAAATGGGAGCTAAAACATACCGCTAGCATTGGAGTGCATGATGCCGAAGGCTCTAATATTCGTATTGATAGTAGAGGCGATGAGGTAATGAGGATATTACCTCGTGTTAATGAAGAAATAAATGAAGAGTGGCTTTCGGATAAGAATCGTTTTAGTTATGACGGTTTAAAATATCAGCGCTTGGATCGTCCTTATATCAGAAAAAACGGTAAGTTAGTAGAAGCTAGCTGGAGTGAAGCTTTAAAGACAGTAGTGGATAAAATAAAATCCGTAAAACCAGAAAAGATTGCTGCTATTGCTGGTTCTCTCTCTTCTGTCGAAGCAATGTTTATGTTAAAAACATTATTGCAAAAGCTTGGCTCTAATAATTACAGCGTTAATCAGTTTGACTATAAACTAGATACCACGCAGCGAGGCAATTATTTATTTAATACTACTATTGCAGAGATAGAAAAGGCTGATTTATGTTTGCTAATCGGAGCAAATCCAAGGCAAATAGCTCCAGTATTAAATAGTAGAATAGGTATGCGAGTACGTGCCGACTCACTAAAAGTAGCAAGAATAGGTGGAGGGCATAACCAAACCTATAAAATTCACGATTTAGGAAGTGATATTAAGATTATTGAGGAGCTAGCCATTGGTACTCATGAGTTTACGAAAGCTTTAAAAGCAGCAAAATATCTGATGATTATAGTAGGTGACGGTGTATATGCAAGAGATGACGGATATGCTATATTGTCGCTTATTCATAAGATAGTGACTGAATATAATATTATGCGTGATGATTGGAAAGGCTTTAATATATTGCATAATCATGCTTCTATAGTTGGCGGTCTTGATATTGGTTTTAATACTCCTATTAAGCTCGAAGAGTTAGAACTCGCTTATTTACTTGGAGCGGACGCCGTCCCATTTGATAAGCTGAAATTGACTTTTATAATATATCAAGGACATCACGGGGACGCAGGTGCTAGCAGTGCTGACGTAATTTTACCTGCGGCTGCTTATACCGAGCAGAGCGGAATTTACGTAAATTTAGAAGGTAGACCGCAAATAGCAGAGAAAGCAGTATCGCCTGTAGGGGTAGCTAAAGAAGATATAGAAATTATTAAAGAGCTTGCCGGTTATCTAAAAATAGATATTGGAATGGATAATTTGCAAGAAGTAAGAGTAAGGCTTGCTAAAGAATATAAGGTATTTGCTAGTATTGATAGAATTATAGAAAATAAATTTAGTAAGTTTAGCTTTAAAGATAAGTTATCAAAAGAGCCTATAACTGCAGAACCTATTAATTATTATATGACTGACGTGATTAGTAAAAATTCGGTCACTATGGCTAAGTGCGTTGAGGCTAAGGAAGCAAGAGACGAGGAGGTGGCATGATGAAAAATATGCTATTCTCAACTCGTATGTCATTCCTGCAAAAGTGGGAATCCAGCTCTTTTTTTGTAAATTATTTTCTGGATTCCCACTTTTGCAGGAATGACATAATAAGAGTACAATCATGCTAGAACTCTTTTTTGAATATATTTTTCCGTTAATTATCATCGCTCTAAAGGTAGTTGCAATTACTATCCCTTTAATATTGTGCGTTGCGTATTTAACATATGCAGAGCGTCGTGTTATTGGATTAATGCAGCTTCGACGAGGACCTAACGTTGTCGGTCCGTTTGGATTACTTCAGCCTATTGCTGATGCGGTTAAGCTCTTATTCAAAGAGCCGATCATTCCAACCAATTCCGATAAAATATTATTTATTTTAGCACCGATGATAACTTTTATATTAAGTTTAATCGGTTGGGCAGTTATACCATTTGCAAAGGGCGTAGTTCTGGCAGATATTAATGTAGGTGTTTTATATATTCTTGCTATTTCCTCTTTAAGTGTTTACGGCATTATTATTGCCGGCTGGGCTAGTAACTCAAAATATGCTTTTTTAGGAGCTATACGTTCCTCTGCCCAAATGATTTCTTATGAAGTGTCGATGGGGCTGGTTATTATTACCGTGCTACTTACTACCGGTACTCTTAATTTAAGTGAGATCATTGAAGCACAAAGAACAATGCCGTGGTGGATTGATTTAATGCTACTACCTATGGGTGTCGTGTTTTTTATCTCGGTGCTTGCCGAAACAAATAGATTACCTTTTGATTTACCTGAAGCAGAATCGGAGTTAGTCGCTGGCTATAATGTTGAATATTCCTCTATGGGATTTGCTTTATTTTTTCTAGGTGAATATGCTAATATGATATTAGTTAGTGCAATGACTACGACTTTCTTTTTAGGAGGTTACTTGCCGCCCTTTAATATATCGTGGTTAGATTGTATTCCGGGGTTCTTTTGGTTTGTATTTAAGGTCGGATTCTTATTGTTTTGTTTTTTATGGATTAGAGCGACCTTACCAAGATATCGCTATGATCAATTAATGCGACTTGGCTGGAAGGTATTTTTACCTCTAACTTTATTTTGGGTAGTGTTAGTATCAAGCGTGCTTGTTTATACAGATAATTTACCGAGTATTTAGGTGTTATTGTCATTGTTGTTTGATCGGTTGTTTACCCGTCATTGCGGGGAAATTACGAAGTAATTGACGAAGCAATCTCAGGATATTTGACGAGATTGCCACGCAGCCTACGGCTGCTCGCAATGACGACTTGGTATCCGTGTATCTATGCGGGCAATGCCCCGCAGAAATACATCGATCTTTAATATATAATTTTTATGATAAACTATTTAAAATCGTTTTTTCTATATGAGATAGTAAGGGGGATGGCTTTGACTTTAAAGTATTTCTTTAAGCCCAAAGTTACCATAAATTATCCTTATGAAAAAAGCCCTGTTAGTCCAAGATTTAAGGGTGAACATGCCCTGCGTCGCTATGAAAACGGTGAAGAACGCTGCATTGCGTGCAAACTCTGTGAGGCGATTTGTCCGGCACAAGCGATAATAATTGAAGCGGACGAACGAGAAGATGGCAGCAGGCGTACTACTCGTTATGATATAGATATGACAAAATGCATTTATTGCGGATTATGTCAGGCAGCTTGCCCTGTAGATGCAATAGTTGAAGGTCCTAATTTTGAGTTTGCAAGTCTAACTCATACCGCACTTATTTACGATAAAGAAAGATTACTGCAAAATGGTGATAGATGGGAACAGGCACTCGCTAGTAAACTACACAAAGATTACAAGTATAGGTAATATACTCGTTTAATTACTCTTCGTTTATTCGGAATATATACGTATATTATGCTATTGTGATTCTGTTAATAGGTTCATTTCACAAAAGTTAAATTAAAAAAAGTTTATAAAACAGATTTATAGTATGGTAGTTTGTTTTGTTACTACTATAGTTTTATTGATAACGCTCTCTATTACATTTAATGCATTCATTACATT
This sequence comes from Rickettsia aeschlimannii, assembly GCF_047973405.1. Lineage (NCBI taxonomy): Bacteria > Pseudomonadati > Pseudomonadota > Alphaproteobacteria > Rickettsiales > Rickettsiaceae > Rickettsia > Rickettsia aeschlimannii. The sequence goes on from NZ_JBFQGO010000007.1 coordinate 44,428, forward strand.
ATTCCTACCCGGAATAAGAGGAACTCATAAATATAGTACTAATGAGCAATATTTAAAGCTAAAATCATATGATAAGAATTTATATGAACAATTAAAAGGGTTGCCTACAAAAAAGCTAGAAGACAAGAGAACTAGTTATAAGAATGAATATATAGAAGTTACTAAAACACATGCTGTAAGTATAATAATTAATTGTTCAATTTAGATTATAGTTAGCCTTATATTTTTTATTGTACATTGGGAGATTTATAAAAATACGCAAAACAATAATAATTAATCAAGCTGTAATATCTGTGCAGATTTTATAGAGCTTTCTAGATGGGAGGATAGCAGAACAATACCGCCGCTATTTGCTTTCATGACAATTAGATTATTTAGTAAATCCCTATTTTCTTTGCTTAAGTTAGTTTCAACTTCATCAAGTAGCCATAAGTCAGATTGGCAAGCAATAAGCCTTGCTATGGCTACGATTTTCTGCATTCCGCTAGACAAACTATAGCATTTTTCATCTAATAAGTCGTGTAATTTGAAGTAATGAATAGCAGCATATAGGGTTTCAGCGGAATTATAAATTTCCGACCAAAATTTTAGATTCTCAAAAACAGTCATTTCTGATTTTAGACCTAAATTATGACCGATATAAGTGCAGTAAAGTTTAGCGATATTGTTAATATTACAGTTTCTATAGTAGATATTACCGCTACTCGGTTGCATAATTCCTGCTATCATTCGTAGCAACGAGCTTTTCCCACAACCGTTAGTTCCTTTTATATATGTGATAGAAGAAGGAAGAAAAGTAATATTTAGATCAAATAAGTTTTTAAATTGTAATTGATAAAGTGATAGCATGTTCTTGTTATACCGTCGCTTAACCACAATATCTAGTAAAATTATTAGTATTTTGAATTGCTTTTATGATACCGTGGTCAAGCCACGGTATGACATCTGTTGCTTTTTAATAAATTTAATTTTCATGATGCCCTTCTGGTGTGCTCCCAGTTAATTCTGTATTATCTTATTGATTATTATGACCAATCCCAAGTTTCTCACGAGCATCTCTTAAAGCTTCTTTATGATCTGATGCATCAGGATTTACCACATGACTTATATCTATGCCTGTTACCTTATTAGCTTTTTGACCTAGTTTTTTAGTTGCGTTGTCTAATTCATGGTTTATTTTTTAGCTTCTTTTGCTATTTTTCATATAAATCTCACTTTTAAGTTCTATAATTAGAGTAGCATTTATATTTTTTGTAAGCAATTAAAATTTTACCAGCAAATTTTCCACCGATAAGCTAAATACATTTAAAATAGAACTCGGCATTAGACCAAAGTAAATAATTAATAATATTAAAGGAGCTATTGAGATTATTTCGTATTTATATAAATCTCTGAAATACATAATTTCTTTATTGGTAATTTCACCGAGCATTACTTCTTTGTATAATTTCAGCATATAAACCGCCCCGAAGATTATGCCGAGAGCTGCTATAAAGGTTGCTACTACATTCACCTTATAAATCCCAAGCAGGCTTAAAAATTCTCCAATAAATCCACTAGTTCCGGGTAACCCGACAGAGCCGAGCATTGCAATCATAAAAAATGCGGCAAGCACCGGCATTTTACTTGCTACACCACCATATTTAGCTATTTCTTTTGTATGCAATCTTTCGTACAAAGTACCGACTATTAAGAATAGACATGAAGAAATTATGCCGTGGCTAAGCATCTGAAATATTGCTCCGCTAACTCCGGCTTCAGTAAAGCTAAAAATACCTATTGTAACATATCCCATATGTGCAATAGATGAATATGCTATCATCTTCTTCATATCTTTTTGAGCAAGAGCAATGAGTGATGCATATATTATAGCAATAACGCTAAGGTAAATTACGTAAATTGCAAATTCTTGTGATACACTCGGACATAGAGGTAGTAATACTCTTAAAAAACCGTAACCGCCGAGTTTTAGCAAAATACCGGCAAGAATAACCGAGCCGCTGGTTGGAGCTTGTACGTGTGCATCGGGTAGCCAAGTATGAAAAGGAATCATAGGGATTTTAACGGCAAAAGCAATAAAGATAGCCCACCATAAAATTTGCTGAGCAAATAATGGAATATTATCGGTAAGCTGAAAGATATAGGTTAAATCAAAGCTATGCATTTTGCTATAAATATAAATTAATGAAAGTAGGAAAAATACAGAACCAAAAAACGTATATAAGAAGAACTTAAGAGCCGCATATATTCTATTCTCGCCACCCCATACGCCGATAATAATATACATCGGCACTAATATTGCTTCAAAAAACAGATAAAACAATAGTAAATTTACCGAGGTAAATGCCCCTATACAAAAAGATTCCATTAATAAAAAACATACCAAATATTCTTTAATATATTTTTTAACGGTAAATAAGCTTCCAATTATACAAATAAGAGTAAGAAAAGAAGTTAGAACCACAAAAAATATTGATATACCGTCAACGCCTACATGGAATTCAAGCCCGATCTTATCAAGCCAAGCGTAGCGTTCAACAAATTGATAAGCGTGGTTTGAGGAGTCAAACTCTATTAAAATATAGATAGTGGAGATGAATGTTAAAACAGAACTAAGTACTGCAACATACATTACATATATCGGTTTATCTGCTTTTTTACTTTGACTAATAAACAGCAAAATATATAGCACGCTTATTAGCGGCAGAAAAATACTGATAGATATAATAGGTAATTCTAACATTCTTTAAGATTTTATGAGTTTTTTCCGTCATGGTGAGGCAAATTACGAAGTAATTGACGAAGCAATCTCAGGAATTTGTTATTATTTCATGAGATTGCCACGTTCTCTACGTTCGCTCGCAATGACGGTTTTAGTTTTTAACGTAAATAACATCAGTACATTATGTTTTTCCAAACAAAATAACTAATTGTTATAACAATAAATGATACTATATACAAAGCATAATTAAAAACATATCCTGTTTGTATTTTGCCGGTAAGAACGCTAAAGCAATTAACGACTCGTGAAAAACCGTTTGGTCCAAAACGATCGATTATTTGCTGATCGCCAAGATAACATAAAGAAGCTAAACAGTTAATAGGTTTCACAATTAAGCAATTATATATTTCATCGAAGTAATATTTATTGCGTAATATGTTGGAAATTAATACAAGGGGTGTCATCCCGCGGCTTGACCCCAGGATCCAGGCGTTTTTAATATTTTTACTGGATTTCTGCTTTTGTGGGAATGACATAACAGTACTTGACTTATATAAGTAAACCCCAGTAGCAATTCCAACTATACCGACTGCCATAGGTAGTAGCTTAATATATAAAGGTGGCTGGCTAATTAGTAATTTATAAATATGTAAATTAAATAGGCTTGCATGGAAATAACCGTTTGGTTTGTCCATAGCAAGTAAATAATAGCCGATCATACCGCTAAAAAAGCTCCCGGCGACAAGTAATATGAGTGGATTATTCATTACTTTAGCCGGTTCGTGAGCATGCTCAAAAACATCTTTTTCTAGCTTAGTTTTGCCATGAAATACCAATATAATAATCTTCATTGAATAAATAGCGGTAAGTATTGCTGCTGCTATTCCAAAAATAAACATAAACGAGCCGCTACTATAAGCCGCTTCTAAAATCGAGTCTTTAGAGTAAAATCCTGCTAAAGGATAAATCCCTATTAGTGCAAGTGAGCCGATTAAGAAGTTGCCATAAGTTACCGGCATTTTATTTCTTAAATCACCCATTTTAAAAATATCCTGCTCGTGAACGGTATGTATTACGCTGCCGGCTGATAAGAATAATAAGGCCTTAAAAAAGGCATGAGTTACTAAGTGAAATATTCCGCTATTATAGGCAGATACTCCGCACGCCATGAACATATAACCAAGCTGACTGCAAGTTGAGTAAGCAATAATCTTCTTGATATCGCTGTGCATAATAGCAATGCTTGCAGCAAAAAGACAAGTAACACCGCCGATAATCGTAATAAATTGTAGAATTAAAGGGCTATATTCAAATAAATACGAGCAGCGTGCTACTAAGAATACTCCTGCCGTTACCATGGTTGCTGCATGAATAAGTGCAGATACCGGAGTCGGTCCTTCCATCGCATCGGGAAGCCATACATGTAAACCGATCTGTGCAGATTTACCCATACAACCGATGAATAATAATAAACAAATAATGTCTAGAATGGAAAAATGTAAAAATATTTTTGTATTAGATAATAATTCTGCAGATGACAATACATCTTTGTAATTTGCCGAGCCACAATAAACAATAATCGTCATTATGCCCAAGATAAAAGCAAAATCGCTGGCTCTATTTATTATAAAAGCTTTAATCGCTGCTTTATTGGCTGATTCTTTTGAATACCAAAAACCTATTAGTAAATATGAGCAAACGCCTACGCCCTCCCAACCGAAAAATAACTGTAAGAAATTATCGCTAGATACTAGCATTAACATAAAAAAAGTGAATAAAGAAAGAAAAGACAAGAAGCGTATAATCCCCTTATCTTTAGCCATATAGCCAAGCGAGTAGATATGCACGACGCTTGACACCCATGTTACGGCTATAAACATTATGCTAGTTAGCTGATCGATATAAATCGACCAATTTACTTTAAAATTTCCAAGCTCAATCCATGGTAATAATTTAATATGGATTATATTCCCGTCTAAGCCCGCGTCGCAAAATATTATTAATGAGAATAAGGCAGATAAAGATAAAAAGCCGGTTGCAATTACTTGCGCTAATTTTTTGTCTATTACCCTTACGAATAACCTGTTTATTATGCTAGATGCAAGCGGTAACATGATGATCATTATGGAAATATTTTGATACATCATTATCCCCACATCTGATTAATGTCGGTAGTTTCAATTGAGCCTTTATTACGGAAATATATTAGTAATATTGCAAGCCCGATTGAGGTTTCGGCAGCTGCTACGGTTAAGATTATAATACTAAAAATTTGTCCCGATAATTCTTGCATATATACGGAAAATGCAACAAAATTTATGTTAACTGCAAGCAGCATTAACTCAATAGACATTAATATATTGATAATATTTTTGCGATGCATAAATAATCCAAACATTCCGATAGTAAAAACTAAGCTGCTTAAGATTAAATAATGATTAAGCGAAATATATTCATTCATATTTAATATTCTCAACACCTTTATTTAGAATAGGCTTTGTCATTAATACGGTATTTTCTTTATTGTGACGTAGTTGTTTTGATATATCTTGACGTTTTACTCCCTCACGCTTCTTTAGTGTTAACGTAATACATGCAATCATAGCGACAAATAATATAAGGCCCGCCATTTGAAACGGTAGCATAAAGTCTGTGTAGAAGAGTACGCCTCCTATTGCTTTAGTATTTGAGATATTATTTGTTATGGCAAACGATACATTGGAGTTGAAATTAATATTTTTAGTACCAAGTAAAATAATTATTACTAAATCGGCAAACATAATCAAAGCTATAAAAATACTTAAAGCTAGATTTTCTTTTAGCTGCGTTATTGTCTTATTAAAATGCATATCTAGCATCATTATCACAAATAAGAATAATACTGCTACAGCTCCAACATAAATCACTATCAGCATCATAGCTAAAAATTCTGCTCCAAGCAAAATCATAAGCCCTGCACCGTTGATAAATGCAAAAATTAACCATAATACCGAATATACGGAATTTTTGCTTAAGATAACGCATAAGCTACTGATAGTTATTAATGTTGCAAATAAATAAAAAAATATAGGCATGGTGTTTATATAGGTTGTGTCTTATCTCTATTTTATCCTCGTAAAACTCGTTTTACAACATTAGGTTCTTTCTCAATAATCTTAAGAAGTAATTTTGCAGCTCCGGTAGGTAATCTTCTGCCTTGTTCCCAGTTTCTTAAAGTTGCAACACTCACTCCAAATGTTGTAGCAAATTGTTGTTGTGTTAATTTTAACTTATCTCTTGCTTCATGTACGTCTATATTAGATAATTTTATATCATGTTTATTTGCTTTTAATTTTCCTTTAGTGTATAAAACAGCCTCTTGCATTCCAATTAATATACTTTTATCGGTTTGATTAATATTTTTATTATTCATTTTTGCTTCTTCCGACATATAATTTTACCAATTCTTCAGTTAGTTTTTTTAATTCATTACAACTATTATGATTAATATTTTCCATCTTACTTTTTATAAAACCGGTTATTAAAAATACCAGCATATTTTCATTGTAGTAAAAATAAATTATTCTTAGCGAATTTTTGAAACTCTGGAAGCTCAACAACTAAAATCAGTTTTTTACTAATAATAATTATACGCCATTGGCGTAGGAAAATCAATAAATAATTTTTCTTTAGTATCATGGATACCGTGGCAAGACCATGGTATGACAGAGTGCAAATTGGCTATACCAACAAAGCATTAGAAGAAAATTTCTTGATCATCGGAATAAATAAGCTTTCTAGTTCTTTGCGTATTTCTTCCTTGTTTTCTACTTTTTGACCTTCTTTACTTAAAGTTAGCTCGCCTTTTTCTACATGACCAAGTACAGCCTCAATGATTGCTTTTTTATCATGTTTACCATCCATATATCTAAGTGCAAACTTCTCAAAGAAATTAACGCCGATCGGTTCATGTTTTAAATTTGTAACCCACATAGAAGGTGTATGGGTCGCTTGATGTATCACCATTTTTGTTGTTTTAGGCTTATCAAGCTCAGGGTTATTTCGATACTTCTGATTTGTAATACTAATATAACCTTGTAGTACTAGCTTCATTGCATTATTTAAAAGCTCAGCTTTGATTTCGTTTAATTTAGTATTATGTAGCTTTTTATTAGCTTCAGTGGTTATTTTCTCAAAGCTTAACGGATTATTTAGATTTTCGCTGAAAGTGTATAAAATAGCTTTCATATAAGGCGAACTAGTTGTTAAGTTAGAGTCTTTATTGCCGTTTAAGAAGAATTTTAAATTTTCGGAAGCATTATTAAGATCTACTTCTTTGAGTGGTTTTTCAGGCACTATATTAAAGATTATATTAAATTTCGTTATATCATCATTGTTAATATTTCTATTAATTTTCACATCACTATGACATAGTAAAGTGGTTCTAAAACGACGATTCGTAATGAAATCCATATATTGTTCAGTTCTAACTATATCGTTTACCGCTTTTAACTGCTCTACTACTTTCGGTGGCATATTACCGAGATACATAGTCGAAAGATTACAATCGGCTAAATATTGTAAATTGTGCTTTCTTGCTTCATTCATAAATTCATGGAAGTAGAATTGAGCATTTTCTTCTTCTAGATGATCATGACGTAAATAATGATCGGTTTGTTTAGCAAGTAGCCCTGCTTCGGTTTTTAATGCTTCTGCATAAGGAGTTTTAGAGTTTTCTAAGCTATCCTTAACAAATTCTAGTAACAACCTAGATTGAGCTATTCTATCCCGTACATTTGCAAATGAGCTAGAATGATACATCATCATATCTCTAATAGTACGGACCATATTCCAACCAGGGAGGGTATTATAGCTAATATATGCTATTCCGTTTGGACTAAGATTTTTATTACAAACTTCAAAAATTTTATCTCTAACGGTTTTTGGTACCCAAGAAATTACGCCATGGCAAATTATATAATCAAACTTACCGAAAGAATCGTCAATATCGGTTATCGAACAATGATGGAACTCTATATTTTTTAATCCTAGTGCTTTAACATTTTTATTTGCTTCGTCAATTTGTACCTTAGACAAATCGATCCCAACAAAATGAGCTTTTGGATAAAGAACTGCATGTGGTATTAAATTACCACCTGCTGCACAACCAAGCTCTAATATTTTTGCATTCTCGACTTCAGGAGCATTTACACCGAAAAGAGTTGCAAGTGTACTTAAGTGATAAGGATTTGTAAGAGCATATGGGTAGCTTTCATACGGTACTTCATCATAAGTGTTATGACCTGAAACCGCACCGTTAACAACAGATTGTACGGAATGTGTTTTTTTTGCCATCTTATCATGACCGTTAGGGGTAGAAGAAGAGTTAGTAGCTTTTGGAGACATATTTTTTCCTTATATAGTTGAATTATTCGTGTCATCCCGCGGGATGACATTGTAGCTTTCATATAAATATTTCACAGAATTATTAAAATGGCAATCTATAAGTAAATCCTACGCCAAATTCTCGAACGGCTATAGTTTTTGTGATAGGATTTGCTAGCATGAATTGCCCCGTTTTCATATCAAGCGTATCATAATTAATTCTTACTCTATATGCTGTTTGTAATTTTGCAGTTGCATCAATACTTAAATTTGAAGTTACATCTTGTGAAATTCCAAGACCTGCTTGCCAAGCAACACAATTTTTATGAGTTTTTCTTACTTTAAAGTAATCGCTATTTATAACACTCCACCTAGAAGAGGTAGGCTTAACTTTTACTTGTGCTATTCCACCTCCAAGTATTACAAAAGGTGTGAAAGTTTTTATTTTTTCTAAATCATAAATAAGATTTAGCATATATATATTTGATAATACGGTAGTATTACCTGGGGTTTTAGGAATAGTGAGACCATTACTTAAATTTTGCTGAGGTAATACGTAATGCAGACGATATTTAGGTTGATAAGTTGCTGAGAATTCAATAGCTATCTGTGGATATATTATATAGCCTATTTCCCCACTATACATACTTGATTTTTTTAAAATTATTTCGGTATTTGAGTGTTTATGTCGGAATTTACTAACGACCGGTTCAACTATTCCGCCTTCTGCTCCTATATAGAACCCTGTTTCTTTTGCGAAAGCAATGTTATTAAAAATGATGATAGTAATAAAAAATAATTTTAGTAATTTAGTCATTATAATTGCTTAAAAAATAATATTATATACCCACTTTATTAATGGTCAATCATATTGTGCCTAATTATGGAAGCAATTATACCAAATAGTAATAAAGTAATAGTTATAGTGAGTGCAACACATGCCGGAATCGCTATATAATGATGAATAAATATTTTAAAGCCGATAAATATTAAAATTAAAGCCAAAGAATATTTTATATAACTGAAACGTTCTACAATTTCTGCTAAACAAAAGAATAACGTTCTAAGCCCTAAAATAGCAAAAATATTTGAAGTATAAATTATGTAAACATCATTAGTAATTGCAAATATTGCCGGTATACTATCTATAGCAAAGACTAAATCTATTGCTTCTATCAGTACTAGAGATATAAAAAGGTGGGTACAATATAGTTTGTTATTACGTTTAACAACAAATTTATCCCCTTCAAGGTTAGGGGTAATATTTAGATTTTTTATTATTGACTTGTAAATATAAGAATTCTGTATATCAAAAGTTTTATGTGATACATAGAAAGTTTTTATACCTGTAGCAATAAGTATTACGGCAAAAATATATAATAACCAGGCAAATTTATTTATAAGAATAATACCGCCATAAGTCATTACGGCTCTGAATATTATTACGCCTATTATACCGAAAAATAAAACACGATGTTGATATTGCCCGGGAATTTTAAAAAATTGGAACATAATAGAGATAACAAAAATATTATCAAGTGACATAGCTTTCTCAATGAGAAAGCAAGTATAATATTCACGAGCATGATCTGCTCCCCTATTATAGTAAACATAGATACCGAATAAACAAGCTATTACAAGATAGAAAAGACTAAAAAGTACGCTTTCTTTAAAGCTCATTATGGTATTTTTTTTGTGTATTATTCCCAAATCGAGAATCAGTAAAGTAGCGATTACCGTATAAAAAATAATCCAACTCATTTATTTATCTCTTCATTTTATATTGCATGTGGAAATATAGTCCTCCACCAAACATAACTCTTAGCTGGAATCTTATAGTATTTTCTCCTTGTTTTAAATAACGCTTTATATCAATCGGTAAATTTTTAGCTTGTAATGCTTGATTTTGGTCATTTCCATTGTTACAGTACCTTTTCTCATCTAGAGAATCAACGTTAGTAGGGAGGCTAAGTAACTTTGTGCCGTTGACATATATTAATGTGCAATCATCATACCATAAATCTTTTACTTTAAAATACTCAATATCGTCCATTATTGCATCTAAAGTTACTTTGAATTCTACAGTATGCAATATTGTATTGTCCGGTTTGTTCGCTGCATCTATAAATGCTCCATCCTCTGGAAATGCCATAATGCTCCCCTGTGGTACCGGTTTTTTGTTTAAGATATAGTCACCTATTTTAGTTACCGGATTATAAGGGGTCTCAGGTAATTGGTCTGATGGAAAGTCGTTATAACCAACTTTTATAGGTAATCCTTTAGATTCTCTACAGCCGACATTTTGGCCTAAAGGTTCAAACTCGACAACCTTTCTATCAAAATATGATAAACAATGGCGTTCTAAAGGTTTATTAGGATCAATAGGTATCCAATTCGTCGGGCATTTTCCTTTTGCAAGTTCTCCTATATCGCTTTCAGGCCATTCTGCATTACCGTGATTATTACCGGAAGGAGCTTTCTCTGTGCTAGGAATTTTAGCACAAGTAGGTACTAATATAGGAGCACAAAGATTTAGCTCTTGCCAAGTTTTATCTCTTACATCTTCAGTCTCAGCTTTATATGTCGGCTCAGGAGGAGTATTGTTATCTCCTTTTGTATATGTCACTGTATAATATTTTGAAGGATCTACCGGTACTAATATTGGTCCTATGTTAGGTTTCGGCTCGATTCTATCTGTATAATCCCTACTTAGGACACATATTGGAGTATTAGCCTTATCGTTATTGGTATAGCATTTACTCGGAATCTTATTTATATTGCAAGTATAAATTGTAATACCTCTTCCTGGACCTGACACTGTTTCTTCTAGAGTACAGCGCGTTAGATCTGTATCTTTTTTACATAAGCCAAGATTTGGATATTTAACGTTATATTTATTTTTAAAATCTTTACAATTTATAGTATCGTTGTTGTTGAGTTTAGCAAGTACACAATTTGTCGAGTCATTATTATAACCGGGAATAGGTGATCCATCAGGTAAAGTAGGACGCAGGATAGGGTTACAATGTTGGAAATTTTTCGGCATCAAGCAGGCATGCGTTCCACCTTGGATATATTTACCGTTTATATATTCTAAATATTTTAAATATACCGCACTTGAGTCAGGATTTCCACTACTATCATAAGGTTCTTTATCGTCTTTATATTTACCGTGAATAGTCAACTGATTTAGAGCATTCTCTCCTGAAAACGGCATAGCAATATATTTATCTTCCTTTGGATCTTTTGGTGGATCTTTAGGTATAAACGCAACGGAAGAACTGTACTTATAACCGGCAAGCATTACTATGCTTTCTGTGTCAGTGGGGTTGGGAGGTGGAGGTCCGGCGTATGCTAATGGTGTTACAAGAGTGCTTGTTTCATCTATGATATTGTCGTCTTCTCTTACTTGTACTGACGCAATGAATTGCGGTTTATAATAAGCCTCGTTGGGATTGCTATTATTAGTACAGGTAATTCCGGCATATTGTTTTGCACATTCATAAGCAGTTAAGCTGTAAGAATGATTTACTCTCGGTACGCAATCTATTAAATTACCGGACTCAAATAAGCAAATATTATTAGGATTTTGCTTATCGTCTTCGGTATTACTAATAGAGACATAAAGCTTTCTATCTTTACCGTTATTGTCTTTTAAGGTGACATCTGTCTTTATAGGCATTAAGCTAGCTGTATCTTGCTTTTGTACCTTAGGAAATTTTACGCTTACATCCTTAAATTCGCCGATATTAACTCCCCACACTTTTTGACAGGTAGTTGAATTAGAACTTGGACAGTCCGGTATATCGCTTATGTAGTAATCGCTGGGTGTTTCTACATTTCCAATTTTCTGCGAATATACTATTCTAAATCCCTCATTACAACCGTTAGCCGTAACACTACATGGCGTAGAAATTTCTGTATTAATACATGGAGTGTTGCCTGAAGTATTCTTACACGATTTAATTAAATCTTTAAAAGCCGTATTAGTATGAGTAATTTTTGCTGAAGAAAAATCTATATTACGTGGTTCTACACAAGTTTTGAGGTCAGAGGGAGAACTCGTGCAAAGCGGGACAAGATTGCTAAAGCTAACACGTATGGTATTATTAACAATATTGTTTTTAACATTAATATTAGATGGCACTACACAAGCCAGACTAGTAGAAGATTGGTCAAAGTTGCCGCTTGCATCTTTTATGCTACATACATTATTAGCACTCGCATTAATGCTAATATAATCTAAATTTGGACAATATGGCGGTGGAAAAGGCCCTAAAGGTAATTGTACACAACCAAAAGAATAGCTATCTACAGAACCGTTTAATGACCCAAGTGCTTCAATAATTTTTATTATTAAAGCAGGAAAAAATTTAAAAATCTCTCCTATTGCATTAAGTATTGATTGAAGTACTTTTATAAATTCTGAATCTTGATTTATCATACCAAGAAGCTGCCCTAATAAACTTGGTAAACTTACTCCTTTTATCGTTTCAACTAAAAATTTTAATACTTTTGCAATAGGGCTAAGTTCGTTAGTTTGATGAAGAGGTTGACGATTAGGATTCCAGTCCATCGGATCAAGATGTACACCGGAATCTGAAACAAGGTTAACAAGTCCAGGATCGCTATAAGCACAAAGTTTAGGAGATTTTAAAGTAATTATTTGTCCGTCTACACCGATTATCTTATTATCAGTTTCTGTATAACCGACTTTATTGAGATGTACTCCATCGGTATAACCTGGATCCGCAGGGGAAGGTGGGGCATTTATCCCGGGAGGTGGAGGCATATCCGGTACGGCAACTCTAGCACAGACTCTAGTTAGAGGTAGACCGTAACCTGTAGGCCATAATACACATTCTCCATCCCAATTTAAAGTAGAGTTTTGGTGCCAACAAGCTATGGCATTACAGCTTTGAACTCTAATACGAATTTTTGGAGTAAAGTAACTACTATCAGGGGCTTCTTCTGCACATCTATTGAGTAAAAAACCGATAAATGTACCTGGGTAATCAAATTTTAATAAACAAGTATCATTATCGCGACCGTCGCTTTTATTCCAAGGAGGACATAATGTGCCTGGTTTAAAAGGCCCTCTTGGCTTTGCATTGATGCCTCCATCCTTATTCCAAATTTCCGTTCTCTCACTTTGACCGCAATTACATGGATCGCTAAGACAATCGGCTATATCACCCCAAATAGATGCATATACATTAAATGAGAAAAATGAAAATAAGAAAAATAGTAAATATTTTTTTAACACTTTGAGTATTCTTTATGCTCGTTGTTTTTATAGTTCATAATAAATTATTGTCATCCCACGAGCTTGTAGCGGGATCCAGTCCTTTTTAATTTTTTTGGGATCCCATAATAAATCACGGGATGACAGAGTGAAATATTAGTCCGTATTTAACTCATTATATAGGTAATTAATCCAATTATCCGGAGGACCTTGGTGTTGTTCAAGTATTTTTTTATAAATATCCATTTCCTCCTGTCTGCTTGATAAAATACGGACAACTCCTATTAAGGCGGCAATACTTAATTCAGAAGCTATCGATTCATTATCCTTACTAATTAAGAACATTCTTGCAGAAAGTATTAGTTGTGATAATTTTCGTATTTCTGGCTCGCTTAAACCTAAAATTTTATCTAAATCTTCTATTTTAACGTCAGACGGTAGAATAATTTTAGTATTAATTAAATCAAGCCAAGGTTTTATAGTATATTTTGGATATGACTTAAGATAAATAAAATTGAAATTACTGACGAAAATACCGTTATTTTGAGACAAATCATTATAGATTAAATTTATATTATCATAATAAACCTCAGGTCTGTAAAGTTTATCAAAATTATCGGCAGCAAATATTTTAGGTTTTGTGCCAACTAGACTTAAATGATAAGTAAAAGCATAAATTACTGCTGCACTAATACTTTGGTGTTTCTTTAAATTATTATTAAATTGTTCTAAAAATTTTCTCTCCGTCGGGTAAAATTGTTTAGAAAACGGCTCATCAGAAAGTTTATATAAATTAAACCCTATAACTTTCCCTTCTTCAATGTTAAGAGACGATCCGTCAAATAATCCGGAATATAATTGCTCTTCGGTAAAAACTTTAAGTTTATCAAGTATTTGTATTCCTCCTTCCTCCTTAAAATCTTCTAATTTTAAAATATCGGAAAAAATACGTTTTTCTTTTTCAATTGATAAAATTTTATCTTTTAATTTCTCTAGAAATGATATCTCTATTTCGCTAAGAGGTGAAATATAATGACCACTGATTAATTTTAAAAATTCTAAAATGAATGCTTGTGATTTTTCTGTATCATCTACTAAAAATGGATTGATAATTTGTTTGTCCGGTTCTAACCATTTGCCTTCTATTGCCTCAATAAAAATTTTAGAATCATTATTATTAGAGATATAAATTATTGTTGGATCGTATTTAGTCGATTCTGATATTAAAAAGTTCAATAATACGGTTTTGCCGGTTTTTCCCGTACCAAAGATGCAAGTATTACCTTTATTCGTTTTATCATGAAAATTCATGAAATATGGAGTACCTTTCTCGGTTCGCAGTAAAGTTATAGCCTTACCCCAAGGATTATATTGATTACCGAGTGTAGTATTATGAAGAGCGGTAAGAGAAGCAATATGCTCTACGGGTAATGGCGACATTCTACGTATAAAGGCAAAGTTAGCAGGTAATTGCGACCAAAATATTTGCTCAATATTAAGATCTTCTTTTACATGAATAATACCAAGTTTAAAAAGTTCGGTTGATGCTTTAGCTACGGCTGCATCTAGTTTATTTTCATCTTCTTCTATAACGGCAATTGAAATTTGCTGATTACAAAATTGAAAATCTAAATTAGCTGCATCAAGCTTATTAATACCTTTGTGATTAAGTAAAGTTGAGTCGTTAGTAATTTTTAGAATATAATCTTGACCACGCAATTTGGATATTACTTGTTTTTTGCTAACAAAGTAAAATATTTCAGTTATTATTAATTCAATCGGTAACTGTAAAAATTTATCCAGTGTATTAGAAGGAGTTTCGTGATATTCTTTTATAGATAGTAAAGAAGCGAATTTATTATTTTTCTCATGATCCGTAACTACCATTTTATCGCTGCTAATTGTATAAATACTTCTACCTAGTGCATCGGATAAATCTATTATAGGTACCAAACAATCATTATTATTAAGGTTAGCTATTCGATTATATAAAAATAAAGGATTAGAAAAAACATTATCATTTTCAAATATTATACCTAGTTTTTCAGCACCGAATTCGTTTAAATCGTTTAAAATATTATTAGTGATATTGTCTAATTTTTGAAAAGCTGAATCTAAGTAGTTATTTTCAAAATCAGTAATTAATTTATTAGATAAAGAATTTATTAAAGAGTTAAAATTTTTGATGTTAACTTTAGCAGAATCATGTACTATAGATATATATAAAGTATTAACGAATTTATCATTCCAATGGTTTTTTCTTTGCCATAGGGTATGAATATTTGCCGGTAATAATTTTTTGTAAGGAGTTGAATCGTCTAAGTTTTGTTTTTCTCGTATTGTATGTAGCCAAAAAGCAAAATCATAATCGGTTATATTCTTTTTTATAGAAACTCTAACCATTCCACGTAAATTTTGTATGTTATCGCTTATTTTCTCTGAGTTAATGCCGTGTATTTTGATAATTTGTAGTAATTTACCGTCTTTGGTAAGTAAAGTATTTTCATTATAATGACATGCTATAGGTATAAAATTAGGAGCATTATAATTATATATATCTTTGTCAAATTTTCGTAAATCACTAAACACAAATAACCTGAATTTAAATTATCGTTTTGTATACTCGTTCAACTTGACAAATTGGCTGCGTCGTCTTTGTAAGTCCTCGGATGCTCACGTATTAAGTATACGCTCCGCCCCTCGGCTTACAGACTCCTTGCTCTTTTCCAAGTTGAACTTCATATAACAACTCTTCATTTCACAGGAGTATATACTAATGAACTTTGCCTGCGTAGATGCTAGAGTCGTCATTGCGAGTAGCCGTAGGCCTCTACTCGATGTCATTCGCGCTTTCGCGGGAATGACATAAGAGCCATGCAACAAAGCCAATTTAACAACAACTAGAAACTTTACCTTATTATTTATATTTAATAAACAATTACTCACTATAGGCAGTGATTTTTTGTAATCCTCCCATGTAATTTATCAAGACATCCGGTATAGTTATTGATCCATCTTCATTCTGATAATTTTCAAGTATTGCAACCATAGTTCTTCCGATAGGTAATCCTGAAGCATTTAAAGTATGAACTAAGGTAGTTTCGTTACTGCCGAATTCTTTATATCTTGCTTTCATTCTACGTGCTTGAAAATCTCCACAATTAGAACAGCTAGCAATTTCGCGATATTGCTTTTGTCCCGGAAGCCATACTTCTATATCATAGGTTTTTTTTGCCGCAAATCCCATATCTCCGGTGCAAAGTAACATAACACGATAAGGAAGATTCAGTTTTTGTAAAATAGTCTCTGATGCATTAGTTATATATTCATGCTCATTTTTTGATTCTTCAGGGGTAGTAATAGATACTAGCTCAACTTTGCCGAACTGATGTAATCTAATCATACCTCTTGTATCTCTACCGCTACTACCTGCTTCTGATCTAAAGCATGGGGTGTAAGCAACATAACGCATCGGTAATTTTTCTCTTGGTATAATAGTATCGGCGACTATATTTACTAAAGGTACTTCTGCGGTTGGAATTAGTCTGTAACCATTTGTTGTTGCAAAAGACTCTTCGGCAAATTTAGGTAGTTGTCCTGCATTATACATAGCATTATCTCGAACTAATACCGGGGGTGATATCTCAAAGAAATCCAACTCTTTAGTATGAACATCAATCATAAAATTAATTAAAGCACGTTCTAGCTTTGCTAAATCACCTTTTAACGTTACAAATCTAGTTCCAGAAATTTTAGCAGTTTGTTCAAAATCCATTAAATTTAATTTTATACCTAGTTCAAAATGCTGTTTATTCAAAGCATTTGGATTTGTCTCTCCGTAAGTACGAACTAATTTATTCATACTTTCATCCATTCCGTAAGGTACTTCTTCGTCCGGAATATTAGGAAACATATTTAATAGTTCATTTAATTCGTTATTATTATTTAGATCCTGTTCAAGTGCTTCCAACTTCTCATTTATATGTTTGACATCTCTTTGTAACCCTTCAAAATCTTCGCCGCTTTTAAAGGCCATATTACCTAAAATCTTTGATTTTACCTTACGTGCATGCTGAAATTCTTGAATTAAACTTGTAATTTTTCTTTTCTCTCTGTCGAGCATAGCAATTTTACTAGACATAGGTTCAATAAATCTTTGGCTAAGCTTTTCATCGAACAATTCTTGATTTTCTCTAATCCATTTGATATTTAACATTTAGTGTCCTCGGTTTTTCTATAAAATTACATATCATTATTGAAGTTTCATATAATAAAAGTAGTGGTATTGCAAGAGCAAACTGGCTTAAAATGTCAGGAGGCGTTAATATTCCTGCAATAATAAAGTTAATTACCACGGCAATGCGTCTTTTTTGCTTAAGTGTTTGTACCTTAACTATTTTTAGTATATTTAATATAATTATCACAACTGGTAGCTGAAAAGCAATTCCAAAAGCAATAATTAAATGAATAACTAAATTTAGATACTCGCTAATTCTTGCTTCCAAAACTATCGGTACTATCATATCACGTTTTTCAAAACTAAGAAAAAAATTCCAAGCTTTCGGCATTACAAAGTAAAAAACAAAAATACTACCGCACCAAAATAAAATAGGTGACATAAAAAGAATAAAAGCGATAATTTTTTTTTCATGGTGGTGTAACCCGGGACTGATAAATAAATAACACTCCAAAGCAATTATAGGTATAATAATAGTAAAAGCAGTAAAAGCTGCAAGTTTAATATAGGTAAAAAATGCTTCTGTAAGTCCTGTATAAATTATATTTCGTACCGTATCACCGCTTAGCTTAGCAAGCGGTTTTAATAAAACACTATAAATATTGTCGCTAAAATAATAGCAAATAGCAAATATAATTATAGAAGCAGTAAATATTCTAAGAAGCCTTATTTTTAATTCTAATAAATGTTCTTGAAAACTATATAGTTTCATAAAAATTCTGACTCTTCATTTCGCAGAAATATATATATCAATATTATAAACGTTTTTTAATAATTGTCATATCTTTTTAGAAATATTTACAAAGCCTAGTTTCTTTCTATATATTTTATAAAATATCGGGATAAATAATATGCTAAACAGAGTATTACATAAAAAGAATACAGGCCAAGTAAGATATTTTGCACAAATACCGCCAAGGCTAGCTAGAATAATACGGCTAAGAGAGCTAAAAGATGCAATAATAGAATATTGTGTGGCAACAAATTCACTGTTGCAAAGGCTAGCAAAATAGATAGAGATAATAGTTCCTGCAAAGCCTGCACAAAAATTTTGTACTGTAACAGTTAGTATAAATGTCTTTATATCATAGCCGATAGTAGCAAGAATCATAAACATAAGAGGTGACAATAATTGAATCACTCCACCAATTAAGACACTATGAAATATACCAATTTTTGCAGCTAAAACGCCGCCTAAAGCTCCTCCGACGATCATGATTAGTAACCCGTAAGCTTTGTAAATAACGGCAATTTCATGAGTAGTAAAACTTAAATCTAGAAATAAAGGCGAACTCATAGCCATAGGTATAGAATCCGCAGCTTTATATAAAAAGATAAACAATATAATTAGCAGTAAATATTGTTGTTCATTTTTTAAGGAGATAATACTTTTTTTAATAACTTCAAAATATTGTTGTAATCCTATTAAATTAGTAGTTGTATGGTGTATTTCTTTTGATTGTGGTTCTTTGATACATAAAATTACTATAGGTCCAATTAGAGTAATGAATAGAGCAAATTTATATACTGTATTCCAGCCGAAAATAATTGATGAATATAAAGTACCGACGCTGCCAAGTAACATACCTAAACGAAACCCTATGCTACTAAAGGTAAAAGCCATTGAAAGCTCTTCTTTAGATGTAGGTCTCTCAATTCTATATGCATCAAGTACAATATCTTGTGTAGAACTGCAGAATGAAATAATAAATAAGATAATTGCAGTAATATATAAGTTATTACAAGGGCTTATGTTTAAGAACCCCGTCATCGCTAAGATTAAAAATATTTGTGATACCAATGCCCAGCCACGCCTGTGACCGAATTTAGAACATAAAAAAGGTATAGAGTATTTATCTATAAAAGGTGACCATATGACCTTTAAGCAATACGGAAAGGCAGCTAGTGATATCGAACCTATTATATCAGTGGTGTATTTTGCTTCGGATAATTGATATGGAACTGTAAAAAAAATTAAATTGAACGTAAGACCAGAAATTAAGCCTAAAAGTAAAATACCGATTAAATATGTATGGTTATTTATGTCATTCTTGCTTGAATTGATCTTCAACGTCATTGTGAGGAAAAACTGTAAGTTTCGACTAAGCAATCCAGTAAAAAATTCTGATTTACAGAATATTCTATTATTATTTCTGGATTGTCGCGCTCCTTGCAGTTGTGGCTTTGTTGCATGGCTTATTTCCACCTCTGTCATCCCGCAAGTTTGTAGCAGGCCCCAGTTAAAAATACTAATATTGTTAGTATTTTTAGTTATTTTCTGGATACCGTGGTCAAGCCACGGTATGACACCGGACACGTTTTTTGAGCGATGCAACAACGCTTTCAGTTGCTCGCAATGACGATTAGGTACACACGCAATAATGCCTCGCAGGAATGACATAAAGGAATGATTAAAAATTTTGTACACGAAATCTAATAGCTTTAAATAGTTACTTAATATTTCATTTTTAGGGAGTAAGGAGCGACTTTGGAAAATATTTTACCGACTACCGGTATTTTAGTTACAATAGTGCTGATTAAGAAAAAGGAAGGAATAACATTTCCTTTAACCATAATTAATTGCTGCTTGGTATCAATATTACCTGTCATAGTAAAATCAAAGAACGGTCCATGTGCTTCCGTATCAAAAATTGTAATTATATTTCCTCTATAATTAAATTTACCGCTCATATCTTCAAATAAAATATTTTTATTATTAGTTATTGAACTAAGAAAACCCGGCAATGAAACAAAGGAAACAAGCCGTGTTAAAAAAGGAGTATCGACTACCGTAAAATGTTTTATAGAAAATTTGCCGTCTAATATTGGCACTATTTCACCTTTTTTTACTTCATATCTTTTTGTATTTAAGTTGATGTTAATCTGACCGTTTTGCATAGTGGTATACATTCCGAGTCCCCTAAGCAATGCTCCGGCATTATCGGATTCAATTAACCATTGTTCAAAAGTTTCCCTAGCGGTAAGCGACATCTTAACTTTTTTATTATCAATATTAGCATTTAGAAAGCCTGAGAAACATCGCACTTTATCACATTTAATTGCTAAATCAAGATTACCTAGAATTATATTATTCTTTAAAAGTATTTTTGATATATTAGTTTTTAAATTAATATTACGTGTAGAATCTCCCGCTTTTTCTAAAAACTGCATCATATTAGCATTTGATAAATCTAATCCGCTTCCATAAAGTGCCGTATTAAGATTATGGTTATCTATGATTATTTTTCCTTTTAAATCCGTATGATTATGTTTAACAGAGGCTAGATTAATATTATAAATATTTTTCTTAATTAAGGCATTACCGTTAATTTTTAGATTATCCTGCCCTGAAAGGTTAAATTCAATATTTCTATCGAAATTTTTATCATTTAATTTAGTATATAAATATAAATTGGCTTTTTTATATAATTTTTTATGAATAGATACTTTATCTATATAAAATTCTAAATTATTAAGATTAGAATTAACGGTGATAAAACTCTCATTATTATGCTGTTTTTTATACTCAAAATTTAAAACGGTGCTGCCTGAAATTAATTTAAACACTCCAAATCTTTGATTATTTGCCGCAATATTGCTTTTTATTTTAAGTAAACACTCATTATTTTTATCCGATATATCATGATCATAAGTAAAGCTGCTTGCATAATTATTAATGTTACCTTTACCGCTAATATTTAGTTTATTATCTTTAAAACTACCTTTGGCTTCACCGTTTTGTAATAGGATATTATTGTCTAAGGTGTTAAAAGAGATATTTGTTAATGTCGACAAAACATTATAGCTATTAGGGATATTGGGACTAATAGGAATTATTAGCTCTATTATTGAACTTGCCGTTCCTTTGATTTTTTTAAGATCAATATTTTGAGCTTTAATATTTTGATATGCATCATTTGGAACAAAGGCAATTAAGTCATTAATTTCACCTTTAGCAGTAGCATTAAAAACAAATTGTGATTTATCCGGTCCTTCCCATTTGAAAGTCATAATACCGTCTGAAACGACACTTTTACCGCTATATGCTTCATTAATTAGAAATTTTATTTCCGGTCCTGAAATGATTATATTAGTATCAACTTTAGTCAAAGGCGGTAAATCTGTATGATATTTATATTCAAAATTCGAGATATGTAAATTTGCTTTTAAATTATCTTCTACTAAAATATTTTTTTTAAAAAATTTTTTATCTAATTTAATATTTAATTCTCCGTTTTGGATGTAACCTTGTTTTATATGTTCTCGTAAATATGAGATTATAGGATTATCCGGAATAATTTTTTCGACTGTTTGATAAATTATTAAAGGCATATTTGCGGCAGCTGCACTTGCATCGATATTTTTATCGGTTATTATACCGCTTAGTGATAAAAAAGCTTTGTCCCCAAAGGTGAGTTTGCAATTAACGGTCTTTGGATTATCTTTAGAATAGGCGGTTTTATATGAGCATAAAGCATTTCCTAGAGGTAAGTCTGCTCCTTGCTCATCAGTTAAGATATCACTTTTTATTGAAGTTAGTCGTATGTCGGTTAGGGAATCTTTTTTAATTATATTTAACGAATAATCACCGGTCGTTGAAGTATTTATAATCTCTTCATCGTTATTTGAAATTACGGAAATTTTATCGATATTAAAATTAGCCTCTATTAACGAATTAGAGAAGAAATTTTTGAAATTAAAGAAAAGATTAAAATCGTTAATTTCTCCTCTAGCATTATCTATAAGACTTAAGGAAATTTTATCTATGGATAATCGGTTTTCTTTAAATTCTAGATTATGTAGTACAGCCTTTATATCATTTTTACTTAAATAAAATTCAATTATTTTTTTCAAAGGTTCATTTAAGTGTCCTTTATTTGCGCTATAAACAGTTAGAGTTATAGCCAAAGATAATGAAATCAGAATTATAAAAATACTAATAAAGGTTTTTTTAATAAAATTCATTTGAGCTTGTAAATCTATTGAAATATGATAAAAGCTTTATATACTCGGATAGAACTTCAAAAATTGGCTACGTCATCCTACAAGTACTCCGGTACTCACGTATTAAGTATACGCTCCGTTCCTCGTCTTGTGGACTCCTTGCACTTTTTGAAATTGAGCTTCGTCTATACTGCTCTTCATTTATTTGAGGTATACACTTGGGGAATATAACGTATAATTTAAAAATTTAATATAAAAATCACAAAAAATTATGAATATTACATTTATCGGTAGCGGATATGTGGGATTAGTCTCAGGTATTATTATGGGCTATTTAGGTCATAATGTTACTTGTCTTGATAATGATGAGGTTAAAATATCCAAATTAAATAAGCAAATATTACCGATTTATGAAGCTAAACTTGATGAGTATCTTAAGCAAGCTTTAGAATCTGATAGGTTAAAATTTACAAATATTTATAATAATGAACTTCAAAATGCCGATGCAATATTTATTACGGTCGGTACACCTTCAAAATGGTTGGGAGAAGCGGATTTAAAATATGTTTATGATGCTATTGATAAAGTTTCCGAGCATATAAATAAAGATTGTTTAATAGTCATAAAATCTACCGTTCCGCCGGGTAGTTGCAGTAATATTATAGCTTATTTAAAATCAAGAGGCTTTTCATTTAATGTTGCTTCTAATCCTGAGTTTTTAAGAGAGGGGAGTGCAGTAGAAGATTTTTTATATCCTGATCGTATAGTTATCGGTGTAAATAATAAAGAATCAGAGGAAATATTGCGAAAAATTTATGCACCTTTAATAGAACAAGGTGCAAAGTTTGTGGTTACCGATTTAGTGACAAGCGAACTTATTAAATATGCTTCAAATAGTTTCTTAGCTACCAAAATTGCTTTTATTAATGAGATGGCTGATTTATGTGAAAAAATCGGCGGTAATATTAAAGATTTATCTAAAGGTGTAGGACTTGACCAAAGAATCGGTCAAAATTTTTTAAATGCAGGACCTGGTTTTGGCGGTTCGTGCTTTCCAAAAGATATTCTAGCGTTAAATAATCTTGTAGAAAATCATCATATAGATTGTAGGATTCTTAAGGCAGTAATTAAAAGTAATAAGCAGCGTCCAAGTAATATGGTAGATAAAATAGCTACTTTGTTAGACGGAGATTTAAAAGGTAAAAATATAGCAATTTTAGGCTTAACATATAAAGCAGGAACAAATGATGTGAGAGCAAGCCCTGCCATCGAAATTGTAAAGATCTTATTAAATAAAGATGTATATGTTAAAGCATTTGATCCTATCGGTCTTGAAAATGCTAAAAAGAATTTGGAACATAAAAGTTTGCTATATTTAGATTCAGCAGTTGAAGCCTGTAAATCAGTAAATATTATAGTTATTGCAACTGAATGGTCAGAATTTAAAAAACTTAATTGGCAAGAAATTCATGATTTAGTAAAATCGCCGATAATCATTGATCTTAGAAATATACTAGATAATGAAGCAATGAAAAAAATCGGTTTTAGATATTATGCAGTCGGAAGTAAAATTTAGTCTTGTCGTTAAGGCTTCCGATGTCATTCCCGCGAAGGCGGGAACCAGTACTTTAAAGCTTTTTAAAAGCTTGATTTATCTTGCTTTATTTACTCTGGATCCCGGCCTTCGCGGGAATGACATAAAGAGTCATACAGTAATACAATAAACTTTAACATTAATTTAAAATGCGACCTGAATTTATTCATTTAAGAACTCAAAGCTCTTATTCTTTTCTAGAAAGTGCATTAACGATTGAGAAGGTAGTAGAACTTGCTTCAGCGAATAAAATGCCTGCTATTTGTTTGGCAGATAAGGGAAATTTATTCGGCTCATTAGAGTTTGCATTATATGCAGTAAAAAAAGGACTGCAGCCGATACACGGAGTTATTCTAAATATAAAATACGATATAGATATTTTTGCTCAAATTTTGCTTATAGCTAAGGATGAAACTGGCTATAAAAATTTACTCAAACTATCAAGCCTTACTTTTACTAAAAATGATCGTAAGATATGCGATCACATTGGTTTTGAAGATTTAATCGAATATCAAGAAGGATTAATAGGATTATGCTGTTATACCGACGGTATTGTCGGAAAATGCTTGCTAGCTCGCAACGAGGAGCAAGCGATGCTGTTTGCACGTAAATTACAGGAAATTTTAGGAGATCGTTTTTACTTTGAGATTATGAGACATGAGCTACCGGAAGAACAGTTTATTGAGGATAGTTATATTAGAATTGCTGCCGAGCTTGCTATTCCGCTTGTTGCTACTAATAAAGTTTTGTTTAGTGAGAAAAGCATGCATGATGCACATGATGTATTGTTATGTATATCAGCCGGTGTTACTAAAGAATATCCGGATCGAAAAACAGTTAGTGAAAATTGTTATTTTAGATCACCGCATGAGATGATAGAGCTTTTTTCCGATTTACCTAGTGCCATCCAAAATACCGTGAATTTAAGAGAGCGTTGTTATTTTGCCGCACATGCAAATCCGCCGATGCTGCCTAATTTTGCCACCAAAGATATTAGTGAAACGGATTTAATTAGAAAAGATGCAAAAGAAGGGTTGCTTGCAAGGCTTGCTACAAAGTTTAAATCTGAAAATATTCCGTTAGAGAATCAAGAAGAATTGAAAACCGAATATTTTGCTCGTCTTAATTATGAACTGGATATTATCTGTAATATGAATTTTGCCGGTTATTTTTTGATTGTATCCGATTTTATTAAATGGAGTAAAAAAGAGGGTATTTTAGTTGGACCGGGTAGAGGATCGGGAGCAGGCTCGGTTGTTGCTTGGAGCTTGCTTATTACTGATCTCGATCCGATTAAATTTGGCTTATTATTTGAAAGATTTTTAAATCCTGAACGTATTTCAATGCCTGATTTTGATATTGATTTTTGTCAGGAAAGGCGTGAGGAAGTAATTAATTACGTACGTTCCAAATACGGTAATAATAGAGTAGGACAGATTATAACTTTCGGTAAGATGCAGGCAAAGGCTGTAATTAAGGATGTCGCTCGTGTGCTTAGCTTACCTTATAAATTCGCTGATTATCTAACGGAGCTTGTCCCTTTTAGTGCAGTTAATCCAGTTAGCTTAGAACAGGCGATGCGTGAAGTTCCGGAGCTTGCAAATGCCGCTAAAGGTAATGGGTTGTATAATTTAGACGGTGAAGCGGAGTTAATTAAGCTAGTGCTTGATACTTCGTTAATTCTTGAGGGGCTGCATAGGCATTCCTCAACTCATGCTGCAGGAATCGTAATAGCAGGTACTGATTTAGTCGATATAGTACCGGTATATAAAGATGCTAACTCCGATATGCTGGTAGTCGGTTATTCTATGAAATATTCCGAGATTGCCGGTTTAATTAAATTTGATTTTTTAGGGCTACAAACCCTAACGGTTATTACCGATTGTAAGAAATTGCTTAAAGAGCGAGGGATAGAAGTAGATTTTAACAATATGACGTTTGATGATAATAAGACTTATCAAATGTTGTGTAAAGGTAAAGGAGTCGGCGTTTTCCAATTTGAAAGTATCGGGATGAAAGATGCACTTAGACGCCTTAAACCTGATTCTATACATGATTTGATAGCTCTTGGTGCGTTATACCGTCCTGGTCCTATGGAAAATATTCCTACCTATATAGCTTGTAAGCATAAATTACAACAGCCTGATTATTTACATGAGCTATTGAAGCCAATCTTAGAAGAAACTTACGGAGTGGTGATATATCAGGAGCAGGTACAAAGAATTGCTCAGGTTCTTGCAGGTTATACGCTAGGAGCTGCCGATTTACTTCGTAGAGCAATGGGTAAGAAGATAAAAAAAGAAATGGAGGAGCAGGAAGAAATTTTTGTTAAAGGAGCAATTGCTAATAATATTTCGGAATCTCAAGCTAAATCCATTTTTGCGACCGTGGCTAAATTTGCTGGATACGGTTTTAATAAGGCACATGCTGCGTCTTACGGTGTTATTTCATACCAAACTGCATATCTTAAAGCTAATTATTCTGCTGAATTTTTAGTAGCATGCTTAAATCTTGAATTGAATAATCACGATAAAATTAATTTATTTTTACAAGAAGCAAAAGATAACGGCATAAAAATTACTGCACCTAATATTAATATTTCTGAAGGATATTTTAGTGTAAAGTTTTCGGACACTGTCATCCCGCATAGCGTAAAGCCTGTCATACCGCGACTTGATCGCGGTATCCAGGAAATTTCAAAAGATACCGTGGTCAAGCCACGGTATGACATCGCGGGTGCAATAATCTTTGCCTTAGGTGCTATTAAGGGAGTCACGCCGAATTTTGGTAAGTTAGTAACGGATGAGCGAAAAGCAAGAGGGGCGTTTAAATCAATTACTGATTTTATTGAAAGATTACCCCCCAAATCTATTAACAGTAAATTATTGGAAAATTTAATCAAGTCAGGCTGTTTTGATGAGCTGCATGATAATCGATTGCAATTATTGTCAAGCATCCCAAAATTGCTTTCTTATTCAACTTCATATCACGAAGAGCAGGAAT
This sequence comes from Rickettsia aeschlimannii, assembly GCF_047973405.1. Taxonomy (NCBI): domain Bacteria; kingdom Pseudomonadati; phylum Pseudomonadota; class Alphaproteobacteria; order Rickettsiales; family Rickettsiaceae; genus Rickettsia; species Rickettsia aeschlimannii. The sequence continues at coordinate 71,537 of NZ_JBFQGO010000007.1, forward strand.
CTAATCAATTTAGCTTAATTAAAGTTTCTAGTTTAAGTCCAACTATTTTAGTATCAAGCGATTATGCCGATAAAAATACTTTAGCCTTTTATGAATTTGAGGCTATGGGTTTATTTATCTCTAATCATCCTCTTACGGAATATCAAGAAATATTTAGTCGTTTAAATATTTTAAATACTGCGGATTTGCATAATAACTTACCTGATGGTACTAACCGAGTAAATCTTGCCGGTGTAATACAAAAAAAGGATTCTCGTATGTCGGCAAGAGGTAGGTTTGTGACGCTCGTGCTTTCCGATCCTGAGAATATCTTTGAACTTAGTATTTTTAGTGAGGAAGTTTTAAAAGATTATGTACATTTACTTGATGTTAAAAGTTTGGTAGTTGTTAATTGTGACATAGTTAAAGATGAGGGAGGAATAAAACTAACAGCAAAAAGCTTTTCATCAATTGAGGATGCAATTAATAATAAACAATTTGAACTACAGTTTTATCCACAAAATCATGAAGAATTACGGCAGATAGTAACCTTGCTTGCAGCTCGTATAAATAACGAAGATCAGAGTAATGCTAAAGCTACAATCTATTTACAAAGCGCAGATGTAAAGAATTTTGTAGCAAAAATTACATTACCTGAAAAATTCTTGCTCCAAGGGCAAGATTTTGAGATTTTAAAAGGATATAGTAAATAGCGTAGTTGTCGCGTGGTTCGGTTTTCTGCTGTCATTCCCGCAAGCCATTGTTGTGTGGATACCGAGTCGTCATTGTGAGCAGCCATAGGCTGCATGGCAATCTCATGAAATAATAACAAACTCCTGAGATTGCGGAAGTACAATTACTGCGTAATTTCCCTCGCAATGACGAAAAAAACGAGCCATGCAACAAAGCCAATGCCTTGTAGGAATGACATCGAAACCTTGAGTTAACTTTTTATAGGCAATACCTGAATTGATGGTAAAATGAATCTATAATTGAGTAATATTCTTTGATATTTTTTTACCGCTAAATACTGCATTATTATTTTTGTTATCGCTAAGTTCCATATATTTTGTTAGTCGATGTTTGTCTGCTATTAACTTTGCTTCTTTTTCTAAATTGATATTTTGCTCAAGATTTGGATCTTTAATTAATTCTTTAAAATGATTACTTATGGATTTTAATCCCAATTTTCTCGTTAATTTACTTAAATACTTATAAAATTTATTTTTGATAGTTTGTTTTTTAGGTTCTGAATTTTTATTGAATGTATTATTGGTTTTAACTTCTTGTTTTTTATCTTCTAATACTCCTGTATTATTAGGTAGATTTTTATTAACTTCAGTTATTAGTGCATTTACTAAATTTTGTTTTTCTTCTTTAAGTACAGCATCATTCAAAAAGCTTGATACAGGGGAATTTTTTGAGTGTATTGTATCCAAGTTAAGGTTAGTAGTTTCTTGTGTTTCTATGTTCGGGAGCGATATATTAATATGCTCATTTTTTGTTTCAATTATAGGTGAGTCTATTAATTTATTCTCTCCAAAAATATCTAGAGTTTGCTGCGTAAATTCATCTACTAATTTTTGGGCTTTTATAGGTGTTATTTATTCATTAAATTTATTTTTACTAATAATCTTTGACCATTTGAGTGATTTCTTCGAATGTTTTTGCTTCCGGTATAGTCATTTGTATTTTTGTGCCATATCTTTTATGACATCATCCAATTTCTTATGTTCTTCCGATAGCTCTAGCGGTTTAGGGTTAGTATTACTTTGTTTCATTTGTTGGAAAATATCTATAGCCGGGCGGTTTGCTATTTTCGCTTGTATTTGTGCTTTGATAAGTATATTTATATCTTTATCACTTAAGCATTTTGCTGATAGCTCTTTAATGATTTGTTCTTTGTTAGATTTATATAATCTATAATTTTCTAAAACTTTTTTTTGAGGGAGCGATTTTGTGGTCTTCAAAACAAGTTTGGATATGGTTTATAACAGGCTTTAAAAGATCCTCAGTAATAGGTAAATCAGTGTCCTTATAGGGAAGAAACACAGTAGATAAAAAATCTACTAGATCAATCTTGATATACTTTAAATTCGATTCTTCAGCAACTTTATTAAATAACTTTTCTTTTGTGCTTGGTGTATGCCCTTCATTATAAAAAAAAGTATCACAATAATTAGTAGCTGAATTGGCAATATCTTTTTGAAATTGATTTTGATAAGTTGTATTTGAGATACTTTGTTCTTTTATTAAAGGTATATTTAAGATATTTGCTAAATTTTTTTGTTCACTTTCTAAGTTTGATATTATTTGTGATACTTGATTTTGTGTAATAAAATCATATATTTCACCAAATTCTGAATCCGGTACATTGTCTCTTAAAACTTCTCTTATTGACCTGCTACTACAATTCCCTAAAGTTTGCCCGGTAACTGTTCTTCTTGAATCAGCTGTTGGATTAATAAATTGTTCTGATTTGAATCTGTTGATTCCGTTATTATGAGCTTTTATCGCTTCTATTTCATTTATAGATAATATAGAAAATATACTATCTTTTATTTCTTTATCTGTTTGATTTTTGAGTTCATATTTAATTGAGCTGAATTTTGCTTTACTTCTTACTTCTATTGTTTCATTTATTTTAGATAATTGATCTTTTGGTGTTTAATTTAGCTTTGAATTATCTGCTCTTACCCCAGCACCGGCATTATATATATACGATAATTTTTTCCATTTTCTTTAGAATATTTTATAACATTTGCATGTAATTCTGTATTAGTAGGAGCATTAGAATATGATAAATATGCTTCTCCGGTTTTTTGCAGTTTATCATATATTTCATCTGTAGTTTTTTCTAAAAATTTTTTTAACTGTTCTGCTGGTGGTAATTCAGTTGAGCTAGTTAAATTACGTACTAAAAAGGATTGCTTATAAATCTCATCTAAGCCATCCATAAAATGGTCTAATTTTTTACCTATATTTTCGTCAGGATTTAAAACTTTATAAGCTCCAAGTAAAGCTTTATATTTTATACGCTAGCTGTTATAAAATGAGCTGAGCCTAAATTATAATCTTTTGTGGATTTATCATAGGTACGGGCATCGTCAAGCATTTCGCGGTACTGAGTTGCTTTTGCTTCATACATTTCCATATGTTATTTAAGGCTTGAGTGATATTTTCATAATGCTCTTTCAGCTTATTTTGGTTATTCTCTTTTAGAGCAGTATTTGTAAGTTCATTATCATAATTTTCTAAGTGACCGAACTTTTTATCATTATTTATATCCTCAGTCATATTTTCAACTAGCTAGTTAAACAAGGATAAAAATAATCATGTATTACGAATAAATAAATGTTAATAATTATCCACCTCAATATATCTACTTTATCTAATTGCTCCCATGTAAAATTTTCATCTTCTCGGCCGAAATGACCGTAAGAAGCCGTTTTTTGATAACATGGAGTGCGAAGCTTAAGATGTTTAATAATTCTTCCTGGACGCATATCAAAATGCTGTGTTATGAGCTTAGTAATTTGTTCGTTGCTTAATTTGCTAGTACCGTAAGTTTCAGCATAAACAGAGACGGGAGCAGCTATGCCTATTGCTTAGGATATTTGTATTTCACAGTGATTGGCAAGTCCTGCTCCTACTATATTCTTAGCAATATAGCGTACCATGTAAGCAGCCGACCTATTATCTATTTTTGTTGGATCTTTTCCAGAAAAGCAACCGCCTCCGTGTCTTGTCATTCCTCCATAGCTGTCCACGATAATTTTCCTATCGGTTAAACCGCAATCTGCAACGGGATCGCCTATAACAAACCGACCCGTCGGATTAATTAGGTATTTAGTGTCTTTATGAAGTAAATTGCTTGGTAATGCCTGTTTAATAATTTCTTCCATTACTGCTTCAATAAGGTCTTTTTGTTGTATTTCCTGGTGATGATGAGTTGATAAAACTACTGCATCAATGGCAATTGGTTTGTTATTTTCATATCGTAACATGACTTGAGATTTTGCATCGGGTCTAAGCCAAGCCAAGACATTTTGTTTACGTAAATATGCTTGCCTTTTCATTAATAAATGAGCGTAATAAACCGGTGCGGGCATGAAACTATCCGTTTCATTACAGGCATAACCGAAAACCATACTTTGGTCTCCTGCACCTATTTCATCGTCATTTGCATTGTCAACACCCATAGCTATATCGGGTGATTGTTTAGTGATAGCTAAAATTACGGCACAACAGCTACCGTCAAATCCATAATTTGGATTATTATAGCCGATTTCTTGTATCTTGCTACGTACTATTTGCTCAATATCCACATAGGTACTAGTAGTAATTCGCCGCTCACTAGAACTAGACCGGTTGTTACAAATGTTTCACAGGCAATACGACCGTTAGGGTCTTGTTTTAGAATCTCATCAAGTACCGTATCTGAAATTTGATCGGCAATTTTGTCCGGATGCCCTTCAGAGACTGACTCAGACGTGAATATAAAATTTTTCATACATTACGCTCTTTTTAAGATTCTTTAAATGTTATATTAATATATGATTTTTTATGTCATTCCCGCAATAACGCCGCCTTTAGCTAGGAATTATACACCTTCAATGAATTTCCATCCAGTTATTACCTACTCTAATTTCGGTTATAATCGGTACATCCATATTAGTAGAATTTTCCATGATTTTTTTAATAATAGGTGTTATAATTTCTACTTCATCAATCGGTGCTTCAAATAGTAATTCATCATGAATTTGCAGTACTAATCTTGTTTTAAGTTTACGTTTTTCTATTTCTTGATCTAGATTGATCATAGCAATTTTAATTATATCGGCATTAGTTCCTTGAATCGGAGCATTAATAGCCGCACGTTCTGCAAATTGTTTAAGCTTTTTATCATGAATTAGAGGTACAAAACATTTTCTGCCAAAGAAATTTGTGACATAGCCGTTGCTACTTGCAAAAGCTTTTGTTTGCTCCATATATTCTTGCACTCCTTTATATTCAGCAAAATATTTCTTGATATATTCGGATGCTTCGCCGGTAGTAACGTTTAATTGCTTAGCAAGCCCAAAAGCACTTATACCGTAAATGATACCAAAATTTATAGCTTTTGCTTTACGCCTATGTTCGCTAGTTAGTTCATGTTTTTGTAAGTTAAAGATCTGACAAGCAGTTTGAGTATGGATATCGTCTTTATTGATAAATGCTTGTTTTAGTGCATCTATATTTGCGATATGGCTTAATATTCTAAGCTCAATTTGAGAATAATCGGCAGATATTAGTTTATAACCTTCTTCAGCAATAAAAGCTTGTCTGATTTGATTCCCCTCACTAGAGCGAATAGGTACATTTTGTAGATTAGGTTCTTGTGAGCTAAGTCTTCCTGTAGTGGTAGAAGTTTGTAAAAATGTCGTATGTACTCTATGTGTTATATTATCTATTTGTTTCGGCAAACTATCGGTGTAGGTATTCTTTAATTTTGTCAGTTGCCGCCATCTTAATAACAAATCTGCAATATTATATCCATGCTCACTAAGTTTTTCTAGTATTTCCGCTCCCGTTGAGTAAGAGCTTGCTTTAGCTGAAGCTTTACCGAAAGGTAATTGCATTTTTTCGAACAAGATTTCGCCTAATTGTTTTGGCGAACCAATATTAAATTTAGTTCCGCTAAGAGCAAAAATTTCTTCTTCAAGTTTTAGAATTTCTGTTCCAAATTCAGCGGATAATTGTTTTAGGTAATTAGCATCTACTGTAATACCCACTTTCTCCATTTTATCTAAAATAAAACAAATAGGTAAATCAATGTCGCTATAAAGTCTAAAGGTTTTGTTGTCTTTAAGCTCCAATATAGTTTGCTTATAAAGTGAGATAAAGTTTATTACTATTTTTGCTGATTCGATAATTATATTTTCTATCAAAGTTTCTTTCAAAACTTCTTTAAATAAATTTTTCTGTGATAAACCGGCAGATAACGCATACTGCATTAATTCTAAGTCTTCTATAGCCGTAATGTCATGAGATTGGTTTGCATAAAATTTAAGTAGAGGTTTAAGAGAGTAAGTAATTTTTTTTATGGATTTATCGGTTAGTAAATTGAAGATTATATCCGAAAACCAGTTGTTATTAGTTTTAGTATTATAAGAAAATAGATCATGAGAAGTGTTTGAAATTTTAATAATATAGCTTTGGTTTTGCAGTGATAAAATAAAAGCAAGATTAGCTCCTTTATGCTGTAATAAATATATCCCGAATATTCCTATTTTCTCAGCTTCTTTAGCAAAGTCTGCTAACTCATTAGCATTATTAATTTCTTTTATTTCCGTTACTTTATTATCTGCTATCTCTTTGTGGTCATTAATTTTAATATCCAATAAATTTCCTACTCTTTTATATAAAGATCTAAAACCGTATTCCTGTAAAAATCCTGTTAATTTATCGCTATTTGGAGGTGACCATTCTAAATTATTTAGCTGAAAATCTAAATCAACATTAGAATCAAGCCCTATTAACTGCCATGAAATTAACGCCGCTTCTCTTGAATTTTGTAAAGTTTCACGTTGTTTTACGCTTGAGACTTGGTCTAAAGAGTTAAATATATTTTCTACAGAACCAAATTGTGTTATAAGACTACTTGCAGTTTTTGGTCCAATAGATGGCACACCCGGAATATTATCCGATCTATCGCCGATTAAAGCCATTACTTCACGTAATTTATCAGAAGTAGTGCCGAATTTTTTAACAACATCATCCTCCGTAATATATTTCCCTTTTAACGGATCATATATCTTGATGTTTTCAGTCATTAACTGTAATAAATCTTTATCGGAAGAGATAATGACTACATGTTCGCCAAGTGTAGCAGTTTTAGTAGCAAAGGTTGCGATAATGTCATCGGCTTCATAACCGTTCTTCTCTAGAATAGGAAAATTTAAGTTACTTGCAACATCACGAACTAAAGGTAATTGTACAATTAAATCTTCAGGGGGTGGAGGGCGGTTAGCTTTATAGTCGGGATAAATCTGATGGCGAAAATTTTTCCCGCCGCTGTCAAATACTACAGCGACATGTTTAGGCTTAAAGTCGTTCAGTAATTTTAGCAGCATTGAAGTAAAACCATAAAGAGCACCGACAGGCTCGCCTTTTGGTGAAGTTAAAGGCTGTTGTGCATAATAGGCTCTAAAAACAAATCCATATCCGTCTATGAGCAATAAGGTATTTTTTTGAGTCATTTTATGATTTTATTTTTAATTAAATCGTCATTGCGAGGAAATTGCATAGCAATTGACGAAGCAATCTCAGGAGTTTATTATTACTTCATGAGATTGCCGTGCAGCCTGCAGCTGCTCACAATGACGACTCAATATTTGTGCGGGCAATGACGTAGCAAAACCTCACAACCCCACTAGATTTCTAGCAAAATCATGTCGGTTGAATATTTTTAAGTCCTCTATCTTCTCGCCTATACCGATAAAGTATAAGGGTAAATTAAATTTTTGTACTACTCCGACAATTACGCCCGCTTTAGCACTGCCGTCTAGTTTAGTCACGATAAGCCCCGTCAAATTAGTAGCATCATTAAAATGTTCTACTTGGTTATAAGTATTTTGTCCGGTAATAGCATCAATGACTAAAACGCTATGAGTGGGTGCATTCTCGTCTAGTTTTTTTATAACTTTTACAATCTTAGACAGTTCATCCATCAAATTTTTCTTATTATGAAGCCTACCTGCCGTATCGATAAAAAGTATATCGATATTTTGTTTCATCGATTCTTCCATCCCGCGATAAGCAACACTCGCAGGGTCAGCCGATTCTTCACCGGTAATAAGTAGTGCATTTGCTCTATCTGCCCAAGTACTTAGCTGATTTACGGCAGCTGCTCTAAAAGTATCGCAGGCTGCAACTGCTACTTTTTTCCCTTGTGCCGAGTACATTGCAGTAAGCTTACCTATAGTCGTGGTTTTACCTGCTCCGTTAACACCGCAAACTAAAATTACGTTTAATTTATTTTCGCTTAAGGTAAAAGGAATTTCTGATTTTGATAGCTGCTGCTCTATTAATTTAGCAAGGGCTTCTTTTACTGTATCACCATCTATTTCTTTGTCAAATTTTACCTTTTTAAACTCTTCAATAATATTAGTTACTATCGAAACACTCATATCACTTGAGATAAGTAGCTCTTCTAGCTCTTCTAGAGTTTCTGTATCTAATTTTTTCTTGTAAAATATTTTGTCGATACCTTCCGATATTTTATTAGAAGTTTTAGATAAACTTTGTTTTAATTTACTAAATATCGAAATCATATTAGATAGTTTTTTGTTTTATGAGTGTTGGTGTTACGCCTGCGTGAGTATCAAATCGTCATTCCGAGGAAATTACGTAAGTAATTGACGAAGCAATCTCAGGAGTTTGTTGTTATTTCATGAGATTGCCACGCAGCCTATGGCTCGCAATGACGATTAGGTATCTACACAGATAAGCCATCTTGCAATGATGATTAAGGTACTTATCTCTTTTTCTTATTTTTGCTTTTGTTTTTATTTCCGTCAGTGGTTTTATTGAATCTACCTAAATTTTTAACAAATTTTTGTAGTCCGTTAAGCTCCGTTCCATATGTCCTAGTATATTCATGGACTATTTCTATATCTTGTCTATGAGAATCATCTATTACTACTACTTCCTGCATAAAATTATTAGCATCAAACGTAATTTTTACTATCTTCTGCTTTTCAATTTTTGGATTAAGCCAAGCTCTTTGAGACATAACTCTTTCAACATAATACCAGGTATTTTGGGAATATTCCGGTACCATAGTAGGCGTACCTATTAACTCTACGACTTCTGTTTTATTTAGTTTTTTAGACTCTAATTTTACAAGTGCCGAATCATCTATGGATTGCCCTCTATTTTCGATAGTTTTGCAGCCGCTTAAGGAAAAAAAGGCTAATATACTAAAAATGTATGTTATAAAAATTTTCATAAGTTTAATTTTATCTAGATTTTATTACAGGATTATAATATACTGCTTCACTAATTTGACAAATACTTTTTAATTTATATTTAGAGAGGCTAATAATGGCAGTTCCAAAGAAAAAAACATCAAAATCAAGACGTAATATGAGACGTTCGCACTTAGCACTTGGCAAAGTTAACGTAATAGTTGATTCGCAAACCGGTGAATATAAGCTTCCGCATCACGTTTCTTTAGTCGACGGTACTTATAATAATCGTCCAGTAGTAACAAAGAAAATTAAAACTGAAGAAGAAGTAGCCTAAAAGATTTATGACCTGTAAAATTATTGGTTGCGGCGGGTATCTTCCTTCAAAAATAGTTAGTAATGATGAGCTTGCAAAATTCGTAGATACTAACGATGCATGGATTAGAACAAGAACAGGTATTACGCAGCGTCGTATAGCAGGTGATACAGAATATACTTCCCATCTTGCTTTAAAATCAGCTGAAAAAGCTGTAGTAGATGCAGGGATATCGGTAAATGATATTGATTTAATTATTACATGTACTACTACTCCCGATAATAGCTTCCCTTCGGTTGCCTCTAAGCTTCAAGGTTATCTTGGTTTAACTAATATACCGTCTTTTGATTTACAAGCAGTATGTGCCGGCTTTGTTTATGGTTTACAAGTAGCAAATTCTCTTATCTCATCAGGTAAATATAAAACTATTTTGCTTATAGGAGCCGAGAAAATGACGTCGTTATTAGATTGGAATGATAGGACTACTTGCGTTTTATTCGGTGATGGGGCTGGTAGCGTAATATTACAGCGTAGTAGTGATGATTCCGGTTTAATAGATAGTAATATCTTCTCAAGTGGGGCTGATTATGAAATATTATACACAAACGGTGGTGTAAGTATGAACGGTATTAGTGGCAAAATAGTTATGCAGGGGCAAAAATTATTTCGTCATGCAATAGAAAAAATGCAACAATCTATAAAAGATTTACTGCATGCTAATCAATTCAGTGTAAGCGATATTGATTATTTTATACCTCATCAAGCAAATATCCGTATTATAAATAAACTCGCTGAACTATTAAATATAGAAGAGCATAAAGTAGTGAAAACCGTAGAAAAACATGCTAACTGCTCTGCTGCTTCTATTCCGCTTGCTTTGAGTACTCTCAAAGCATCAGGCAAAATAAAAAAAGGTGATATTCTACTATTTTCAGCTATCGGTGCAGGTCTTACTTGGGGCAGTGCATTCATTAGATGGTGAATATACTCGTTTTATTAGACATCTTCCGAAACTCTACTGCTAGAGGTAATTTGTACGTTGATCCTGTACTCGAATCCTCACGTACCTCTATGTACGCTGCGGTTCTGCGTGCCGTGTCTCCTTCAAATTCCTCTCTATAAGCGAGTTTCTGAAGATGTCTATTTGAAAAATTGGCAACGGCTACTTTATTTGCTTATAATCCTCACATAATTTATATATACGCTGCGGTTATAAGCTTCAAAATCGATTCCTCTTTTCCCTATTAAACTTCATCTATCTATTTATCCAAAGTATATACTTGTATTATAAAAATGATATTTTTACCACATTTATACATTAATTGCATTTTATAATATTTTAGCCTTTAAACTAATAAAATAATGATATATACTAACTCACATAGCTTTTGGTTAGTTTAGTTTTATGACTAGCTAAAATGAATTAAATATTAATAAATTATAATCTCAAGGAGTTTAATTATGAAAACAAAGATTACATTAGCTTTTCTTGCATTATTTGTGCTTGTAGGGTGTAATACAACAAAAAGAGCACCGCAATTTGATGGTAATATTATGAACCAAGGTGAAGAAACTTCATTAATGAAAGATTTCGAGAAGCATGCAGGAAATGCCGTATGGTTTGCTTTTGATAGCTCTGCTTTATCACCAAAGACTAAGGAAGAACTAGAGAGACAAGCTTGCTGGTTATCAAAGCATCCTGAAGTAAAAGTTACTGTTGAAGGACATTGCGATGAACGAGGTACCAGAGAATATAACTTAGGTTTAGGTGAAAGAAGAGCAGCAGCAGTGAAAAAATTCTTAGTTTATAAAGGAATCGATCATAACAGATTAAATACAATCTCTTATGGTAAAGATAGACCTGCTATGATGGGTAATACTGAAGAAGCTTTTGCTTATAATCGTAGAGCTGTAACAGTTGTACACCACTAAAATTATTTACTAATTATAGTATCCTAAAAGGTTGAGTTTACTACTCGGCCTTTTTTTATTTATAACTTGATGTTATTATTGCGAAAGCGTTGATGCGTGGATACCAAATCGTCATTGCAAGCCATAGGCTGTGTGGCAATCTCATGAAATAACAACAAACTCCTGAGATTGCTTCGTCAATTACTTTGTAATTTCCTCACAATGACGAAAAAACTGAACCATATTGCCCTGTTTTCTAGGCGATACCTCAAAAATATAAAAATTTTACTAGACTCAACTGCATAATAATTATATAAATTTCAAATGAAAAGGGGCTGTAGCTCAGTTGGTCAGAGCACGCCGCTCATAACGGTGTGGTCGTAGGTTCAAGTCCTACCAGCCCCACCACACAAATTCTTATTTAAATTCGCATTAGCACTGAATTTATAATGATTAATCTAAAAACACTTTCTTGGTATCTTACTAAATTATATTCTAAGTGTTTCTTTATTATATTATTTCTTTTAATCGGGCTATTAATTATCTCAAATATTTTTGATCTTTTACAAAAATTCAAGAATATTTATGTTCCTTTTAGTTTTTTTTGGAGACTTATCTTATATAAGATTCCTTATTTACTAGATCAAGTATCTTCGTTAATTAGTTTTACCACTATGTTATTTTTTCTTAGAAATCTAACAAAAAATAATGAATTAACGGCTATGTTATCTAGCGGTATTCATATTTGGCAAGTGCTTGTTATTCCATGTATTGTAACTTTAATGTTAGGTATAGTTTTTACGACTATATTGAATCCTATCGGTACTATAGGCTTACAAAAATATGAGTTATTAGAAGCAAAACTAACTAAAAAAGCCTTGAGTGAGGGGATAATATCTAAATCAGGCTTATTATTTTTTGAAGCTTTAAATGATGAAAATCAAATTATCCAAACACAATTTATTAATGTTGCCGAGAAAAAATTAAATAATATTACAATTTTATTTGTTGATCATAATAATTCTTTTTTAAAGAGAATTGATGCATTATACGGTATTATTGAAAATAAGATGTTACATTTAAATAGAGTTAAGGTTTTCACAAAAGAGGAAACTAAGGCTTACAATAATTTAACTATACAAACAAATTTATCAATTAATAGTTTAGTAAATAAATTTATTCGTCCTGAAATGGTTTCTATTTGGGCTTTACCTAAATTAATTAATGAATTATTAAATTCAGGTTTACCGGCTATTAATTATCAAATTTATTATTACAAGCAATTATTTAAGCCTATAATGATGATGGCAACCGTAATTTTAGCAAGTTGTTTTATTAGTCTTAAACAGCGTGATAATTACCAAGAAAAAATACTGCTATTAGGTTTATTTTCAGGTTTTATATCATATTCGTTATCAGAAATATTATTAAAAATACTTACTTATAATAATTTGTCTTTAATTGCTGCTATTTTATTACCTAGTATGTTAATATTTTTTATTAGTAACTTTATTATGTTACATTATAAAGAAATTTAATATAGACGAAGTTTAATTTGGAAAAGAGCGAGAAGTCTCAGAATTTTTGACCACAGCTTAGAATACTAAGTGAGGATCAAAAATGAGAAGCGACGATGCCAATTTTTCAAATTAAACTTCGTCTATATTAAATTTTTATTTACTATGGGACTGTTTATTTTGTTAACAGTTCTATAGAAGTATTTTTAGAATTTAGAGAGAAAAAATAAAATGATAATGAAATTTTTGGAAGGGTTTTCTTCCGGTATGGCCATAGATCTTGGTACGGCAAATACTATTGTCTATCAAAAAAATTGTGGAATTGTTCTAAGGGAACCTTCTGTTATTGCGTTAATAAAAAAAGACGGTGCTTTTGTGCCTTATGCTTATGGTCATGAAGCAAAAATGATGCTTGGGCGTACTCCTACGGATATTGAAGCAAAAAGACCTTTAAAAGACGGTGTTATTGCTGATTTTAAGGGTGCAGAGGAAATGATAAAGTATTTTATTAGAATGGTGCATAATCGTCGCTCTTTTTTTGGGCCGACAATTGTTATTTGCGTGCCTTCCGGTTCTACGCCGGTTGAGCGTCGTGCTATCCAAGAAGCAGCAGAAAGTGCAGGGGGGAGGGATGTCTATTTAATTGAAGAACCTATGGCGGCAGCGATCGGAGCAGGGCTACCCGTAACGGAAGCGACCGGTTCGATGATTGTTGATATTGGAGGAGGCACTACCGAAGTTGCAGTTTTGTCACTAGGGGGCATAGTATATGCAAGGTCGGTAAGAGTCGGAGGTGATAAGATGGATGAAGCTATTATCTCATATATAAGAAGACACTATAACCTATTGATAGGTGAGGCTACTGCCGAAAAGATAAAGCAAGAAATAGGTACGGCTTATGTAGATGAGAATGCTGAGCCGAGAAAGATGGAAATTAAAGGACGTGATTTAATTTACGGTATTCCTAAAGAAATGATATTGAACGAAAGACAAATTGCTGATAGTCTAATTGAACCGGTAAGTCAAATTGTTGAAGCGGTAAAAGTAGCACTAGAAGCAACACCTCCTGAATTATCTTCAGATATAGTTGATAAGGGAATTGTTTTAACAGGCGGCGGCTCATTATTACGAAATCTTGATTTTGTTCTTAGTGAAGCCACTAAATTGCCAGTAATAGTTGCAGATGATGCCCTCTCTTGTGTGGCACTTGGAACAGGAAAAGTACTTGAAGATTTTACAAAGTTAAAACATGTACTATTTAAACAGGATTAAAAATGGCAATACTTGCAAATAGAGTAAAAAATTCTTCAAATTCATTAGAATTAATAAGAATAATATCAAATACTCTTAAGCGTTTTTTTGTTATATTTGGGCTTGGATTGTCTGTATATTTATTTTTTACTACACCTAAAAAAATATCTAGTATATCACTTGAAGTAACTGGTAGTATAGTATCAACTGGTTTAGCAGTTTATGACGATATATTTGAATATATAAATTCAATAACACAAAAATTTGTTTATTTTCAAGATTTAGAACGAAAAAATATAGAACTTAAACTTGAGATAGCAAGATTACAACATTTACAAAGTGAAGTAGAATCGGTAAGAGCCGAAAACATTGCATTAAAAGATTTGTTAACGATTGCTGAGGAAGAAGAATTTGAATATATTACTACTAAATTACTGAGTGTTTCCTTTAATCCCTTTTCTAGAACTGCTTTAATTTCTGCAGGTAAAAAGCAAGGCATTGAGCCTGATCAAATCGTTGTTAATTCAGGAAAATTAGTAGGAAAAGTAATAGAAGTGAGTAATAATTATGCTAAAGTAATGTTAATTAGCGATGTTAATTCTAGAATACCTATTAAAGCTAATTCTTCAAGAGAACAAGGTATTTTAGCAGGTAATAATAATAATAGTAAAATTTTATACTTGCCTAACAATCATTTAGTACAGAAAGATGAGGAGATAGTAACCTCTGGACACGGTAATATTTATCCTGCAGGTATTTTAGTGGGCTATGTGTCTAAAGTTACGGAACATGATGTTATGGTAAACGTAGCAGCTGATCTATCTAAAACAGAATTTGTACAAGTATTATTGCCTAAGGAGTAATTTCTGTTTTTTTGTACTCTATGTCATTACCGCAGAATCGGGGCTTTGTTGCATGGGGCAGTTTATGTCATTCTCGCGTAGGCATTGTTGCATGGACCGGTACAATCTCCTGTGTGTCACCCCGTGGCTTGACCACGGTGTCCAAAAAACAATAAAAAATACTAATAATTTTAGTATTTTTAACTGGATCCCGCGATCAAGTCGCGGGATGACAGAGGTGAAATTGATCAACGCAACAAAACTTTCCCGTATAGGCGGGAATTCAGCAAAATAACTTCAATATTGCTACAGAAGTTATATATTTGATAAAATAACCATATAAAAACTTGTTTTTATATGGTTTTACTAGATTTTCTCCTACGCGGGAATGACATTGAGTAGGCTTTTCGATCCATGTAACAAGGCTGGTAATACTCAACACACTTTGTATATATCTATCCTTTATTTATTCAGAGGTTATTAATATGGCACTTGCTACTAAAGTAAAAGAATTTTTAGAAGAAAAATTAAAACAAGAAAAGATAGATCGTAAATATCTTGCCGAAGTCACTAATATCCCTTATACGACTGTTAGCAGAATTATGAGAGCGGAAGCTAATCGTGAATTCAACCCTGAAATAGATACTATTTTAAAAATAGCAAAATATTTTAATTGTACTATGGATGAGGTAATAAAAAGAAAAGTACAGAATAATTCATAAAGCTTGATACAAGCGAATTTTGTATGACTCGCCTGTACTCTCACATAGTTTACCTACTGCTTTCGCAGGCTCGCATTTAAATTCATCTTGTCTAAATCTTTCTGAAATATGCTGTACCTAGGCAATAAAACATAAAATATGAAAACAAAAAATAAAAGAGTTCTTCAGAAATTCGCTTATAGGGAGGAATTTAAAGGAGACATGGAACGTAGCACCGCAGCAACGTCTAAATTACCTCTAGAAGTAGAACTTTCGAGGAACTTTAAAGGACTGATTATAATTTTATCTTCCCCTTCAGGTACAGGTAAGTCGAGTTTAGCTAAAGCATTATTGAAAATAGATAATAATTTGCGTTTATCTATTTCGGCAACTACAAGAAAACCACGTTTAGGAGAAGTAGAGGGCATAAACTATTACTTTAAGACCGGTCTAGAGTTTGAAGAATTAGTTAAGCAGAATAAATTCCTTGAATATGCCAAAATATACGATAATTATTACGGTACGCCTAAAGAATATGTCGAAATGTTATTAAATCAAGGCTTGGATGTTTTGTTTGATATTGATTGGCAAGGAGCAAGGAGTATTAAGAAAAATGCTACTAATGTTGTTGCTATATTTGTATTGCCTCCTAATATTGAAGTATTGGAACAACGCTTAAGAAATAGAGCGACCGATAATGAAGAAGCAATAAAATTACGTATGCAGTCGGCACAAAACGAAATATCACATGCTAATGAGTATGATTATGTAGTTACTAACGATGACTTTGATCGGACGCTTAAAAAAATACATGCGATTATAGTTGCAGAACGAGAAAAAGCGTTTTGACTTTGTCGTTTTTTTTTCTATACTGAGAAGAGTATGATTATGTAGTTACTAACGATGACTTTGATCGGACGCTTAAAAAAATACATGCGATTATAGTTGCAGAACGAGAAAAAGCGTTTTGACTTTGTCGTTTTTTTCTATACTGAGAATTAGACGTTATGTTTCTAATTTTCATGGTAATTTAAATGCTTAGAAAACAATTCCTTTCATCAATAATAAAACATTTTAAAACTCATAAAGTTTGTGCCTTGTTAGGACCAAGGCAGTGCGGAAAAACTACACTTTCTAAACAATTCGTAGAAGCTTATAATATTCCTAAAATCAATATTTTTGATCTTGAAAATCCTTTAGATTTAGCAAGGTTAAATGAACCGATGCTTGCTTTGTCTGATCTAAAAGGATTTGTTATTATTGATGAAATTCAGTATAAACCGAATCTATTCCCTATTTTAAGAGTTCTTGTTGATACAACTGATATTAAATTTTTAGTACTAGGCAGTGCATCAAGAGACTTAATTAAACAAGGTTCTGAAACACTAGCAGGTAGAATAGGTTATATTGAAATGACACCGTTTACCTTATCTGAAGTGTCAGGTACTCAGCAATTATGGATACGCGGTGGATTTCCTTTATCATATCTTGCAGATGATGAAGAGTTAAGTGCTTTATGGCGTCAGAATTACATTAAAACATTTTTAGAAAGAGATATACCAAATTTAGGTTTTACAATTCCGTCTATGCAGTTACGTAGGTTTTGGTTAATGCTTTGCCATTATCACGCTAATATATTTAATGCTTCAGAACTTGGAAATTCTTTATCTATCTCATATCATACCGCAAAGCATTATTTAGATATTTTAGAGGGAACTTTTATGATCCGTATTTTGCAGCCTTGGTATGAAAACCTTAAAAAAAGACAAGTTAAGACTCCAAAAATTTTTTTTAGAGATAGTGGAATATATCACGCTTTATTAGGCTTAAATAATTATGAATCTTTAAGCACTCATCCTAAAATAGGTGCATCATGGGAAGGATTTGCCTTAGAACAAATTATTAGATATTATAAAGCCGAACCGGAAGAATGTTATTTTTGGTCATCTCATAATGGAGCGGAAATAGATCTTTTAATTTTTAAAAATGGAAAACGTTTGGGGTTTGAAATTAAATATACAAATACACCAAGCATTACAAAATCAATACAAATATCTTTAGAAGATTTAAAACTTGATCAAATTAATATAATATTTCCAGGTGAGATTAGCTTTAAATTGTCAGAAAAAATACAAGCAATAGGCCTTTCGAGCTTAATTCAAAATAATACAAAAGCTGCAACTATATAGTTACAGCTTTTAGAATGTTATATTATTTCACATCCGCCTTTAGAAGCTTTACCGGCAAGCTTGATATCTTTGGAAGCATTATCCACACAATCACCTAAATCTTGATTATATTGGTGGATTTGACTACTCGCTTGCATAGCTTCTTTAAATATTGCGTTATATTGTTGCTGTTGTTCTTCAAATTGTACTTTTGCAGCTTCTAAAGCTGCTTTTCTTTGTTCAGGAGTTAAATTTTTAAATTTAGACATAATATTACCCTTTAGTTAAATTCCTCTCGTTTTATTACTTGCAACTTTAATATTAGGAGTACGAGCAGGATATAAACTCCCAGTATTAGTATCTTTTACTTGTGTTTGTTCTCTGATTTTATTAGCTAAAGATTTAGTTTTATCTACGTTAATTTTATTTAGTACTTTATTATGATGCTCTATATCCTTTACAACGCCGTCTGTCTTAATTGCTTTATGCTGATTTCTTAGAACTACATATTTTTCATATGCATCTAAATATTTTTCTGGTTCTTTTTTATAACGCTCTTTAATATCACTTCCTAATTTCTTTATTTTATCTTTATTTATGTTGTATTCTTTTTCACGTTTAATAATTTCTTGATCTAATATTTTTTTACTATTTTCAATCTTCTCTACACATACTTTATGTATTTTTAGCATTTCTTGGTGAAATTCTAATTCTTCTTTTAATTCTTTAACTTTTTTTGGCGCTAAGCCTTTTTCTTGTAATTGTTGTGATAAATTCGTTATTGTTGTATTTAATTGATTTAATTCTGTATGTGCTTGTTTGTGTTGTTCAGTTATTTTTTTATGGTTTTCATGTAATACTTTATGTGTTTGATTTAGTTTAAATATTTCTTCATGAGTTAATATTTCACGATTTAACTCTTTATGATCAATAATGTTTTCCTTTTCCAGTTTATTTATTATCTTATCTAAACGTTTATTACTTTCTTCAATTCTTTTAGTATCTTTAGTAATATTTTTTATAAATTCATTATGTAAATTATTAAGTGCAGCAATTCTTTGTGCAATTTCTTTTTCTTCTTCGGCAAGTTTTATTGCTCTTTGTGATTTTAGAAATTCTTGTTCTTGAGCCCTAGCTTTCTCAATAGATTGTTCTACTTCATAGTTCTTGAGCTTAGTTTCAGCATTCTCTTTTAGATTGGATATGTCAAAATTCAAGCCATATGAAGCTGCTTCGCTTTGTAAACTACTCAATTCTCTTAGAATCGTTTCTATTTGAGAGCGAGAATAAGAATTTTTAAGATACTCTTTTAAATTATTGAATTTATATTTTAATGTAGCTGTTATATCAGACATACATGCTAATCATCTTTAATATTAACGTCAAGAAACGTTAACAAAAGTTAATAATTAAGTCAAGAAAATTTTAACAAAAATTAATCTTGTATTTCTAGCCATTGATTTAATAACTCGTCTAGTTTCTTTTTATCATTAATTAATTGGCTAGTAATGCGGTTATATTTTTGAGGATTATCTAAATATAGATTAACGTCTTTAAGTTCTTTTTCTAAGTGTTTGATGGATATTTCTAGCTTTTCAATATCGTTGGGCAATGTTTCAAGCAAACGCTGATATTTATAAGATAGCTTTTTATTTAGAGGTTCTTTTTGAGAAGTTAGTGGTAGTGGTTTTGAAGCTTTTTTGGCTATAGGAGAGGTAGTAAAATACTGCTTATAATCTTCATAACCTCCTGTTAAATCATGAATTTTACCTTGAGCGAAAACTAAAGTTCTAGTAATTAACCTATCTAAAAAGTCACGATCATGGCTCACGACTATTAAAGTACCTGAATAATCTGCAAGTATATCTAGTAAAATTTCCAGACTATCCATATCGAGGTCATTAGTCGGTTCATCTAAAATTAACAGATTGCCAGGGTTAATTAGAATTTTTGCAAGTAATAATCTATTAGCTTCACCGCCTGATAAAATAGCGGTTTTTGCATTAAGTAGTTTAGGATTAAACATGAATTGTTTTAAATAACCAGCAACATGCATGGTTTTATTGTTTGGCAAAAATACTTGATCACCGCCTGTAGGACATAAAGTTTGTTGTAATGTATGATTAGGCTCTAGTTTTTCTCTATGTTGATCAAAATATGAAATATCTAAATTACCGCCATATATAATTTTGCCGCTTTCAGGGGTAAGCTGTTTTGTTAGTAGTTTGATAAAGGTAGATTTGCCTGCGCCATTTGCACCGATTATACCAATTTTCTCGCCTTTTTTTACACGAAAGCTAAAATTATCAATAATTTTAGTATTTTTATAACTAAAAGTAATATTATCTGCTTCAATAATGAATTTACTTTTAGCTATATTTCCGGCAAGCTCTGCCCTAACTCTTTGTGTTGAACTAGCTAGTTTTGCAGTCTGTTTTTGTGTTATTGCTCTTAAAGCTTTCAAATCTGCAAGTCTCTTTTGATTCCGCTTACGTCTAGCAGTAACACTGGAATTTAACCATTCGTTTTCTTGAGATAATTTTTTATTTAATTTCCGAAGAGCGGCTTCTTCTTGGTCTATGATAATTGTTTGCCATTCATCAAAAAATTTAAATCCTTTATCAGATTTACGTAAAATTCCTCTATCAAGCCACCAAATTTTATTAGTAACATTTGAGAGGAATGTTCTATCATGACTAACGCAAATAATAGCACCGTTATAAGATTTAACAAATTCTTCTAACCATTCGATTGTTGCAATATCTAGATGGTTAGTCGGTTCATCAAGTAGTAATATTTCCGGCTCTAATATTAGAGCTTTAGCAAGGCTTGCTCTTCTCAGTTGACCGCCTGAATAGGTGGATAAATTATCTGTTCCGTTGATTTGTAATTTTTCTAGAATTATATCTGTTTGGTATTTATCTATTTCTTTTGTACTATCTGTTTGTTGTAAGACAAAATCATAAACAGTTGGATGAGTTTTTATAGAAATATCTTGTCTTAAATAACCGGTTGTAACTAAAGGACCTTGAAATAATTCACCGTTATCTAGCTCATAATCACCTGATATTACTTTCATTAAGCTTGATTTCCCGCAGCCGTTACGTCCTATAAGACAAATCTTATCGCCTTTGTACAAATAAAGCTCTAAATCAGATAAAATTACTTTATCCGCAAAACTTAAGTTACCGTCTTTAATGTAATAAATTGGGGTCATAGTTGATTATTGGCTAGTTTTTATGTCATTCCTGCGAAAGCAGAAATCTAGAAAATATTACATATTTGATAGAATAAACATATAAAAACAAGTTTTTATATGTTTTACTGGATTTCTGCTTTCGCAGGAATGACATTGGTTAAAGGTTGGTAGATGAAGTTTAATTTGGAAAAGCGCAAGGAGTCCATAAGACGAGGAGCGGAACGTATACTTAATACGTGAGTACCACAGTGCTTATAGGACTTGGTGCCAATTTTTCAAATTAAACGAATATACTCTTAATCACTAAACTAGCATTAGTACCACCGAATCCGAACGAGTTGGAAAGCACGTAATCTATCTTAGTTTTCTTAGCTTTAAGTGCAACTAAATCTATATTCACCTCATCCATAGGGTTATCTAAGTTTAAGGTTGGCGGTGCAATCTGGTCTCTAATTGCAAGAGCTGAAAAGATAAACTCAACACTTCCTGCCGCACCAAGCAAATGTCCTATTGATGATTTAGTAGAAGACATTAAAACTTTGGGATTCACTTCTAAAAATAATTTTTGTACGGCTGCTAATTCTATTCCATCACCAAGTGTAGTAGAAGTACCGTGTGCATTAATATAATCAATCATATCGGGTGTGATAGTTGCATCTAGCATTGCGTCTCTCATAGCTCTATAAGCTCCTCTACCTTCAGGATGTGGAGCTGTCATATGATAGGCGTCACCTGTAGAGCCGTATCCTATAACTTCACCGTAAATTTTAGCCCCTCGATTTAAGGCATGCTCATATTCTTCTAAGACTACAACGCCTGCTCCTTCACCCATAACAAAGCCGCTGCGGTCTTTATCCCAAGGTCTTGAGGCTTTTTCAGGATTATCGTTATATTTAGTACATAATGCTCTAGCAGCAACGAAACCTGCAACTCCGACAGGTGTAACTGGAGCTTCCGCACCGCCTGCGATCATAACATCGGCATAGCCGTGTTTTATCATACGCATAGCATCGCCTATAGCATGTGCCCCTGTAGAGCAAGCTGTTGCTGCCGCTTGGTTTGGACCGCTAAAACCGTATTTTATAGAAACAAGACCGGATAAAAGATTAATTAATGAAGCGGGGATAAAGAAAGGACTAACTTTGCCGTTATTTGCTTGATAAAGTTTGATAGAGGTATCTTCGATCATTTTAAGCCCGCCGATTCCTGAACCTAATATCAAGCCAGTTCTATCACGAGATTTTTCATCGTTGGGTAACCAGCCGCTATCTTCAACTGCTTCGGTTACGGCTGCTACTCCGTAATGGATAAATTTATCCATTTTACTTAGTCTATTAACGTCATCTGCTTGTGTGAAATTTTCAAGTTTGAATCCATCTTTCTCAGAGTTATCTATAAGTCCGGCAATTTTACACGCAAGTTTAGAAGTGTCAAATTCTGTAATAGTTTTTATACCGCTTACTCCATCTACAATATTTTTCCAAGATGAGCTAACATTAAGCCCAACAGGAGTAACAAGTCCAAGTCCGGTAATAACTACTCTTTGATTCGACATTTTTAATTATCTATTAGGGATTTAATTTATGCAGATTAAGATTGGCGTTCTTTGATATATTTTATAACATCGGATACGGTTTTAATTTTAGTGGCTTCATCATCAGGGATATCAATACCATATTCAACTTCTATTGCCATCATTAACTCTACGGTATCAAGGCTATCGGCTTTCAAATCTTCTATAAATCTTGAATCCGTAGTTATTATCGATTTATCTTTATTTAGCTTTTCAGCAACCATTTCAATAACTTTCTGTTCGATCTTATCCGTTGTACTCATAATTTTGAACTCCATAAATCATTTAATTTTACATGCCGTATAATAGCGGTTATTCAGCTATTAGACTTTATTTTAACTGTATTGAATACTTATTTAAAATATTCATCGCATTTTATCTTTAAAAGAACTTTTAACACAAAAAATTATTTTATGCTAGCACAAAATAACCTTATTAATTTTTATACCATTAACATACCGCCGTTTACATGTATAGTTTGACCGGTAATATATGATGCCTGATCGCTTGCTAAAAATGCGACTGCGTTTGCCACGTCTTCCGGCATACCGTAAGTGCCTAGCGGAATTTTTTGTACTATAGCTTCTCTTTGTTTTTCATTTAGTTTATCGGTCATATCTGATTTAATAAATCCTGGAGCTACTGCGTTAACCGTAATTCCTCTGGTTGCAACTTCGTAAGAGAGCGATTTGGTCATACCTATTAAACCTGCTTTAGAAGCACAATAATTAGCCTGTCCGGGGTTACCTGAAATTCCTACTATTGAAGATATGTTAATAATACGTCCATACCTGTTTTGTATCATTTTTTTTATTGCTTCACGATTTAAAATAAAATTTGCTTTTAAATTAATATCAATAACTTTGTCAAAATCTTCATCTTTCATTCTAATTGCTAGCGTATCGCTAGTAATACCGGCATTACATACTAAAATATCTAACTTTGATGCTTTAGATATTAGATTGCTACATTCTTCCTTATCGGCAAGATTACATACTTCTATCGTATAATTATCTTTTACAACCTTTCCAAGGGATTTTAATTTTTCCTCATTACTACCGCTAATAATTACATGGCTTCCGAGTTTGTGCAGTAACCTCGCTATAGCTCCGCCTATGCCTCCTGAAGCTCCCGTAATTAAGGAAGTTTTACCTGTTAAATCAATCATTTTCTTCCTCCGTTTGATCAAGATTTATATTAGTAATTTTTGATGATTTTTCACGTATTATTTTCTCAATTTCGTTGGAAATTTGTGGGTGTTCTTTTAAATATTGTTTGACGTTTTCACGCCCTTGACCTATACGTACGTTCTTGTAGGAAAACCAAGAGCCGGATTTCTCAACAATATCAAGCTTAACTCCAAGGTCGATTATCTCGCCTTCTTTTGAAATACCTGAACCGTACATTATATCAAAATCTGCAGTTTTAAATGGAGGAGATACTTTATTTTTGACTACTTTTACTTTGGTTTGGCTGCCTATTACTTCTTCTTTATCTTTAATGGAGCCGATTCTTCTTATATCGATCCTAACAGAAGCATAGAATTTTAAGGCATTACCGCCTGTCGTAGTTTCAGGACTACCGAACATCACACCTATTTTCATTCTGATTTGATTGATGAAAACAGTAATACAATTGGTGCGATTAATTGATGCGGTAAGTTTACGCAAAGCCTGGCTCATTAACCTTGCTTGAGAAGCCATTTGAGCATCACCCATTTCGCCCTCAATCTCTGATTTCGGTACTAAAGCCGCGACACTATCTATTATTATCATATCAATACCGCCGGAGCGAATTAACGTATCGGCAATTTCTAGGGCTTGTTCACCTGTATCGGGCTGTGAAATAATAAGTTCATCAATATTTACGCCTAATTTTTTAGCATAAGCAGGGTCTAATGCATGCTCGGCATCAATAAAAGCACATGTACCACCCTTTTTTTGAGCTTCTGCAATTAAATGCAATGTTAGAGTGGTTTTACCTGAGCTTTCAGGACCGAAAATCTCGATGATTCTACCTTTGGGAACACCGCCGATTCCAAGAGCTATATCTAGCCCAAGTGAGCCGGTCGATACAGCCTCTATATCAACATGCGGACGCTGCCCTAGTTTCATTACCGAACCTTTACCGTGGCTTTTTTCAATTTGTGCGAGTGCTGCGGCAATGGCTCTTTCCTTATCTGTATTTGACATAAATTTCCATATTATAAACTTACCAATTAAAATATAAAAATATAAGTTTGAGAAAGAAAAATCAAATTTTATTTATGTTATTGTGCTTGTAAGATTAAATCTTGACTTCCATACTAGGTGATGCTTAGATGTTAAATTTACTTGTGTTATGGTTAATTGATTTGGACTTGCTTACTATGTTACCAACTTAACCTAGGACTATTAACAAAATAAATTTTAAAGCTAATTAAATTACTTGTTAACAGTTCCATAGTTCTCGAAAAAGATAGATTTAGTAAAACCCTTATTAAATAACTTATCACATATGGTATTACAATTTCCGCAAACTGAATATATCACTAAAGATAATTAATCATCTATATCTTATAAATTTAGATGACATATTTTAATTGTTTTAAGCATTTGCTTACTTTTGGTATCGATGGATGCTACAATCTTGCATGCTGTTATGCCTACTATAATCCTTGATTTAAAACCATCTAATTTACAACAATTATGGATAATCAATGCATATGTATTAGTATTATCAGGTCTTCTAATTACCGCAGGTGCATTAGGAGATAGATTTGGTCGTAAAAGATTATTACTTTGAGGGCTTTTAGTTTTTTCCATCGCTTCAATGTTAGTTTATGTATTTGATAGCTCATGGGGATTAGTATTATGTCGTGCTTTACTTTAGGAGGATCAGTGATGATGCCTTCCACTTTATCGATATTGCCTAACATTTTTACTAATACACATGAACGTATGATCGCAATATCCGTGTGGGGAATAATGGCAACCGTAGGAGTTACAGGACCAGTACTAGGAGGAGTATTGGTTGAGCTTTTAAGTTGGCAATTTGCATTTTTTATAAATGCACCTATTGCATTAGTAATTATTGCTTTTGGCATAGTTTGGATTCCTGAATCATCTAATCCTAGTAATGAACCATGGGATTGGATACGAGTATTTCAATCGTTTTTTGGGATGACAGCTTTAGTTCAAGGCATTAAGATGTAGATACGGTATTATGAATCTAGCATCCGGCGGAATGCTATTAATTGGCATTGTGTTACTAATAATATTTACCTAACGCCAACTTAAAATTGATGATCCGTTAGTTTATTCTTAATTAGCAATTTTAGTATAGGAGTAATAGTTTATTTGCTGATTACGTGTGTCTTAGGATCCATAATGTATCTTATGTCCTTATGGTTACAGTTTATCAAAGGGGTTAAATCCTTTATATGCAGGTCTTTATATGTTGCCTGCAGCAGTTTTTGCTTTAATTGCATCTTTAGTTATGGCATATTTACTCACACGATTTATCGCACGTGTAATAATGTTTAGTGGGCTTATCTTTACTACTATATCATTGATTTTACCTAGTATATTAGACTATAGAGATTTATTATCGAATACTATATATCTTGGATTGCTTGGTATAGGAAGTAGTCTATGCTTCTCTACCACTGTAACAGTTATGATGAATGCAGTACCGGCAGAGAGATCCGGAGGTGCAGCAGCATTACAAGAAACAGCATATGAATTAGGTAATGTATTAGGTATAGCTGTTATTGTGAGTATTACGTCTTTTATATATAGTAACAATCTAGTAATCCCTCACGGTGTTTCTGTATCAATGGCAGAAATAGCTCGTGACTCAATCGGTGAAGGAATAATTATTGCTCAATAACTACCACCTTCATTTGTTCACGAATTAATTAAGGAGGTAATTAAGGAGGTTAATATTACTTTTATAAATGCATTTAATATAGTAGGTATTATTCTAGGAGTAATCATGCTAATATTGGTGGGTGTGATTATGTATGTTCTTCCTCCTTTTAAAGCATCTACCTCTCTACATTAATATGATGAAACTGGTATAGAAACCTTACCGTCTTTTGCTATTTTTGCACTATTTACCATAATGGTTAATAATGATCTTTAGTGCTTATTTTTATAGTAGGTAGTTAATAAAAATGAGATGATGATATTTTTAAGACTATAAATCATTACTAAATATTTTTTCTAATTCTGCTAAGCGTTGTTCTATTCTTTCGATATTGCTTTTTGTTATAGGTCTTTCTAGTAAATCTGCTTCGGCTCTTAGATTTTTTTTATTTTCATTTAAAGTAAATTCTATGACGAGTCTTGAGATGGTTTTAGTATTTTGGTCAGACATATTTGTTCTCGATTGATTAAACTTAAACTGCTCAAGTTTCAACCACCGAAGAGAAATAAACTCTTGGTGGTCGGGGGAGTAAGAAAACCATCAACGATAGCCATAATAGCCTTTAGGTTCTAAGCTTAAGCTTTAAACCTTGGACATAACTATTATGACCCCGACCGGAATAAAGCCGAGGATTGCATCAGTTTTGTGAGAGATGTTCTCACTTTTGGCAAAGGTTTTGACGCCCCGAAATAGCACTTTGCTACTCTAAGTATCATTTTATGTATAACTTTCAAAAAGTCAATGATGGTTTGTTATGGTACTAACAATGTTCTATGCTTCTATACCTGAGGAGTCATATGGTGATGATACATCGGCTAATAACGGCATTTCGCAATTTTGATAGTCAATATCTGTGTAATGAGGGTTAAATATCTCAAATATTTCTGTAATGCTTTCTTTATATTCTTCAGACTCGGGATTTGCTGTTCGTATAGTTGTTATTAAACGTGCAAAGTTGCTGATAGTATTAAAACTATCATCACCGCCAAGACCCTTACATATTTCATGCAATATTCCGCTTGAAGAATCTAAGTTTATTGCTATAGCGGATGGGGAATTTAATTTTACAATTTCATTATTTAAATTAGTTAGTGGTAGTATTGAGAATTCATATTCCTTAATAGATTTTGCTAGTTTTATAATATCATGTAAATTATTAATTTTTATAATTTCATCTAATATAACTGCATTATTCTTAAAATTTTCATGTAGTAGTTCTACAAATGCTAATTCTTTATTCTTCATTACTAAATCTAAATTTTCATTTTTTATATTTCTTCCCTTATAGCAATCCCATCCATATTTAATGCAATACCCTAAGATAGTACCTACAGCTAATGTTCCTAATGCTACTCCAGCTATATAAGAACCGCTATATCCACCGTCATTTGTATCATCGTTAGGTCTTTCTGTAGTAGGGGCAGTGTAAGTTTTACCGAGTTGATCTAAAATATCTTTACCTATTTCTGTAGGAGAGACATTATCTAAAGAGAGACCTAAGTAATTTAGAGTATTTTCAAGAGTATTTATAAACGATTCGCGAGGGATTAAAGTTTCTTTATAAGCGTTATAGTTTTGTAAAGCACTCATAGCTTCTTCTTTAGTGCATTCATTTAAACCTAAGAAATCAACTCCGCTAGTTTCAGTGATATTGCCTTGAGAGAACATATAATCATTTATTACTTTATAAAGTTGACCAAGAATACTAGCCGTACCATTTTGATGAGGTGTTACGGCTTGTTGTAAAAGTATATGAGAATTATTTTCAGCATCGATAAAAATATTATTTATTGGAGTATTTAAACCATTGTTGCACTCTTGGTATAGTATTGAAAAATCATTTGGGGACTCATTGAAAGATTGTTTAATGTTTTTCCAATTACACTGTGCATTATCTACTATATAACCTTTTTTAAAAGCTCCTTCAACAGTACTATATACTGATGAAAATATAGTACCGCTTAATTTATGAATGATGTAGCTTATATTACCCGTTAAATTGCTTACTATTTCATTTCCAAATATAGGCATAACGCATTTAAAATTTATATTTAATATAGATGCCATAATGTTACTCCTTTAATTAATAAAACGTGGTTTCTAAAGTATGTTAATGTTTTTGTCAAGATAAAGTTAAAATAAATTAATATATCGAAAGATTTGAGAAAGATGATTGTTATGCTGTAATGTTTCGTTTTTTCGTCATTGCGACGGGAGGCAAAGCCTCGACGTGGCAATCTCAGGCATTTTGTAC
>NZ_JBFQGO010000008.1:0-27500 GCF_047973405.1 Rickettsia aeschlimannii
ATTTTTTTGCTGTTATATATTATTTTTTTCTTGCATTATCGGGTAGGTCCATACATGTTTAATATAGAATATAGTTTATGGTTTGAATATATCTTGAAAGGATTAAGTTTGCTAAAACTTCCTACACCTCTTGGGGGTAACTAGTAATCATTTTAAAACGGATATATTTTTGGCGGATAGGATGCTTATAATGTAACAGAAGATGCCGAGCTTGGTATAAGAATTTACTCACAGAACTATAAAGTAGCTATTCTTGATTCCTATACTCTAGAAGAAGCTCTGAATAGTTTAGGTAATTGGCTAAATCAAAGATCACGTTGGATTTAAGGTTTTTTGCAAACATTTTTGGTATTTAAAGCACAAAAAGGTAAATGCCAAAAGTTTACTTTATTGCAAGTAATAACAATTTATATTTTCATCGGCTTATCTACTTATAATTTTTGGAGTTTACCCTTTATAATATTTTCTATTGTTATAAATAAAAATTCTATAATTAATTATTTATGGCTTATTAATAGTATTTTTTCGCTTTTATATCTATATGGTACAGCTCTGTATATATTAAAAAATTCTTTAAAAGCGGGAAAGTAAAATTTCAGGATATAGTAGTTTTGATCTTATGGGCTAGTTATTTTATATCTGTAGCTTCATATGCAGTATTTGAAATAATTTTCTGCCCTTTGAATTTGAAATGGAGTAAAACTAAACATGGCACTAGTTTAGAGGATTTTGAGAAAGAATAGACCTCTAATAAAAAAAATTTTATTCTTGCCCCTTGAACTAACAAAAATAAAATATATATAGTATGTACATTTAAAGATTTAATAATTGGAGGTTAAAATGTCTTTTAAACCATTACATGATAGAATTGCAATAAAGCCTATCGAACAAGAAGAAAAAACTAAAGGTGGAATTATTATTCCGGATACTGCAAAAGAAAAGCCGATGCAAGGTGAAATAGTAGCCGTAGGTAACGGTATTCGTAATAAAAAAGGCGAAATTCATCCTTTAGAGCTAAAAGTAGGCGATAAAGTTTTATACGGTAAATGGGCAGGCACCGAAATTGAAATTAAAGGTGCAAAACTGATCGTTATGAAAGAAAGCGATGTATTTGGTATTATTAATTAATTATTTGTTTTAAGGAGAAATTAAATATGGCAACAAAACTTATTAAACACGGCTCAAAAGCTCGTGAGCAAATGCTAGAAGGCATTGATATACTTGCAGATGCAGTAAAAGTTACTTTAGGTCCAAAAGGCAGAAATGTACTTATCGAGCAATCATTCGGTTCACCGAAAATTACCAAAGACGGTGTGACGGTTGCAAAATCTGTCGCGTTAAAAGATAAAATTAGAAATGCAGGAGCTCAGCTATTAAAATCAGCTGCTACAAAAGCTGCAGAAGTAGCCGGTGATGGTACTACTACAGCTACGGTACTTGCTAGAGCTTTGGCTCGTGAGGGTAATAAGCTAGTAGCTGCCGGTTATAATCCTATGGATTTAAAGCGTGGTATGGATTTAGCGGTAAACGCAGTAGTAGAAGAAATTAAAAAATCCAGTAAAAAGATCAATAGCCAAGAGGAAATCGCACAAGTCGGTACTATCTCTTCAAACGGTGATAAGGAAATCGGTGAGAAAATTGCTAAGGCAATGGAGGAAGTCGGTAAAGAAGGCGTGATAACCGTTGAAGAAGCAAAGAATTTTAGCTTCGATGTTGAAGTAGTTAAAGGTATGATGTTTGATAGAGGTTATCTATCACCGTATTTTGTAACGAATTCCGAGAAAATGGTTGCTGAGCTTGAGAATCCTTTCATCTTACTATTTGAGAAAAAATTATCAAATTTACAACCGATGTTACCTATACTTGAGGCTGTAGTACAATCACAACGCCCGCTATTAATTATTGCTGAGGATGTTGAGGGCGAAGCTCTTGCAACGCTTGTAGTCAATAGATTACGTGGTGGTTTAAAAGTTGCGGCAGTAAAAGCTCCCGGTTTTGGCGATAGAAGAAAAGCAATGATGGAAGATATTGCTATCCTAACTAAAGGTGAGCTTATTACTGAAGATTTAGGTATGAAGCTTGAAAATGTGAGTATTAACAGTCTAGGGACGGCAAAAAGAGTAACAATTTCTAAAGAAAATACCGTAATTGTTGACGGTAACGGTGATAAGAAAAATATTGAAGATAGAGTGTTACAAATTAAATCTCAAATAGCTGAAACTACTTCTGATTATGATAAAGAAAAACTACAAGAGCGTTTAGCTAAACTTTCCGGCGGTGTCGCCGTATTAAAGGTTGGCGGTGCTACGGAAGTTGAAGTGAAAGAGCGTAAAGATCGTGTTGAAGATGCACTTGCTGCTACAAGAGCTGCAGTTGAGGAAGGTGTTGTTGCCGGTGGTGGTGTAACATTACTTCATGCATCACAACCTTTAACAAAGCTTAAAGTAGAGAATAAGGATCAACAAGCAGGTATTGAAATAGTAATAGAAGCTTTAAAGGATCCGCTAAAACAGATTGTTGAAAATGCCGGTGAAAACGGTGGCGTAGTAGTTGGCAAATTACTAGAACATAAGGATAAAAATTATGGCTTTAATGCTCAAGATATGCAATATGTCGATATGATTAAAGCAGGAATTATTGATCCGGCTAAAGTAGTGCGTACTGCACTTCAAGATGCTGCTTCCGTTGCTTCGTTAATTATTACCACAGAAACTTTAATTGTTGACGAACTTTCTGATAAGGAAGAGCCAATGCCAATGCGTGGCGGTATGGGAGGCATGGGTGGTATGGATTTCTAAGTCTATATCTCTATAAGATAGGTTATGCAATAGATCTAATAAATCCGTTTTGTTGTATTGCTAGTTCCTCTCATTGTAAGGAAGCATTGTTGCGTGGACCGCAAAACCTGTTCAATGTCATATCGTGGCTTAACCACGGTATCCAGAAACAACTAAAAATACTAATATTATTAGTATTTTAAACTGGGTCCTGCTACAAGCTTGCAGGATAACAATTACGAAACTAGTCCACGCAGGCAATGCCTGCTCCGCAATGACGATTTTAACAACGTGCCGTACAACACATTATTAAGTCGCAGCAGGACACTGAAAAAACTGATTTATGCAACAAGTGGGTTTTAAAGCGATTCTTTGCTTAATTTGAAAATAAACTCTTTAATAAAACTCTTCCTCAAAATAAAATATGTAAAATGATTGCAAATATTTTTTAATTATAATAGCTCAACCTTTTGATTATCCTATATAAGGCTGTTAACAAAATAACTTTAATTTATAATTAAAGAGATTTTTACAGTAATAAATATCCCTTTAAATATTTCAAAAAAATCCTATAATTTACATACAGTTAAAAAGAATTTAATTAGCTTTAAAATTATTTTGTTAACAGCCTTATATAGGATAATCAAAAGGTTTAAAGCGGTTTTACGCTTTAATTATTAAGAATAGATTTCGTGTTGAAGCTATAGGCAATGTTAATCTATAATGTATATATTCGTTTAATTTAAAAAATTAGTAATAACAGTTTCTAGCTTTTGGTCGGTTAAACTATGCTAACTAAAATTAGTAAGGTTTTAAAAAAATCTTATATAAGATAATTTAAATTTTATATATAAAACTTTAAAAATTAGGTTCTAAAAGCAATCTAAATAATGTGACTTTAGGATAAAAGATAAAATAATAGGGTAGGGTATAGTGGTGTGAAGCTTGCCACAAGCTTAATTTTTCCTATTAATATCAACTAAAGCTGGGTTTATTAATATTTACTAAAATAGCAGCAAATTAATTAGAAATATTAATAGAACTTAATCAAGTTTATTGCTTTAATTGGTGTTTAGTTATTCGTAAGTATAATTATTAACTGAATTAGTATAAATTAAAGAGGTAGTTTTGCTTCAAAGGGTTATTAAACATTTAAATCATAATTTATCTAAACATGATATTGCCGCTCAAATAACAGGTAGGATCAAACATCCAATATCAATTTTATATAAATTATATCGTAAGGGTATAAAGTTAGAAGAATTAACAGATATTTTTGTGATAAGCATAGTGGTAATAGATGAAGAGAAATGTTATAAAGCTTTAAAAGTAGTTCATGATCTTTTTGAGTATGAAAAGGATAAATTTAAAAATTATATTCTTAATCCTAAACCAAATGGCTATCAATCTTTGCATACTATTATCACAACTGAGGATAATTATAAAGTAGAGATACAAATATGTGATCATAAGATGCATTATCATGCAGGGAGCGGTGAAACTGCACACTGGAAGAAATATAAAAGTAGTTTTTAGCTGATATACACTTCTTTTTTTTTTCTAAAGTATATGCCTACTCCTTTAGGAAGAAGTTTGAAATAATGAATATCCAAGATGAAAGACAGCTTCTATCTTGGACACAAATTTAATTTATTTTTTTATTTTGTATTATTTTGAAGTTTAAAAAAGAAATTGCGTAAACCGACTTTTTAAAATATTTCTTTTTGTTCTGAAGGGAAATGTTGCTTGATAAAATTGGTACAAACATTTAATAGTTGTAGTTCTACGGTTCGTATTTCTAAATAAGCTGCTATGAGTAAGAAGCTTTCTATAGTTTCTTTTACTGTTTCTAAAGCCTTGTCTGTAGATTTAGCATTTATAGTTTGTAAATTATGTAGGCAATCAAATACTTTAATAAGTGCGATATCATATCTTTGTTCTTGGATTAGTAAATTTAACATTTCACCGGAGCTAATTTTACCGTACGGCTTAATTCTTGTTAAAAGTTCTACGCTATCGGCAATATTCTTATCAAAAATTTTGCTAATATCAGCATGTGTAAGTATTGTATCCTTTATAGTATCATGAAGAAGGGCAACATTTATCATATATGATTTGTAAAGTTTAGGAGCTTCAAGAGCTGTAAAATCTGCAAGTATGATTGCAACTTCTATAGGATGAGAATAATAAGGCTCCACTGATTGATGCATTTGAGAAGCATGATATTTACGGGTACAATAAAGACCTTTTTCAATTTCTGTTATATCTATAGGTGAGTCTACTATTATAGTATTCAAATATTTAATTCGATCAATTAATTTTTTACTATAATCACAAACCTCAAATTTTTTCTGCCAAATATCAATATCTTCCATAAACCTATTAATTTAATAGTATCTTAAGTAAAAATATAAAAATAGTTAATAAAACTTAATAAAAAGAAAAGCATTTTTTTATTTATTCTCAAATATTTTTTACTTTAGTGATTTATAACTTCTTACAACATATTAAAAATTTAGTAAGCATTGTTAATTGTAAAGATAGATTATTATTCAATCTATTTTTATATATATCGAAATACAATTTAAATTAAAGGTAAATTATGACTAAAAAACTAGTTGATAACAAAATAGCTTCTAATAAAGCAGAGTACAATAAGAAATTTTCGCATGTCTTAGGTATTACTCCATATCAATGGGGCAGTAACCTTACCGAAGACAATGGCTTGAGTTTGCAAAGAATTAAGGTTGTTAAAGGATAGCTCACAGAAAAATGAGATGGAAGGAGGAAAAAATCCTTTCCTGGTGATGTTGACTTTCCTGATGATAATCTAAGTGACCGGCAATTAAAGAGGGACATCTTCTTAGCGGTGGAAAAGAAGATGAGAGAGATTCTGTTAATTATACTAATGCAGAAATGCGACAGTTTGCATCTGACAAAACATTTGATTGGAGAGATGGAAGCAAGTACCATCATGTTCATAAAGTAAAAGTCGGTGACAAGTTTGATATACATTGGGATTATACCATGGCACATAAAACACTTGGTTATACATATGTGATCACTGATCATCCTACTGACTTTTCTCAAAGACTAACTTTTGATGAGCTTAAGACATTTTTTGAAAATATAAGCCAAGAAAAACCATTTTGGAGCCATCCATTACCTGCTTCTACGGATCACTCAATAATTCTTCCGGAAAGAGAAGCAGGATTTCACGTTCTTTTAGAAAGATGGATAGTCGCTGATACCGGCATGGCATTTCATCAATCATGGGTTCTTGAATATGAAGCAAGTTTAGGCGGTGAAGGGCCTGGACATGGATACCATCATCACGATGCTTAATTAAATTGAAAATTTTGACAAAGCAATCTCAGACCAAAATCTTGAGATTGCCACGCTCCTTGCAGTCGCTTGCAATGATGGTTTAGTATCCACGCAACAATGCTTAAATTCTTGCGTTACTATCTACTCAAAGCTTTTAGGCCTTCCTTTAAGCCGTCTTTTATAAATGAAATTTTAGCTTGTTTGCCGTCTGCGGTAATTAGTTCTATATAATTATCGTTTGATAAAATCATGTCTAGATCGTCTTTTGTAATAATAGCTAAAGCCTGACAGCCGTTTACTGTACAATTTACGTATTTTCCGGCTGCTATTTGTTTGTCACCGCTATTAATAACTGTACCTGCCGGAATTTGAACATTTGACGGGACTATTTCTATTATTTTTAATTCCTGTTCTTCTTGCTCTCCATTGAAATAACCTATGTGATAAATGGCTAATATTTCCTTTTCTTTATCTTTCTCTAGATTATTAATTTGTTGTGATAAGAAGCAAAGTTGTTTTTTCTCATTATTAAGAGTACAATTTAAAGTCCAAGCTCCGTACTTTTTTGGTGCTGTTGATGCGTTGACGTTTCCTATGCTATACAAAACAAAAGTGCCGGTTATTATAAATAATCCACTAAAAACAAAAGCAATTTTTTTTATACAATCTTTCATATAATTTTTAACCTTTTTAAAATATTTTCTTTTCCTAAAATTTCTGCAATCTCAAATATGCTAGGTGATGCAGTCATACCTGTTATTAAAGCTCTTACCGGTTTCATAATGTCATTCAGCTTTAAGTCATTTGCTGCTGCTATTTCTTTAAATTTATTCTGTATGGATTCCTTATCAAACTGCTCAAGTTCGCTTAAGTTTTCTATAACTTGTTTGATTAAATTCTTATCGCAATTTTCTATAATTTCTTTTGAATCTTGGTTGTAGATGATAGGCGAATCTACTAGATAAATTTGAGCAAGGCGTGTTAGTTCTAGTAATGTTGTACTTCTAACTAACAAGCTTGGCATTGCTTGTTTGATATAGCCTATTTCCTGTTCACTAACCTTAAACTTCTTCGGCAATTCTACTGCTAGGGGTAATTTGTACGTCAATCCGGTACTCGTATCCTCACGTATGTCTATATACGCTGCGGTGCTGCGTTCCGTGTTTCCTTCAAATTCCTTCCTATAAGCGAGCTTCCGAAGGAGTTTATTATAATTTTGTTCCAATATCTCTACAGTCTTTGAAGTTAAGCTATCATTGTCAAGCATTCTTAAGTAATGAGCGTTAAGGCTATTCATCTTAGCAAAATCAAGCTTAGAAGGTGATTTACCGAGTGAATCAAGATTAAACCAGTCTATAGCCTGAGTCATTGAGATAATTTCATCATCGCCGTGACTCCATCCAAGACGCAGTAAATAATTACACAAACTTTCCGGTAAATACCCCATATCCTTATAAGCTTCAACGCCTAATGCTCCATGCCTTTTGGATAATTTTGCTCCGTCTGCTCCATGAATTAACGGTATATGAGTCATGCTCGGTACTTCATATCCGAAAGCCTGATAAATAGCGAGTTGCCTTGCTGCATTGGTTAAATGATCATCCCCTCTAATAATATGAGTTATACCCATGTCATGATCGTCTACTACAACGGCTAGCATGTAAGTAGCAGTGCCGTCTGCTCTTAATAGTACCATATCGTCTATATGAGAGTTTTCAATTACTACCTCACCTTGTAAGGTGTCATGAATTGTTGTGCTGCCCTCTCTTGGAGTTTTTAGACGTATTACCGGCTTAATATCAGTAGGATAGATAGATGGATCTTTGTCACGCCACTCGCTATTAAAAATAAAATGCTGTTTATTTTCTAAAGCTTGTTGTCGCTGTCTTTCTATTTCTTCTTGGCTAGTAAAACAATAATATGCTTTACCGTTTTGCAGTAATTTTAGTGCAGCTTCTTTGTAAAGATTATTACGTTTAGACTGGAATATAACCTCACCGTTCCAATCAAGCCCTAGCCATTTTAGACCTGAGAATATAGTTTCTACCGCTTCTTTAGTTGACCTTTCTTTATCAGTGTCTTCAATGCGAAGTAAGAACTTACCGTTATGATGCCTTGCGAACAAATAATTAAAAAGGGCGGTTCTTGCCGAACCTATATGTAAAAACCCCGACGGTGACGGAGCAAATCTAGTAATTACGTTATTAGTCATTTATTATCTTTTTTAAATATATACTAAGAACTGTGTCATACCGTGGCTTGGACCACGGTATCCAGAAAACAACTCAACGTACTAATTAGTATATTTAACTGTATCCCGTGATCAAGTCGGCTTTGTTGCATGGATCAGTTTTTGCGTCATTGCGAGGAAATTGCATAGCAATTGACGAAGCAATCCAGTAAAAAATGCT
Source organism: Rickettsia aeschlimannii (assembly GCF_047973405.1). Classification (NCBI taxonomy): domain Bacteria; kingdom Pseudomonadati; phylum Pseudomonadota; class Alphaproteobacteria; order Rickettsiales; family Rickettsiaceae; genus Rickettsia; species Rickettsia aeschlimannii. Next base: position 8,516 of record NZ_JBFQGO010000008.1, read on the forward strand.
AAAAATTAGCATTTTTTTATTATTTTTCTGGATTGCCACGTTCCTTACAATCGCTCGTAATGACGATTCGGTATTCATGCAACAAAGCTGATCAAGTTAGCTAGGATAACACATACTCTTTCTCCCCAAACACATAAAATAATTTACGTCTATATCATCGCTTAATTTCCACTCATTTTTAGCCGGATCATATACCAAGCCTTTCAGCTCTTTAATTTCAATTTCAGTATCCGTAAGCATTTCGTAAATTTCCAACGGTTTTAGGAATTTGCTATAATCATGAGTGTTTTTTGGTACCCAACCTAAAATATATTCGGCAACTATTATTCCAAGTATATAAGCTTTTTTAGTACGGTTAATCGTAGAAATTATTGCCATACCGTTTGGCTTAATATGCTTCAGCAAATTTAGTATAAATTGCTGTACGTTTTCTACATGTTCAATAACCTCAAGACAAATTACCACATCATATAGCTTGTCACTTTCTAATTCTTCTATAGTAGATTGTAAATAATTTATCTTTACGCCGTTTTCCTTAGCATAAGCAGTTGCCGTTTCAATATTACTTTGCAGTGCATCAATGGCTGTAACGTTAAAACCTTGAGCCGCTAAAGGCGTTGCAATTAACCCTCCACCGCAACCAACGTCTAATATTTCTAATTTAGAAATATCGTTAGACATCTTCTCAGACTCTACTTCTAGAGGTAATTTGTGCGTTAATCCGCTGCTCGCATCCTCACGTATTTCTATGTATGCTGCGGTGCTGTGTTGCGTGTTTCCTACAAATTCCTCTCTATAAGCGAGTTTGGAAAGGTGTCTATTGTAATGCGTAGTTATTTTCTCTATTATATATTCAAGGCGAATAGGGTTTATTCGGTGTAAGATACCGAATTCTCCGTCCTTATTCCACCAATTATAAGAAATTTTCTCAAATTTTTCTAATTCTTTTTTATCGATTGAAGACATAGTCTATGATTCTTTCCAATGTCACCCCGTGGCTTGACCACGGGCTCCATAAGTACAGCCTAAGAACTTTAGTGGATCCCGTGGTCAAGCCACGGGATAACAAGAGGCCATACAATAAACATATATAATATACTCAGATGACTTTAATAATACTAGCCTTAATTTTAATTAGCTGTATATTTGCCCCGCTTGGCTGCATTGCCCTATGGAAGAGATATATTTATTTCGGTGACGGGCTTGCTCATAGTAGTTTTTTAGTGGCTAGCATAAGTATTATAGCACATGTTCCATTAATATATTCAGGCATAATAGTTGCAATTCTTTTTTCGTTTTTTGTGTTTATTTTTAAAAATAATTCTGAAAAAAACGCAGTTATTAATTTGATTTCTAGCTTTATGCTAGCTGTTGCTTTAGTTATTAATTATTTTACTTCTTTGCAGAATAATATAGTGAATTTGTTGTTTGGGGATATTTTATCCGTATCTTTTAATGATTTGATGATACTTGCAATAGTGCTAATAACTATTATAGGCTTTATAGTATATTTTTATAATCAAATTCTTCTTATCATTATCAATAGAGATATTGCCGTCATAAAAGGCTTAAAGGTTAATATTATTGAGCTAATATTTTTACTTCTTCTCTCATTATCGGTATTTTCTGCTATAAAGATTGTCGGAGTACTTATGGTAACTGCTATTTTACTTATTCCTGCAATGATTGCACGGTTTGTAGCATATAGCCCATCCCAGATGATTATAATATCAATTCTTATATCTTTATTTATTAATTTTTGTGCCGCATTTAGCTCTTTCTACTTTGATTTACCTTTAACTCCATTGTTTATTATATTAGGTACGTTTATTTATGGTTTGTTGTATTTAAAGCGATTATTATGAACAAAAATGAATTTACTGAATATGTCAAAGAATTGTTAGAACCATATGGTTCAGTAGCCGTTTGTGTAATGTTTGGTGGATATGGTATATATAAGGGTGGTGTTATGATAGGAATTATTAAGAGCAATCAATTATATTTTAAGTTAGACCTAAGCACTTATGAATATTTTCAATCTTTTGGTTCTGAGTCATTTGTATATCAAAGTAAAGGTAAACTTGTAACTCTATCATATCGGAAGGTGTTACCTGAAATTATGGAGGATCAAGAGTTATTAGGTAGTGGTTTAAATTAGTTTTGAATGCTGCTATTAATAGTCAAAAGAAAAAATAAATGTCGTTCCGTCGCTTGACCAGCGTTGTTGTGTGTAGCGTTTTTTCTGTCATTGCGAGAAGACGCCATAGGCGTCGACGAAGAAATCTCAGGCACGATTCCTGAGATTGCCACGCTCCTTGCAGTCGCTCGCAACCACGTTTTTCATAATCTCAAGATAATCAATTTTGCCGCTTGTAAGTAGAGGTATTTCTGAATCGGTAATAATTACTTTCGGTAAATGTAGTAAAGAAATTTGAGCTTTAGATACAGCATCTGCAAAGTTCTCTCTATTTATATCGGAACCGGTAGTAAGTAAAATAATCTTTTCTCCATGCGTTTTATTGGGAATAGAAATAGCAGCGTGCAAGGAATCAGGATCAATTTCGCTTGCAAGTTCTTCAATTTTTGTAAGAGATATCATTTCCCCTGCTATTTTAGCAAAGCGTTTTAAACGTCCTAAAATTGTTATATATCCTTCAGAATCGATTTTGACTATATCGCCTGTGTCGTACCATTCTTTATAAGTACGGTGACCTTCTAAGTCCAAGTAACCAAGCATGATGTTAGGACCCTTAATGAATAAACGTCCCCCTTTATTTATTCCCTCTACTTTCTCAAGCTTATAATCAATTTTCGGTAATAATCTTCCTACCGTGCCTGCTTTATTATGCATAGGGGTATTGCAAGCTATAATAGGTGAGGCTTCTGTAAGCCCATATCCTTCAAAAATACGTATGCCGTACTTATTAAGCCAAAATTGTCTTGTAGATTCTTTTAATTTCTCGCTACCGGCAAATATATAGCGTAATGAGTAAAAATCATATGGGTGAGCGTAATTAGCATAACCGTTTAAAAAAGTATCGGTAGAAATTAATATAGTTGCTCCAATATCGTATATAACTTCAGGAATGCTATGATAATTTAGTGGAGAAGGATATAGAAACAGCTTAATACCGTTTAAAGTTGTAATAATTGCACCACTAAGACCAAAACAATGAAATAGCGGTAGCGCATTAAATACTATATCTTCAGGGCTAAAAGGTACTTTAGCAGTTATTTGATATCTATTAGTTTGTAAATTTCTGTGAGATAATAATACGGCTTTAGGTTTACCTTCAGTACCCGAAGTAAAAATTATCACTGCCGGTTTTTCGTCATCACGATTACGACAAAAATAATTGTAATAAGTTTGGGCACAATAACTTCCTATTTTTGCCTTTAGTTTTAGAGCTGTACCAATCTGATTTTTAAAATCTTCTAAATATATTATTTTAATACCGAAGTCTAATAAGTTAGTTATTAATTCATGTAAATTTGCTTTCTCAATAAATTGTTTTGAAGTGTAAACTACTTTAATTTGTGCAAGTTTACAGGAGTTAATAATAGTACTTATGCCGCTGCTCCAGTTAATTATAGCAGGAACATAACCGCTAGATTGCATGGCGTAAAAAGTAATTAACGTATTCGTGGTATTAGGCAACATTAAGCCTAAATTTCTGCCAAAGATATTATTCTTTTTGATTAAATCACCTAGGATAAAAGATTTTAATATTAAATCTCGATAAGTAACAGCATTATTTTCAAAATCATCAACTATTTTTTTCTTAAATCCATGAATTTTAGCAGCTTCTATAAGAGATGAGAATACAGTATTTTTATAGTCTGAACTCTCAAACATCATGTCAGCCATGATATCATAAAGAGTCCTAGATATATAACTGCGTCGTTTTTGATTGTTTGTAGCATCCATATTAGCGAATTTTACCGGCGGTAAAACGGTTATAGTAATTTTAGGAAATATTTTTCTTTTTAATATGTTTTTTAATTTTGATAAATGAGTAAATTGAGTACCGTCTATTCTAACCGGTAAGACGGTAGCACCGGCTTTATCGGCAATCATTCCCGGTCCTTCGTATATTTTCATTAAAGAGCCGGTAACGCTTATTCTACCTTCAGGGAAAATTGCTACTTTCTGATCCTTTTGTACTTCTTTTACTAAAGTCTTTATTGCCATTGGGTTACTTGGATCAACCGGCAAAGTTCTTGCCATACGTAAAAACGGTTTAATCCACCATATTTTTTGTATATCGGGACTAATTGCAAAAGTCATTTCTTCTCTTAAGTAAGTAGCAATTAGCGGCGGGTCTAGATATGAAATATGGTTAGCGACCACTACTACTTTTTTACCTGCTTTTTGAAAATTTTCAAATCCTTTAACTTCAACCTTATACATAAGATCAAAACAGATTTGGAATATTCTTCGTAATAGCTTAAACGGAATAATTTTAACTTCAGGTATTAAACGGTAAATATGTATAGTAACGATTATATTAGCTAGGCTAATAAATAATATAATCCAGGGTATAGTGAAATTTAGGTAAAATAATAAAGATAGAATTATTGTTGATCCCACCATGAAAATGGAATTGATAAGATTGTTAACGGCAATAATTCGACTACGATGAGCAGGGTTTGCGTAATGCTGTAATATCGCAAAAAGAGGAACGATATATAATCCGCCTATTGCCGCTAAGAACAATAAATCTATAACTATTCGCCAATTATGTCTTTTCGATAAAAATACTAAAATACTTTTTAGCTGAGTAGGTTCGTAGTTAACTGAGCTAATTCTACTTGCAAAGAATAAATCAATACCGAAAATACTAATGCCTAGGGCTGAAATAAATAGATATTTAACGGTAATCTCATCTTCAAATATTTTGCTACATAAAAACGAACCGACCCCAACACCAAGCGAGAAAACCGCTAAAAATAAATTAGCAACATTCTCATCAGCTTTAAAAGTTATCTTAGCAAGTAAAGGTATTTGAGAAATTATAGCAGCTCCGATAAACCAAAACCATGAAATACCAAGTATAGCTAAATATATCTGTTTTTTTGCTTTTGCATATTTAATCATATTTATGCTTTCATCTATAATATTAAAATTTATTTTAATATCAAGATTCGCGTTTTTAGATTTTGGGGAAAAAAGGCTTGTAATAAAGCCAAGAAAAGCGATGGTAATTAAGGAATAAATTATAAAATTATTGCTGATTGTATAATAGCTGCCGATTATAGTCCCGATAAAAATACCGATAAAAGTTCCGGCTTCGACAAAGCCGTTAGCTCCAAGTAGTTCGTCTTTATTTAGGTGATCAGGTAATACGCTATATTTGATTGGACCGAAAAAAGTAGAATGTATACCCATTAAGCAAATAGAACAAAACAGGATTAACAGATTATTATGATGAAATCCGTAAATTGCAAAGGCAATTATGCCGATTTCACAAACCTTAATAATTTTAATAAGATTTGCACGCTCGTATTTATCGGCAATTTGTCCTGCTATGCTTGCGAATATTATAAAAGGTAATACAAAAGTAGCATTAGCAATTAAAACAAATAGATTATTATATTTACTTAAAGCTCCTGAAATACCATAAGTTATAAGGATTACCAGAGCATTTTTTAATATATTATCATTAAGACAACCGCATAGCTGCACTATAAAATTCGGTAAAAATCGTCTATCTTTGAAAAGATATAATTTGTTTGTGTCCATGATATAAAATATTTTAAATGCCAATTTTGTTGGGTGACTCTTATGTCATTTCCGTGAAAACAGGAATCCAGTAATTAAAAAATGTAAATACAGTAAGTTTTTAAAACTAAAAACTCGATTTATCTCGCTTTACCCTGGATTCCCGCCTATGCGGGAATGACATAAGCGAGCTATGCAACAAAATCTAAACTCTCCAAATATTAGCAATTTATATTAATATGTCAAATGTGGTGCTTATTTACTTTCTGTTTCTAAGCGTCTTGATTTTATTAATTCATCTACAAGAGAAATTTTTTCGTCCGTAGAATCAGTGTAATTTTTTACTATTGTTTGTAATGCAGATAAAGCTTGGCTTGTAGTATCTTTCGTTTTAACTTTCTTTCTTCTTTGTAAATTCTTTTTTAAGGCAGTTGATAAATTATCAAATTTAGCCGGTGATTTGGCTTTTTCCGGTGCTTCTTTGATATCTTTGGTAGATGACATAAATAATTATCTTTTCACATTAGAATTATTATATTATATTGAATATTTTAGAAAATAAAACTATTAAATAATCTATGAATCAAAGTAATATAATCTCTCCTGAGTTACTGGATGAGAGAAGAAATATTGCAAGGCAAGGGGGCGGTGAAGCTAGGATCAACGCACAACATCAAAAAGGTAAGTTAACTGCACGAGAACGCATAGAAGTATTATTAGATCCGAATAGCTTTACTGAAACAGGTATGTTTGTATCCCATAGATGCGATAATTTTGGGATGCAGGATAAAAAGTTTTTAGGTGACGGTGTTGTAACGGGACACGGTACGATAAACGGTAGGTTGGTATTTATTTATAGCCAAGATTTTACCGTACTCGGCGGCTCTCTTGGGGAATATCATGCTAAGAAAATCTGCGATATTATCGATCAAGCTATAGAAACCGGTGCTCCTGTAATCGGTATTAACGACTCAGGGGGAGCAAGAATTCAAGAAGGGGTTGATGCTCTGGCCGGATACGGTGAATTATTTCAGCGTAATGTTTTAGCGTCGGGTGTCATCCCTCAAATTACCCTAATTATGGGACCTTGTGCCGGTGGTGCGGTATATTCTCCTGCCTTAACCGATTTTATATTTATGGTTAAGAATAGTTCTTATATGTTCGTAACCGGTCCCGATGTAGTAAAAACCGTTACGGGTGAAGAAGTAAGCCAAGAAAAGCTTGGTGGTGCTAGGATGCATACCACTAAAAGCGGCGTTGCCGATCTTGCATTCAACAATGATATAGAAGCATTGCTTGAAATTCGTAAATTCTTTAATTTCCTTCCGTCATCCAATCGTAGTCCTCTTCCTGTTCGTTCGACTGTTGATCCTGCCGATAGAGTTGATATGTCTCTTAGCACGTTAATACCTAACACTCCTGATAAGCCTTATGATATGAAAGAGCTTGTTGAGCGTATCGTTGATGAGGGAGAATTTTTTGAACTACAACCTGATTTTGCTAAGAATATCATTATTGGCTTTGGTTATATGGAAGGTTATCCGGTAGGATTTGTGGCTAATCAGCCTTTGCATTTAGCAGGGTGTTTAGATATAAACGCCTCAAGAAAAGCAGCAAGATTTATTAGATTTTGTGATGCTTTCAATATTCCTATAGTAAGTCTTGTTGATGTGCCTGGATTTTTGCCTGGTACATCCCAAGAGCATGACGGTATTATTAAACACGGGGCTAAGCTGTTATACGCTTATGCGGAAGCTACAGTGCCGAAGATTACTGTAATTACCCGTAAGGCTTATGGAGGTGCTTATATAGTTATGAACTCTAAGCATCTTAGAGGCGATATAAACTATGCTTGGTTTAATTCGGAAATCGCCGTTATGGGGGCAGAGGGAGCAGCCGAGATAATATTTAAGGAAGAATGTAAAAACCCTGAAGCTAAAAAACAAAAAATCGATGAATATAGGAAAGTAGTAACTTCGCCTTTTGTTGCGGCATCTAGGGGATATTTGGATGATATTATAAGACCGCAAAATACCAGATGGCGAATATGTAAGGCGTTAAATTTCCTGCGTACTAAAAAAGTAGAACTGCCTTGGAAGAAGCATAATAATTTGCCGCTTTAGCTGTCACCTCGTGGCTTGACCACGGGATCTCAGAATACAGTCTGTGACACAAGACCCCGTGGTCAAACCACGGGGTGACATTAGGATACAAAAAACTATGAATAAACCATTGTTTGATAAAATTTTAATTGCTAATCGTAGCGAGATCGCCGTTAGGATAATACGTACCTTAAAAAAGATGGGGATAAAGTCGGTTGCAGTATATTCTGAAGCAGATACAAACTCAATGTATGTGCAGCATGCAGATGAAGCTTATTATATAGGTGATTCCCCTGTAACGGAAAGTTATTTATCTATTAAAAATATTATTTCGGCGATTCGTGAAAGTGGCGCAAATGCAGTACATCCAGGTTACGGTTTTTTATCAGAAAATCCAAATTTTGCCAATATTCTTAAAAGAGAAGGTGTTGTTTTAATAGGACCGAGTGCCGGAACTATTAAAAAAATGGGCGATAAAATCGAAGCAAAAAAGATAGCGATAGAAGCCGGAGTTAGCACCGTTCCGGGTTATATGGGAACTATAAACGATGTTAAACAAGCTATAGATATTGCTAAAGAGATTGGTTTTCCGGTAATAGTAAAAGCGGCTGCCGGCGGCGGTGGGCGTGGTATGAGAGTAGTGAATAATCCCGCTGAAATGGCCAATGCTTTTGAGTCGGCAAAGCTTGAAGCAGCCAATAGTTTTAGTGACGATAGATTATTTATTGAGAAGTTAATTCAAACTCCCCGTCATATTGAAATTCAGCTAATTGCCGATCAATATGGCAATAGTGTATGTCTCGGAGAGCGGGAATGTTCAATACAGCGTCACCATCAAAAAATAATCGAAGAAGCACCAAGTTCTTTTATTACTGAAGATATAAGGCAAGAAATGTATCGGCAGGTAATATCCTTATCTCAAAAAGTGGGATATTATTCGGCCGGTACCGTTGAGTTTATAGTAGATAGCAATAAAAATTTCTATTTTTTAGAGATGAATACTAGGTTGCAAGTCGAGCATCCTGTTACTGAGCTAATTACCGGTATAGATATCGTTGAAGAGATGATACAAATCGCAGCCGGCGAGAAATTATCATTTACGCAAGATGACGTAAAATTAAAAGGTTGGGCATTTGAATCACGAATTTGTGCCGAAAACCCAAGCCGAGGTTTCTTACCTTCTAGCGGTAGAATTATAGCTTATTCCGAACCTGCAAAGAGTCCTAATATCCGTATAGATACAGGGATTGGGCTTGGCGGCGAAGTAAGTATGTTTTATGACTCAATGATTGCAAAATTATGTACTTATGGTGAAACAAGAGAGCAGGCAATTGAGCTAATGCGTTCTGCTTTGAGTTCTTATATAATTAACGGTATTGCTCATAATATCAGTTTCTTAGAAGCGGTAATGCTACATCCACGCTTTGTTAGCGGCGATATTTCTACTGCCTTTATTCAAGAAGAATATCCTGACGGTTTTTCCGGAGCTAGTCTAACTTCAGAAGTAACTACTGTATTTTTAGCAACGGCTATTTTTATTTATATATCGGAGCAAAGACGTGCTTCTTTAATTTCCGGCAATATTAACAATCAGGCTAACAAAATAGGTACAAGGTGGGTAGTAACTATCGATGATAAACTATTTCCTGTATTAATTACACCTGTTGAAAACGGCTATAATATACGTCACGAAAGCGATAGAATATATATTCGTAGTAACTGGAATTTAGGTAATGAACTTTTTACGGCTATAATTAACGGTAAAAAGACAAATGTGAAAATTGAGAATATCAGAACCGGTTATTTATTATCGCATGCCGGTATTAGCGTAAAAGCCTTTGTACGCTCTCCTCGTATATCAGAACTTGAAGCGTTGATGGTCTCAAAAGTAGTGCTGGAAGAAAGCTCCGAACTACAAGCTCCTCTAAGCGGTCAGATTGCTGCGATAAAGGTGAAAGAAGGGCAGGAAGTGACGGCAGGACAAGAAATTATGATTTTAACTGCTATGAAAATGGAAAACCTGATTCTTGCCGAAAGAGACGGGAAAATAGCTAAAATTTTTGTTAATGAAAAGGATAATGTTGTAAGAGGGCAGGTATTATTAGAATTTGCTTGATATACTAGGTTCTGTAAAGGAAAATTAAATTAATCTATTTTTGCTCTTCTTTGCTGCAAATTATAAGATTGTTTTGAAATAGGAACAACTATTACTGCAAAAATCTTATTAATTTTCGCTAAAAAATATCTGAAAATATAAATAATTTAATTTTCCTTTACAGAACCTAGTATATTGTCTTTCGCTTATAATTCGCTACTATAGTAAACTCAGCTCCATTTTATGACAAGCGTAAGGGTAGAGCCTATATATTAATAAGCAAGACAACGAACAACGAAGTACAAAATGGAGATCAGTTTACTATATTCATTTATTTAGAATATATCCATATTAATTAAGTCAAAATTTTTCTCAATAACTGAAATATTTAAGCTAGCTTTTTCAAATAGATAATGATTTTTGTTTACCTTTTATATGCCTCTACAGCTTCTATAAATTCTTCTTGATTAAGGTAACACTCTCCTAAATAATATTGTGCTTCTTGATAATAATTAGAGCTTTTGTGTATTTTACTATATATGTCTATAGCTTCTTTATATTTCTCATCCCTAAAATAATTATTTCCTTCCGTAAGATTTGGATGCGTCATGGTTCCTCCGTACTTTAATTAGATTTTTTTATAAAAAAGTATATATTACCCTGAAATATGAGAATCATATTTCAGGGTAATATATATGTATCTAATAAATCTGCAGGAGGTTTTGTTGTCATTGTGAGGAAAAATTGTAAGTTTTGATGAAGCAATCTAGTTAAAAATACTAATATTATTAGTATTTTTAACTAGACCCCGTGGACAAGCCACAGGGTAACAATTAGGAAACTGGCCCACGCAACAACGCCTATGCGGGAATGACATAAGAGCAGGCAATGAAGCAATCTTATCGTAGGAATGACATTATTAAAGCTCAGAATCAAATATTTTTATATCCACCGCCTAAAGACGTTTCTTCATCAAGTCCATCAAGGGCAAAAGTGCTAAATATACCTGATTTAGAAGGAGTATGTTTTAACCTAAAGCCTGTGTTAGGTTTTTCAGTTTCAACCTTAAAATCAGAAACATGGCCCTCGTCTTCTACTACAGTATTTGTATTTATTGGAATTTTCTTCCCGCTAGAATAATATTCTAACAGTGCTTTAATTTCTGCAAAATTTTGTAAATCTTTAGATAGTTGTTTTTTTGAATTTAGAAAATTTTTGCTTTATTTGTTCTGATGATAAATTATTATATCCGTCGTAATCTGATGATATACTTGTTTTTAATATCCTCTCTAATATTATTTGTGGTTAGGATTATTAGCCTTTTCACACAATATAGAAATCTCAGTGATTTGAGTTAGTTGATACGATACATCGCTATGTAAGTTATCTTTTTCCTATCCTTTAACATTATAGTTAGCACCGTGTTTAAGTAAATATTTTACTATTGTGACCTGCACATGCTCTGATGCAAGCATTAAAGGTGATACATCTTTATTGCCGTTAATCTTTGCCCCTGCATCTAATAATGTTTTTACCGCATTTAAATTACCGTATATTATTGCTATTTTTAGAGCTACATCTAAATTAGCATTTTTAGATAAAAGATACTTTGCAATTTCTTTTCTATTTTTTAAATTTGCGGTACTTAATGGTGTGTTAAAACGATATTCAGTATTAACATCAAAACCGTATATTTCAACAAATTTTTTAATTACTTCAAGCTTATTTTCGTTTATTGCTTTAAAAAAGATTTGCTTATGAAGATCGTTTACATTTTGACCACCTTGTGCTGCTTCTTCTAAGGTTGTATTTAAATAAGTTGCTCCTTTTATTAAAAGATCACATGTAATGTCTGTTTTGTAAGGTTCTTCCAAACCGGCAGTAACATTTAGTGTATTAGAACCATAATGACTAAAATTTACATTCGCTCCTTTTTCTTCTACAAAATACTTTACTAAAATTAAACTTTTATTGTGTATTGCTTGTATTAGGCTGGGATTAGGTTCAAACGTAAGATGATTAAGTAAATATTTTCAGCTTGTGCATTATTGTTTTTAAGTGCAAATTCTAATGCTTTGTATTTATTTGCACCTTGCGATATAAGGTCTTCCATGAGATTTATTTTATTTAAATTCGGATCATCTAAGCTAGCTATAATATTTAATGCTGTCCCGTCTTTAGGATGAAACGCATCAAAATATTTTTTTAAATACCCTAGAGTTATTGCATTTTCTGTTTTAGTAGTTTCCGGCTTAGTAGTTCTTTTAATTTTAGAACCCCCGGAGCTGTGGAGGAGTTGTACATGATAATTTACCTTAAATTAATTTATAGCGTGCGTATTATAGATTAATCTAAGTAAATTATCAGTATCTTAATTGATAATAAAATAATTTACGATTTCTTAACTTTAAGTTGTATTTGATAGTTCTCTAATTCTACTTTACTTACATAATCAGGCGTGAAATTTTTAGCAAACTCGCCTAAAGTTTGTTCTTTAATAAAGTCTCCATAATTATCAATTATCTTAGATAAATCAAACTCGCTTATTATCTCAATTAAAATCCTGTCAGTGATAGAGAAATCAGCATCTTTTCGAGCCTGTTGTATAAAGCGTACAATGTCTCTTGCATATCCTTCTTCTATTAACTCAGGTGTTAGCTCTAAATCAAGTATTAACAAGCTACTATTATTCTCAAAACTTGCTGCTCCTTTGATATGTGAATACGGCTCTAAAACTAACTTATATTCATCACTATTTAAGGTTTCACCGCATATAGCTAAACCGCCTACGATAGCTTCCCACTCACCTTTTTTAGAAGCGGCTATAATCTCTTTCATTTTATGCGGCAAACGTTTACCAAGCATTGGGAAATTAATCAATAGTTTTTTGCTTGCGTAATTCTCTAGATCGTCACGATAAATTACCGCCTTAACATTAATTTCATCTTTAATTAAATCTTCAAAATCTTTGAGGTTGTTATTATGTTTACTGATAATAGCTATCCTAGCAAGTGGCTGCCTTACCCTGATATTTTCAGTGCTTCGGATAAATAGGCTATTACTGCAAATATCAAGCACGTTATCCATAGTAGCAACCAGCTCGTGATTTATTTCAAAGTCTGAGAGAGTAGGGTAGTTGCAGAGATGTACGCTAATCTCATCATTGTGAGACACTGAAAGTGCAGTGGCAATCTTATAAGATATTCCTGAGATTGCTTCGTCAAGACTTGTGTCTTTCCTCGCAATGACGTTTGATTTTCCTGAGAGTGCTGTGTCGTTACGCTCCTCACAATGACGTAATCCCTTATATATCGCTTCCGAAATCATAGGCACTAGTGCCGACATCGCAATAGCCATGGTTTCTAAACATGAATATAGAGTATTATAAGCATTTTGCTTATCTGTATCTTTTTCGCTTTTCCAAAATCTAGCTCGGCTTCGTCTTATATACCAGTTATTCAACACTTCAAACAATTCTGAAACTGTATGATAAGCTGTTTGTGTATCGAAATTATCTAAGCTCTCTTCAATTTTTTGTACTGCTATTTTAAGCTTAGATAATATATAAACATCAAGTACGTTTTTAGAGCTAAAATTAAGCTCGCCTTTAAGCGAATCGGCATTAGCATACATCGTAAAGAAATGGTAAGCATTCCATATAGGTTTGATAAATAGACGAAGCGTATCAAATACCATTTTGCCGTCTTTATCAATTAATAGCTCCTGACCTTTAACAACGTTTGAAGATAACATCGTAACTCTTAAAGCGTCAGAGCCGTATTTATCAAATAGCTCCAGCGGATCGGCGTAGTTATTAAGACGCTTTGAAAGTTTTTGACCTGTAGCGTCTAAAATTACGCCGTGGCATATACAATTTAAAAACGGTGGGCGATCAAATAAAGCGGTAGATAGCACCATTAAAGTATAAAACCATCCGCGTGTTTGAGCTGAATACTCAACTATAAAATCAGCCGGGAAATGATCCTCAAACCACTCTTTATTTTCAAAAGGGTAATGGGCTTGCCCATATGGCATTGAACCGCTTTCAAACCAGCAATCAAACACGTCTTCTATTCTATGCATTGTTGATTTACCGGTTGGATCGTCAGGATTTGGTCTTGTCAGTTTATCGATAAACGGACGATGTAAATCAGTAACTTTAACACCAAAATCTTTCTCTAATTCCTCTATAGAGCCGTAAACATCTATGCGTGGATATTTTGGATCATCGGACTTCCATACAGGCAGCGGCGTTCCCCAGAATCTATTACGGCTTATCGACCAATCACGAGCATTTTCAAGCCACTTACCAAATAAATTATCTTTAACATGGAAAGGTATCCAGTTAATTTGCTGATTTAACTCTACCATTCTATCTTTAAACTGCGTAACCTTTACGTACCATGACGGAACAGCCTTATATATAAGAGGCGTATCTGTTCGCCAGCAATGAGGATAATTATGAATATACTGCTCGGTTTTTAGCCAATTTCCTTGCTCTTTCAGTTTGATTATTATTTTGTCATTTGCATCAAATACTTGTAAGCCCTCTAAATCAGGAATTTCTTTAGTGAATTTACCGCTATTATCAACAGGACAAACAAGCTCAATACCTTTCGATTCACAAAGTATTTGGTCATCTTCACCAAAGCCTGGAGCCATATGTACGACTCCCGTGCCGTCACCCTCAACCACGAAATCGCCTGCAAATATCTTGAAGCTGTTTGGATGATTCTCGAAATAGTCGAATAAAGATTTATAGCTTAATCCTTGAAGTTCTGAGCCTTTAATTATCTCAAAATTTTCTTCACCGCTAAGTCCTAATTCTTTAGCATATTTAGGGACGGAAGAGGCAGCTATTATATAACAAACATCATTTTTAGGGACTAATGCATAATCTATATCACTACCGACTGCTAAGGCTAAATTTGACGGCAATGTCCAAGGTGTCGTCGTCCAAGCTAGTATACGGTATTCTTTAAAAGATCCTGTGGTCGTAGCCACGGGATGACATAGTACAAAACTCACCGTTACAGCTTTATCGGCTCGCTCACGATAAGAATTATCAAGTCTTGTTTCAAAATTAGAAAGCGGTGTTTCGCATGCCCAAGAATAAGGCATTACCCGCATAGATTCATATAATAACCCCTTATTATATAACTCCTTAAATGCCCAAAGTACGGATTCCATAAAATTCTTATCCATCGTTTTATAAGAATTTTTAAAATCCACCCATCTTGCTTGACGAGTTACATATTCTTTCCAATCATTAGCATATTTCATTACCGAAGCTCTGCAATGTGCATTAAACTTCTCTATACCAAAATTAGCTATTGCAAGACGCCCTGAAATGCCAAGTTCTTTCTCTGATTGCATTTCAGCAGGGAGACCGTGACAGTCCCAGCCAAAACGACGCTCGACTTTCTTACCTTTTACGGTTTGGTATCTAGCATATACGTCTTTAATAAAGCCGGTAAGCAAATGACCGTAATGCGGCAAACCGTTTGCAAAAGGCGGGCCGTCATAAAAAATAAATTCTGACTCTCCGTTCCTATCATCAATAGATTTTTGGAATATATTATTGTCTTGCCAAAATTTTAGTATCTCTCGCTCTAAGCCTGTAAAATCAGCATTCGAGCTAACTTCAGGATAATATTTAGTATTTGTCATTATTTTAGAAATTATTTTTAAAAATATCTTAATTATATGCAAGAGAGGTCATAATACAAGAATTTTTAAGGTATTTAAGAAAGTAATAAAGTGTATTACAGATTAAAAGATGATATAGAAATTTTGTCTAACTCAATTCATTTCACTATTAGTTACTACCTATCGTTTCAGCTTCATAAGCCGATAATATTTGTGCTTCGTATTCTAAATATTTCCACTTTTCATTTAAATATTTAAACATTACTTCAACTCCAGTATATTTTGTTAAATCGCTAAGGTACTGTGCTTTAGCATCACTTTCTACTTTATGACTTAAATTTAGTGGGAGCTTTTGTTTTTGCTCTAAATGAATAGTTTTCATAAGAGCTAGAAAATCACAAATTTTAAATATTAAATTCTTTATTGTTATCTTTATACTATTAATATCTTCATTATATTTCACTTCGTTAAATTTTTTTACTTGAATCTCTTTATACTCAGGTACATTCTTATATTTAGTAACAGTACGGCTCTTTATCGTTTCTTTCTCTATCCGTGCTTTTTTATAAATTGGCTCATAACCCTTAATTTGCCTTATACATACGTTATAATTTAATAGTTGGATATATAAATTGGTTTTGCTAAAGAAATATCATCATAAGTTTTTAATTTTTCCTAGGTGGATAAGTATATATTGACTTTGGCTCGATTTGTTTAGTTTCTTCTATAAATATTTGTCATCATTTATCTTCTCTTGAAGCTCTAAATTATTTTTATACGCTTTAGCAAGTTCAGAGAAAAGTATCTTCAGTGTTTTTGAATTTTCATCGAAATAACTTATAGGGATACTTGATTATTAACTAATGTTCTATCATGCTCTTTATTAGAACATTCTTTTTAAAATTGAGTTTTCATATTATGTGAATTAGCGAATCAAAACAATATTGCAACTTAATTGTAAGCTAGCCCAAGCTTTGTCTGCTGTATATATCGGATAATTTTTTCCTGTCCTTTTTCTTCCACAAGTAAACCCATCAAGGAAGAAGAATCAAGAATTATTGTTATGAGAAGACATTATTGGGTTACAAGTTAAAATTTAGAATTTTCTTTATTTGCTTCTTGATATTTCTGCTTTAAAAATTCATCAACAAATGATTCTGATTTAGAACCATGTTGTTTAAACAATGCTTGAGCTTCTTTTACAGCCTTATGACAAGTGATTAAATGTAATTCATTATTAACTTTATTTATAAGTTTCATAGCATTTTTATATTTGATATGGAGTTAATATTACTACCTATTAAGCATATCTACGTAAACATTCTAACTATGGGGATATTTGAAGGGGCGAGTAATTTTTTCATCTGTGCGAAAGTTTTTACTATATTTTCTACGGCAGTCTCAATAAATTTATCGGTTTCAATATAATTTTCCGATTCGTCTTGGATATAAAAAAGAATAGATGAAACATAAACCGAGAGCAATAAGCTTCTTTTTGTATAATAGTTAAAATCAAGAGATTTATCACCGGCATAACGCCAAATAGCATCACAACTACGGAATGCAACTTCAGTTCCTTGTATTGGGTTTAATGCAAAATAAGCGGCATTCTTACTATGAATAATAGGAAGTACGGTTTTGATCCTAATCTTTACGGCTAAAGATATTTTTTCTCTTATTTTTGATGGTTCTGCTATTATCTTTAAGCTTTCTAGCATAATATTATCTAAATACTCTTCCAAGAATCCTACTATTTCGGATAAACCTTCTGGAAAAACTATTAAGCTATAGCCTTTTGCAAAACCGCACTTTTCTTCTGCTTCTTTGAGTAGTTTATTATTCCATTCATTAAACGGTAATAATTCTAATAAAGATTGCACGAAGCTTATTTTTTTGATATGGTGTTCTTCTTGAATGCTCATATTTTTAACCTTGACATATAACTTAATTATAGGGTATAGTTCAATAAACCACAATATCTTTTAAGGCAATATCTTTTAAGGAGAGTAATTTTAGTGATACTAGTAAATGTTCACGCCGGTAATTGTGATAATACGCTTAAGAATTTTAAGAAAAAGCTACAAAGAGAGCTTTATTTTCGTAAGATGAAAGAACAGCGTTATTATGAAACACCTTCAGCGAAGCGTGTTCGTAAAGCACAAGAAGCAGCGAGAAGGCAGAGAAAATTTGCTCGTAAAAAAATGTTTGATGAATAAAATTTTAAACAATTTTCATACTAAATATAAAGCTAGAAATATTAATATTTCTAGCTTTTTTTATTGTCATCTAGTTGCTTGAGCATGTGTTGTACGAATGTTCAAGATGTTATTCCTGCGAAAGCAGGAATCCAAAAAAATAGCCATACAAAGTTACGTATTTGATGAAATAAATATAATATAAAAACAAGTTTTTATATGTTTGACTGGATTCCCGCTTTCGCGGGAATGACATAAAAACAATCAATGCAACAACACCCAGCTTTTGCAGAAATGACAATAAGGTACTTAAAACTTGAAATATTTCCAATTAGCTTTTTTTTATGTTATAAAGAACTGTTATAGTCATATAAACAGCATCTATGCTTAGTTATCTTAAACAGAATTTACGTTCTTATTTTTCTAGTAGAGTACTAATTTTTACTTTAGCAACAGCAGCTATTATTTTTGCTTGTGCTACTTTTTATGTGATATCTTTAGAGTCAAAGAATTTTAATACGATTATTGGATTTTTATTAGTTGATTTAGCAATTTTTTTAATTTTAGGTGTTTTACTAACTCAAAAATTTTTTACTAAAAATAATAATAACGATAGTTCTAAATTACAAAATCGTATTGTAATTGCCTTTAGTTTAGTTGCAGCTACTCCAACTATAATTGTTTCGGTATTTTCTGTTTATTTTTTTAATCTTAGTGTTCAAGCTTGGTTTGATAAGAAGATTTCTACGGTTCTTGATCAATCCGTGATAGTTGCAGAATCTTATATTGCTGAGCATAAATTACAGCTAAAAGAAACGGCTTTAGCCGTTGCTGAAGATTTAAGCGATATGTATTACGATTTAATTCACAATCCCGCTTTATTTACTAAAACACTTAATACTGAAGCAGAGATGCGTTCGCTTGATGAGGCTATAGTTTTAAACAAATCTACTAATACTATAGTAGCTAATAGTTATTTAAGTTTTTCATTATCATTTGCAACTATCCCTGCACATTTAATTAAAAAAGCGGATTTAGGTGAACTGGTGGAAGTAAAATCCGATCCAACCAAAATAAGGATGCTGATTAAATTAAAAGAGTATAATGATATGTATTTATTAGTCGGTAGATTAGTAGATAATAAAATTATCGACCATGTAGATGCAACTAACGGAGCAGCTGCCGAGTATAATAGCCTTAAAAATGAAATAGATAATATACA
>NZ_JBFQGO010000008.1:32500-36362 GCF_047973405.1 Rickettsia aeschlimannii
ATTCTATAGTAAAAAATGAAGAATATATTATTAATGAATCCACATTATGGATTGATTTATTCAATATAACAGATGAAGAAAAAGTAATAGTAAAAAATACATTAAATATAGAAATACCGACTTTAAAGGACATATCGCAAATTGAGATTTCTGAGAGGTTATATGTTGAAAATGAGGTGTTATATCTAACTATTACGGAACTCGTTAATAAAGAGCAAGAATTTCCTGAAACACATTCTATAGTATTTATTTTGCATAAATGTTGTCTTATAACAGTTCGTTACGTAGAATTAATACCCTTTAATGACTGTATAAATAAATTTGCTAAGCAGCTTAATAACACACATAATGCAGAAAATATTTTATTTATGTTACTTCGTAATATGGTAACAAGATTATCGAATATTGTACAGTCGATTAGTATGGATATTGATGATTATGGACGTTTAATACTTGATAATAATATTAATGATTTGCGTATAGATCATACCAATGTATTAAAAAAAATAGGTCGAAAAGGTGATTTACTTTCTAAAAGCCGTGAGTGTTTATTTTCTTTAACTATGGCTATTCAATATATTTTAAAATCTCCACAAATAACTCAAAATAAAGCATCTAAGGATCTATTAGATACATTGCTTCGAGACGTAGACTCAATAATTAATTTTTCACAATTTATATCTAGCGAGATTGCAAGAACCCTAGACGCAGCACTCGGTATGATTGCAATTGAACAAAATAATATTATTAAAATTTTCTCGTTGGTGACTATATTTTTTCTCCCACCCACTTTAATAGCTAGTATTTACGGCATGAATTTTACCGTAATGCCTGAGCTTAAATCACCGTATGGTTATCCTATAGCCTTATTCTTAATGCTATTATCTACAATTATTACCTATAAATATTTTAAGAAACGGAAGTGGTTGTAAGTTTTTATTGAGAATAGTTCAATAGAATTTTGCATAAAAATCAATGACCGTATTTTATAGTCAATTGATTTGGACTCACCTACATCATTACTCGTCGCTTTCCTATTAGTTATAGGCTTCGCGCTTTGCTCCTTTTATGCCAATCTCATTGAATTGACTATTATGACATTGACACTATCTTAATTATTATACTACCAAAAGTTAAAATTTCTTAAATTTCAATTTAATAATAATTAGGATAAATATGAGCGAATTAGATTTTGAAGTAGAAAAGACAAGTTTTGTAGTAAGCGTTATTGATGCTATTGAAGAGTATATAAAAGCAGAATTTTTATTTGACTATGAAAAGCAAAAAGAAAATTTTCAATATATCCAAGGTGATTTAAATAATTTTGAATTGCCTGAGATTATTAAAAATTCTGGAGTCATGCAAGAATTTTTTAGATTAAAATCAGAATTTAGGAAATATATTAAAGATAAAAATTATACAATAGAGGATGAATTTTTTGCAGAAATATATAAAAAATCAAGTATATCTATAGAAGAGAAAATTGTAGAAATAGATACAAAAATAGAGCGTATTAAAAACGATCAACCTGAAAATGAAGAAAAAAGGCTTTTGAGTGGAATAAGAGTAATGAATTAGAGCGAAAAGCAATAGAAGAGGTGTATAAGAAAAAACAAGATAAGGAAAGTATAGATAGTTATAAACCATTAGGGACAAGAAGGGTACAAGCGGTAAGAGCTAAATCATCAATAGAAAAGATGGAAGATCATTTTTTAGTTAAAGAGAAAATATTAAGTGCAGAAGAAATGAAAACTATTATTTCAAATCATGAATTATTAAATACATTAGCTAGTTATAATGATATGGCTAGTGCAAATGCAGTAACAAAATTATTTGAAATTGCTCGTAATTATTATGAAGATGATAAGCACAAAGGCATAAATGAACTTGGAGCAATAAACGATACAAAAACAACCTATCTTCTTAATGAAAAAAAATTACTTAAACAAAAGCAACTTAGTTTTAAAGATATTGATTACGTAGTTGGTCATGAGTTAGATAAGTTATGTGAGTTAATAGCAGGAAATAGTGCAATCCTTACTTTTAATAATGATCAAATACATAACATAATGACTATTTCTAAAAATGAGTTACTTGAGATGTCAAAAGAGGCATAAGAAAATTATTTAAAAGAAATAAAGGTTGAAGATTGTTTAGATATTCATTTAGACTCTATGAATATGAATACTCTTAAACTTATTATAGCATCAAATGTGATTCTTAGTAATATCTCATTCAATTCTGATACTACCGTAACTATAGAAGCAGGAAGGTCTTTGAATATAGTTGGTACACTAAATCTAGTATCAGGCAGTACTTTAAATATATCTGGTGAGGGGACATTAGGGGCAAATATTGTTTCAAAAGGTATAATAGAAAATATAAATAATGCTCAATCAGTAATTCACAAAGGAATAACTTCTGAAATTCTTTTAAATAATACTATTGCACTCAATTTAAATTTTATGGAAGAAAATACGGATAGTAATTCAGATACAACAATATTGGGAAATACTGATCCGGAGATTTAATAAATAATATTGCAAGTTTTTTCTAAACTCTATTTTTATTCGCAACTAGGGATAAGATTTTAAAAAATCTTATCCCTTTTTTGCCGGTTACTTTATAGCCTTATTTTCAATGCTATTATCTATATAAATATTATATAGCTTTATATGATTTTTTCTTACTCTATCTTGACTTTTGTAAAAATTACCATATTATGTGGTAATTCCCATAGAATATGGTAATCAAGTTAATTATATAAGGATATAAATATGCAAAAAATATTGTTTAAAGGCCCGGATATAAGTATGAAAAATGAAAATCCTGATATCCAGGAAATAAAAACCTTAGCTGACTTACCTTCAGGTACAGGTAGTGAATATTTTATAAATGCACATGGATCAGAGTTTTTCTATAAACCTACTAATTTAGGTTTATGGGGAAAAATTAAATCATATTTTATGCCTGAGCCTTCTTACTTATCAATGAGTATATTTTCTGATGAAGGTACAACTTCTGTGTTAGATATTGCACTGCTTAATAAAATACAAAATAATACCACTGCAAATCAATGTAATATTGTTCATATATTTTCTTGTCATTCAGGAGCCGCTCAACATCATTTAGATTGGATACAGGGCAATATAGTGTTATGCACTTATAATAAGGCCAGCGATGCAAATATTATACAATTAGCTCAAAATAATTATGATGCTAGAACAAAAAATGACTCTTTATTGATTGAATATATAAGAGATAATTTTCATTTATTAGCAGCGTCAGATTTTAGTATAAGTTATAAATTAGACAATCAAATTTATAGTTTTTCTTTAAGTGCTAATAAAATTAAAAATATGAAAAGCATAGCGGAGTTGCCGGCTTTTCTACATAAAAAATATAAAGCTTTTGTAAAATTTTATAAAAATATTCATTCGGAATATCATGAATCATATCCTGAAATATTTAACTTAAATATAGAAACAAAGCCGAAAGAATTAACATACGCTGACTTAATCAGGGTATTTAGTAGAGCTTTAACCTTAGAAACATATAATTTTAATAAATTTTCTCTAAGCAAGATAGAGACTATGTTAAATCAGAAAGGATTATACACTGATACTAGTATAGGGTACGCTATAGAGCAAGGGAATTCTAAACTATTAATTTGTTTGCTTAATTATGTTAATACTAAAGTAAATTCCTATAATCTTGATAAGGCTATAGAGAAAGGTGATTTAGCTATTCTAAAAGCTGTACTTGAGCATAGTACTACGAAAATAGAATTATGTAATCTTAATCAAGCTATAGGGAAAGGTGATTTAGCTATTCTAAAAGCTGTACTTGAGCATAGTACTAC
>NZ_JBFQGO010000009.1:0-36216 GCF_047973405.1 Rickettsia aeschlimannii
TTACATCTCTCTTGATAGTCTAAATTCTATGCTCTATTAATTCGAAACTCGCGTTATATAGTTAAAAAAGAAATAACAGAAAGTTAAAAAACTAGTCAAAACTATTCTAAGAGTTATTAGTATTAACTTAAGCTCTTTCCTTGCATTTTAAGCTTTTAATTTCCTTTCTTCCTCTTCATCAAATATAAGACTCAGAGGTTAAAATTTCTTCTTCTTTATTTTTTATATTTTAACTCTTTAAAATTAGCTTATATATTAATGATAGAGTTTAATTATCATGTGAGAGAAGTAATTTATAGGGGGAGGGGAATAAGTCAATAAATCTATCTTACTCAAAAATATGGCTTTTTCTATTTACTAGGTAAATACAATTTAGTTTTTGAGTCTTATAATAAAGCAATTGAACTTGATCCTACAAATTCTGAAGCAAGCACACTATAGTAAACAACATTTATTAAAGCGTATGTATTATTAAGTAAAAAACGCTGAAAAGCTTTTACTTATTGCCTTTTCAATCTATTCTGTTTGCTAGATTTCTTTAGTCTAAAATAAGCGAGGCAGTGATGCTATTCGTCTATTGTAATTTGCTTGATTTTGACAATTGTCTTATGCAAATGTTCAGCTAAAGCAAACATATTAAATAGCATTGGCTTGGTGGTTAGTTTTTTGCGGCAATCTCTAAATCAGTTTCGCTCATAAAATATCTAGTTGCGATGTGAATTAATACATTAGGGGCACAGCTACGCATTAATTTCGGTTATCGCTACCTACAGGCTTCCTTGATATCAACAGCCTCAAGTGCCTATAAAAGATATTTAAAAGTTCCAGTGTGAGCGAAAAAAGACGTTTAGTAAATTTAATATTTGGGAACTTAATTATTGAAACCTGAAAAGCTTGATTTTATGATGCGTTCGCCGTTTTGATACATTGGTGAATTTGGCTAAAAATGACGAATGGTACCCGCGGCCGGACTTGAACCGGCAAGAGCTTACGCTCCACGGATTTTAAGTCCGTTATGTCTACCATTCCATCACGCGGGCAGCTGTGGATATTAAGGTTACATTTGCTAAGTGGACAGGTTAATAAAAAAAATACAAAAAAGCAAGTACTTTTATCGTTAATATATTAGTCTGATATGAAAAAGTTATTAAACACCTTTAAAATAGTTAGTTTACTCATTAATTTATTAGATAATTAACTTAAATAGTGACAAAATAGTAATAATATGATAGATTAGTTTCAGAAAGTAATACTTTCTCTTGCATGTTATTGACATGTTTATTGACAAATACCGCAAGGTAAGGTAGTTTTGCATAATGAGTTTTATCGGCTCTTATATTTAAGTAAGGCTTAAAGTAAAGTTTAAGTTTTAGTTATTATAAGTGTGTGTTAAGTTCAAATAAGTAATTTCTATCTAATAAAGGTTTTTATGGCTACAAATATAGTAGGTAAAGTTAAGTGGTATAATTCTACAAAGAATTTTGGATTTATTGAACAGGAAAATGGCGGCAAAGATGTGTTTGTACACAAATCAGCCTTAGAGGCAGCAGGTTTACATAGCCTTGAAGAAGGACAAGATGTAATTTTTGATCTTGAAGAAAAGCAAGGAAAAGCCTATGCTGTTAACCTCAGAATTAAATAAATATATTTTATAATACCAAAAGCAGCTATCCAAAATTGTTTATAATTTAGGGTAGCCTAGTCGTCTTTATCAAAATAGTAAATATTTTGTTTTTATAATAACCTATATAATTTTAAGTATAATAAATTATTTTTACTAAAGGGCATGAAAATGCCCTAAATCTAATAATATTATTCTGGCTTGAATAAGATTCTAAAATAGTTTCATTATTCATTATCGTTTTATATATTTAGTTGGTGTTTTGTAATCTAGCTTAAGCATATTTTTTGATTCAGGATAATTATATAAGTCGTTATTTTAATTTACTATAACTTATTTTTTATACAATAGACCTCTTGCATAACTTATAAAGCGAATAAGAACTGCTACTCTACGCAGCGTACATAGTTAAGTATGTAAGGATGAGAGAGCAGCGTCGATGTTTCATATATCTTTAAGAAATGAGTTATGTTAAGAGGTCTAATCAATAATGTGCATATTTTGATTTAAAACTATATTGGATTATATAATGAAAAATTTTAATTTATCTGAAGAATTAATTATTGCTCTCGAGACAATGAATATAACTGAGCCGACTGAAATACAAAAGCAATCGATTCCGGTTGCAATGGCGGGATCGGACATACTCGCTTCTAGCCAAACAGGTTCAGGCAAAACTCTTGCTTATTTATTGCCGTTAATTGATTCATTTATAAAAAATAAAACTACTGCTTTAATTCTTGTTCCGACTAGAGAATTAGCAACACAAATACACAGTACTTTAAATAAAGTAACTACATCCTATAAAATTAATAGTGCAGTTTTGATAGGCGGTGAACCGATGCCTAAACAATTTATGCAATTAAAAAAGAATCCAAAAGTGATTATCGGTACGCCTGGGCGTATTATTGATCACTTAAATAGGGGAAGTCTAAAAATTGATCGTATAGGCATAACCGTACTTGACGAAATGGATAGAATGCTTGATATGGGGATGAAAGAACAATTAGAAGAAATCAATAAATTTTTACCGCAAAAAAGACAAGTTTTAATGTTTTCTGCTACTATGCCAAAACATATTATTGCTGTTTCTCAAAAATATCTAAACAATCCGGTACGTATTATGGTAGGTGCTACTAATAAAGCAGCTTCAGAAATAAAACAGGAATCAATGCATGTTTCTGATAAAGAAAAATTTAGTGAATTAACTAAACAACTTGGTAATAGGGAGGGATCGGTCATCATTTTTGTGAAGACTAAACGCTCTGCCGATCAATTAGCTAAAATGTTGAAATATGAAAATCATACAGCAGAAGCTATACACGGTGATTTAAGTCAGCGTCAACGTGAAAGAGTAATTTTATCATTTCGTAAGTCAAACCATAGAATAATGGTAGCAACTGATGTAGCGGCTCGTGGTCTTGATATTCCTCATACACAGCATGTTATTAATTATGATTTACCTATGTGTCCTGAAGATTATTTACATAGGATAGGTAGAACTGGTAGAGCAGGGGCTACCGGACATGCGTTGTCTTTTATTTCTCCTGATGATGTTATTAGATGGCGTGCAATCGATCGTCTAGTAAATAAAGGAGAATCTATGCTACGTAGTGAGTTTAGAAGTGATAAAAATAATCGTAAAAGATCATTCAGTAAAAGAGCCGGCGGTGACGGTAAAAAGTTTAATTCTTTTGATAGTAGTCGTAAAAGAACCTTTGACGGTAACAGCTACGGTAATAAAAGAAAAAAAGTATCGTAGTTTAGATTTACGTCATTTATATCATTGCGAGGAAATTACGTAAGTAATTGACGAAGCAATCTCAAGAGTTTATTATTATCTCATGAGATTGCCACGTAGCCTTATAGCTGCTCGCAATGACGATTAGATATCCATGTGGGCAATGCCTTCGCAGGAATGACATCCGTATATTTTAAAGGAGGATAAATTCATAAGTTTAAATTTTTCACGATTTCAATATATATCTAATATTTTCTTTATATTAATAATTTCTTTTCCCGGAGGTTTAATTTATTTGCTTACCGGTTCGACTCTTTCTTTTTGGCTTCGAGAATCCGGTTTTGATAAAATCACTATCGGGCTTTTTAGTTTAGTGAATTTTATTCATATATTTAAATTTTTATGGGGTCCTTTGCTTGAAAAAGTAAGTTTTGCTCCTTTAAGTAAGCGGGGATATAAATATTGTTTAATTATTGCTTTGGTTAGTTGTATTTTTTGTGTATATGTTCTAACAAATTTTAACCCTAACACTCATTTTATACCATTTGCTTTATGCTTAGTAGCTGTGGCATTTTTTTTTTCCATTTATGATATGTTACTTCAATCATCACAGATGTTACTGATTACAAATAAAAATTGGGGCATAAGTGAGGCAGCTTGTACTACAGGCTTTAGAATAGGTATACTTATAGCAGGTTCAGGAGCGTTATATTTATCTACTATCATATCCTGGCAAGATGTTTATCGTGCTATGGCAATTTTATGTATACCGTCATTACTATTAATTATAATCTATCCACTTAAATTTAAAGATAAGATAATTATTAATGATTTTGATAGATTTTGGCATGCTTTTTATGATTTTGTCAAGAAACCTAAATGGCTAATAATTGTTAGTTTTATGCTTCTATATCGTCTTCAAGATAATTTTCTGTCAATTATGCCGAATATGTTTTATCTCGATATTGGGTATACGAAGAAAGATTTAGCTCTTGGATATAAAGCTTTTGGTATGTATGCTACAATCCTTGGCGGTTTTATAGGTGGGTTTTTGTGCCGAAAATGTGAATATTCTTATTTGCTTAAAAGAGCATTAATATATCATGCTTTATCTAGCCTATCTTTTTTATTTCTCTATTTTTATAATCGAGATATTACAAGTTTGTATATAGCGGTCTTTTTTCAAGAATTTACCAAGGGCTTAACTATGTCGCCGTTTTTTTCTTACCAATTAAGATGCTGTAGTTCTAAATATTGTATAACCCAAATTGCTTTAATGACTTCTATTGCTTATATTAGTACCATATTGTTTGGTAGTATTTCAGGCTATGCAGTTACTTATTTAGGCTGGACTTATTTCTTTATTGTAGCAGGATTTTGTTTTATACCGGCTTATATATTAATTAGATATTTACCGCCTTATGTTATTCCTAGCTAAAAGCGCGAATCTAGCAAAATATTTATAATTGTCATTGCGAGGAGCGTAGCGACGTGGCAATCTCTCTTAAATTTTATGAGATTGCTTCGTCGGCATAAATGCCTTCTTGCAATGACGTGGATAGGTAGTACTGGATTCCTGCTGCCGCAGGAATGACATATACGGTTTTTGAGAGCCATGCAAAAATGCCTAAATACAAATATATTGTAAAAGTAGTACTATCAATTTATAATAATCAACAAATTTATTAGTGTGCTTTAATTATGTTTATTCAAACTGAAGATACTCCAAATCCGGATGCAATAACATTTTTCCCGGGGCAGGAAATAAGTAGTGATCAGCCGGTATTTTTTAGTGAGCTTGCTGAAGTAAAAGGAAGAAGCAAACTTGCGGAATCCTTATTTCATATTAATAATGTAAAATCAGTGTTTTTCGGTAGTGATTTTATAACAGTAACTAAACAAGCTGAAGGTAATTGGCAAGTTATAAAGCCTGAAATTTTAATGGTTATTATGGATCATTTTGTTTCAGGCTTTCCTGTATTTGAAGAAAACACCAAAGCAGATAATGTAAATCATAACCTTGATGGGCTTTCGGAAATAGAGAAGCAAATCGTAGAGATTATTGAAACTAGGGTGCGTCCATCTGTTGCACAAGACGGCGGTGATATAATATATAAAGGCTTTGAAAACGGTGTAGTTAAATTAGCACTTCGTGGTGCATGCCTTGGATGTCCTAGTTCCACCATCACCTTAAAAAACGGCATTGAGTCTATGCTTAAACATTTTGTACCGGAAGTGCAAGAAGTTGAAGCTGTAGAGGAAGATTTTGAGTAATTTAGTATGCTAACTGCGAGCGACTACAGACCTTGTTGTATAGGTTAGTCTTCGTCATTACGAGCAGAAACCGCAAGTTTCGACGAAGCAATCTAGTAAAAAATTCTGATTTACAGAATTTTTGATTATTTTTTCTGGGTTGCCACGCAGTCTACGACTGCTCGCGATGACGTTAAATGTCATATAATATATTAAATTTTTTTGAAGAATAGTATGGTTCTATTCTTCCTTTGCAGAATTGATTGTATCATTTTGATGCCAAATAACGTAATGTAGTTCAACATCTTTTGGAGCATATACTACGATAGGTAGTTTGCTATTATATTTTAAAAATGTTTCATCGCCTAAAAATACACTAACCGGTTGTATGGTTGCTTTTACGTTTGGGTATGCCATCATTGTTACTAGCAGGGTGATCGCTAACTTGATCGATTATATAATAATTATATCCCCATCCTTCTAAAGTTTTTGTTTCCAGCTTACCACCAAACCAAACACTATTATAATCTTGCATTGCATTTTGTGTTGCTTACAATTCTACTTTTAGCTTTTCTTCATTGGACTCTGTAGGTAAATGAATTACATAACGCTTTTGATTTTCAAGTGGCGTAGGATAGGGTGCAATATCTTTTAACCGCTTATCGGTATCAGCTAATAAATCAGTATTTAAAAAACATGATATAAGAAATAGTATAATTTTACATATGATTATTTTTTAAATTAGAATCCATTATCTCGCCTAGAGGAGTTATATAAAAAGAATTTATTTTACCATCGGCTATATCAGTACTAAAAGCCTTCACTATAGTCAACATCACCATTTTCGTTTATTTTTGTACTTAAAAATAATATAGAATTTTCAAATTTATTTTCTTTTAATATAGGCTGATTATTTAAACTAAAAACTTTCATGGCAAGCCTTTCATTATTAGGTAATCTAAAATATATTTCTGATCCGTTATTGGAAAATTACATTTATTATAAGCACCTAATAATAATAAATTATTTAATATATCTATGGTAACTTGTTCTTCAAGGTTTATAATCTTAGGAAATAATATGTAATTATTGTGATTATTTTGTATATTTGAAATAAGAATACTTTGAGAGTTATATTGCTGTTTTTCCAAATATATTTTTGCAAAATTATTTTGTTTTAATTCTGTAAAGGTTATAGTTTCAGCCTTATATTTTTGTTTGTAACTAGAAAAGTTAGGTAGCGTTTCTATTAAATGAAAATCAAGGGAGGTTTCGCTAAATCTTGTATTCAGCATATTATTTTGATTTAATTCGGTAAAATCTAATGCGGCATAGTGTTATGTTGCTCCGTCAATGTCTAAACTAATATACAGGCTTATCTTCCAATATCTCTTCAAATAAATCTTCACATAGCTCGTGTAACTCTTGTAAAAAATTTTGAGCATGTTCTTTAGTTTTACAAACATCAATTTGATTTGCAAAGCTTTTTGCTATAAAAACTTTAAATCTTTTTGATCCGATAAAGATAAATCATGAATGTGACATTTAAATGTTTTATCTACATAATTTATTAGTGATGCAGTATCTGCAAGAAAATTTTTAGTTATTTTTAATAATTCTTTTTTATGCT
The DNA here is from genome assembly GCF_047973405.1 of Rickettsia aeschlimannii. NCBI lineage: Bacteria > Pseudomonadati > Pseudomonadota > Alphaproteobacteria > Rickettsiales > Rickettsiaceae > Rickettsia > Rickettsia aeschlimannii. The sequence goes on from NZ_JBFQGO010000009.1 coordinate 7,246, forward strand.
GTTCTGAAATTATATTCATTTTCTAATCTAATCCCGTTTCTTTCTTAAAAAAGCCGGTATGTCATGAATATCAGACTCTTTATTATCTTGATCTAGAGTACTAACAACAACGTTTTTGCGTTCTAAAGTTTGATTATTTGAAGCACGCAGAGAACCCCATATTTTCCCTAAAAATGATGGTTTGGGTGAGTCATCTTCAGATTTGTTGAAAGTATTTGCATGTAACCCTAGCTCTTTTTCATTTCCGATAAAATTTTGATTTATTGGAGAGTCGGTAATTTCAATATTTTCAGTATTGTAGCTGTTAAAATCAGGAATTTCTTCTATTTGTGTAGGTTGTGCTATAGCTTTATTATAAGTTTCCTCAGGAACTATATTGGTAGTTTCAGCTATTGCGGGTTTATATGTCGGTACTTTATCGGCATCAATACCGGTAGCAACAACTGATACTCTGATAATTCCTTTTAATTCCGGATTAAATGTTGAACCGAAAATAATATTAGCATCAAGGTTATCTACTTCTTCTCTAATTCTATTAGCAGCGTTGTCAACTTCAAATAAGGTCATGTCGGAACCGCCGGTAATATTGATTAATACACCTCTTGCACCGCACATTGAGCTATGATCTAGCAGTGGATTTGAAATTGCAGATTCTGCCGCTTTAATAGCTCTATCTTCGCCACTAGCTTCACCTGTACCCATCATTGCTTTACCCATTTCGCTCATTACTGCTTTAATATCGGCAAAATCAAGATTAATAAGTCCCGGCATAATCATTAAATCCGTTACTCCTCTAACGCCTGCATGTAATACGTCATCTGCCATTTTGAAAGCATCGGCAAACGTCGTTTGTTCATTAGCAATACGGAATAGATTTTGGTTCGGTATTACAATTAAAGTATCAACGAATTGCTGTAATTCAATAAGTCCTTTATCGGCAGTTTTCATACGATGACCGCCTTCAAAATGGAAAGGTTTAGTTACTACCCCAACCGTAAGGATGCCTAGTTCTTTAGCAATGCGTGCAATAACCGGTGCAGAACCGGTACCTGTACCACCGCCCATACCTGCCGTAATAAATACCATATTGCTATTTTCTAGGTAACTACGAATTTCGCTTTCTGATTCTTGAGCAGCAAGTGCTCCAACCTCAGGAGAAGCTCCTGCCCCAAGACCTCTAGTCGTAGAAACACCGAGTTGTATTTTGTTAGTGCATAAAGAATGTTCAAGCGATTGTGCATCAGTATTAGCTACTACAAAATTAGCACCTTGCAGATTAGCACTAATCATATTATTGACTGCATTACTACCTGCACCCCCAACGCCGAAAACTGTAATGGTCGGCTTTAATACTATATTTTCAGGAGCTTTAATATTTAAAACCATGATACTCTTTTATTTTATATAATTAATGTTTAAGTATAATAAAAGATTTAGAAATTTCCATAAACTTTTTATGAAAAATGTGGATTATTTTCTTATATAGTGGAATGCTGTTATTATGACATGCTTTGATTAATGCTTTATCGTTAGTGGTCATAGGAAGTCCTTCATGCATGGCAGTTAATAAATAAGTTGTATCATATGCAGTAAGATTGTTGGCTCTTGCAGTTTGTATAATTTCATGTATGGAAAAATTAAAATTTGATATATTAAGGGGGAGAGAGAGTTTAAAAAATCTATAATTTTAAAACCTCTACTGATTTTATTCTAGCACGTTTTTCTGCTATTAATATTACATTAGTTACTTCAAGTCTTCAAAGAGGCGGTACTATCACTCTAAACTTATAACAATAATCTAATGTAAAATCTGAATATTTATCACGTTCATCATAAAAGAACCATTAGACAGTTATAGAGCAATCGGCTATAAACGGTTTAGAATTCACTATTTTCTACCTTCATCTCTAAGCTCTTTAATAGTATAAGAAGCTAATGTTTTGCTTTTGCTGAATTCTCTTATTTGCTCTACTATATTATCCATTTTAGGTTTTTGAGTTATAATAACCGACGTATTATGCTTACAAATGGTAATTTGCTCTCCGTCTTATACACGCTGTATTAGATCGGAAAAATGAGTTTTTGCTTCGAGTAGGTTAATTTGATTAGATAAATTTTGTTTCACATAGGTAATATAATAAATAGACTAATTTAATATTATCCTATTTATAAGATTTTGTACAGCAATATTAATAGTTTAAATTAATGTCTTTATATAAAATCTAAGATTGACTAACCATTTTTTCAGGTACTACTATTTTATCAAATTCTGCTTCCGATAAAAGATTGAGTTTTTTAGCTGCTTCTTTTAAAGTGATCCCGTGCTTATGTGCTTCTTTAGCAATTTTTGCGGCATTATCATAGCCTATATGCGGATTAAGAGCTGTAACAAGCATTAGAGATTTATCACGTAAATCATTAATGCGTGCTATATTTGGTTCTAATCCTTTAACACAGTGAGTAACAAAGCTATTTACGCTATCGGATAACAGCTCTATAGATTGTAGGATATTGTATATTATTACGGGTTTAAATACGTTAAGTTCAAGATGTCCGTTTGAGCCGGCAATAGTAACTGTAACATGATTTCCCATCACCTGACTGCACACCATTGCTAAAGCTTCGACTTGTGTAGGGTTTACTTTACCGGGCATAATAGAAGAACCAGGTTCATTTTCAGGTAAATGTAGCTCACCAAGACCGCATCTTGGACCGGAGCCGAGCAGTCTTATATCATTTGCTATTTTCATTAAGCTAACTGCTATAGTATTAAGAGTTCCTGAAAATTCTACTAGTGCGTCGTGAGCAGCTAGACTTTCAAATTTATTAGGAGTCGTCTTAAAGGGTTGTTTAGTAAACTCTGCCACTTTCTCGGCAAATTTTATATCAAAGCCTATTTTTGAGTTAATACCTGTACCGACTGCCGTTCCTCCTTGGGCAAGTAGATAAACTTTTTGTAGTGCATTTTCTATGCGTTCTAAAGCATACTCTATTTGTGTAATATATCCGGAGAATTCCTGTTTAAGAGTTAAAGGAGTTGCATCCTGCAAGTGGGTACGTCCTATTTTTATGATTTTGTCCCAATCTTTTGACTTATCCTGCAAAGAGGTAAGTATATTATTCAAAGCTGGTATCAGTTGCTGTTTAGTTGCAAGTACGGTTGCTATATGCATAGCGGTTGGAAAAGAGTCGTTGGATGATTGTCCTTTATTAACATGATCGTTAGGATGTACCGGAGATTTGCCGCCTTTTTTGCCTGTTAATTCTTCGTTGGCAATAGAGGCAATAACCTCGTTCATATTCATGTTTGTTTGCGTTCCTGAACCTGTTTGCCAAACTACTAAAGGAAAATTATCCTCAAATTCGCCTTCTAAGATTCTATCCGTGGCTTTATCTATACTTATAGCGATTTTAGCTTCTAAATCCCCAAACTCATGATTAACCTGTGCTGCACATTTTTTTAAAATAGCAAGAGCACGAATTAAAATTTCAGGCATTTTTTGCTTGCCTATTTTAAAATTTTCTAAAGATCTTTGAGTTTGAGCCCCCCAATAAAATTTTTCTTTTATTTGAATTTCTCCAAAAGAATCACTTTCGGTTCTGTAATTTTTCATAAATTGTTAAATGTTATATAATTATCTATTTTTTTCATAAAATGGTCACTTACTGCATTCAAGTCTAATTGTTGGGCTAATTTAGCAAAGCTATAATACAATTTGTTTGTTAAAGAAGCTTTTTTTAGATTCTTAGCAATAAATATTAATGTGCTTTCTATCATAAGATTACGATTAAAACTATAAAATTTTTGCCAATGTTCGTTATATTTAGGTTGGGAAGATGCTATATAATCGGAATATATAGCTTTAGTAATTACTGCTTTACCTTGATATATATCAAATATAGTATCATTAATTAATCTTACATTCTTGAGGTTATTGATCACTTTATCAAAAAAATTGTTTAATATAGCTGTTGTTATCTCTTTTTCTGTCAGTGCATTTATAAATATGTCTAATTGTTTTTCAAAACTCTCGATAATTTGTTCATTTGGTCCCCTTTTCGTGACTTTTCTCTCAAATTAATTGATATAATAAAAGTTTATGACTTTAATTTTAGTAGACTAAATATTTATATCGAAGTAAATAAAAAACAATATTTGATTTATTAAAAATATTATTTATATAATGAATGAAAAATTATAGAAGCGGCATTTGATACATTAAGACTTTCTACTCTCTGAGAAATAGGGATTTTAGCTAAATAATCACATGTTTCTGCGACTAATCTTCGTATGCCTTTATCTTCTGAGCCAAATACCAATACTATTTTGTCGGAAATTAATTTATCGGTAAAGTAGTAATTTGCAGAACCTGTTAGACCTATAATCCAAAAGCCGTGTTTTTTAAGATAATTCATACATGAGCGTAAGTTAGTAACTTTAATTATAGGTATTAATTCTAAAGTACCGCAAGCCGCTTTAGCAATGCCGCCGCTTTCATTCGGAGAATTATCTTGAGGTAATATTATAGCATTTATATCAAAAGCAGCGGCACTACGAATAATTGCTCCAATATTTTGTGTGTCTGTTATTTGATCAAGAATCGCAATTTTACATTTTGGATTTGTTATGTCTATGTCCTCTAAATTGTAAGAAAAAATTGGTCTAATTTTTGCAGCTATTCCTTGATGTGTTTGGTTTTCCAGTAATTTAGATAAAATATCGTTATTAACAATTTCATAAGATCTAGTACCTATTAATTTTTTGTTTGTATCAAAAATTTCCCTAGTGCATAAAATATTGTCAATTTGACGTTTTGGATTATTTAGAGCAGAAAATACAGGATGTTTCCCATACATATAATAACAATGTTTAGAATCAAGTTTTTTATTTTGCATCTTATTGAAAACCGTTAGTAATTTGTTCTTGACAGAAACTACTATTTATTATAGAAAGTTACAACTAAATAAATGTGCAAGCTGCTATTTGTTTATTTGATGATTCGGCAAGAAGTTTTATTAAGTCCTAATACTAATTATATATTGTATTTTACAGTGAATTAGTCTATTTAATACAGTAAAGTTCTTTAGGAGGGGTGGCCGAGTGGTCAATGGCAGCAGACTGTAAATCTGCCCGCGTAAGCGTTCGAAGGTTCGAATCCTTCTCCCTCCACCACTTAAATGGTTCAGGGAAGCATATCATTTTATTTTAAAAGATTTCATGTATGTATGTTTAATTTTATTTAAAAATAAAACATAATTGTGTATATTTATAAATCTGAATAAAATTGATATAGTACTGTTAATAAAATAACTTTGAAATTATTTTATTAATAGTGCCACAATGCGGGTGTAGCTCAATGGTAGAGTTCCAGCCTTCCAAGCTGGCTGTGTGGGTTCGATTCCCATCACCCGCTCCAGAGATAGTGGTAACAAATAAATTTAGAAAAAAATGCGCTTATAATAACTTGTATTAAACCTAAAAAATTGTAGAGAGTAATAATATGGCAAAAGCAAAATTTGAACGAACTAAGCCGCACGTTAATATAGGTACGATCGGTCACGTAGATCACGGTAAAACTTCCTTAACGGCAGCAATAACTATAGTACTTGCTAAGACAGGTGGAGCACAAGCTACAGCGTATGATCAAATTGATGCTGCTCCTGAAGAAAAAGAAAGAGGTATAACTATTTCTACTGCACACGTAGAATATGAGACTAAAAATAGACACTATGCACACGTAGATTGTCCGGGACATGCTGACTATGTAAAGAACATGATAACCGGTGCCGCTCAGATGGACGGTGCAATATTAGTAGTTTCTGCTGCTGATGGTCCTATGCCGCAAACTAGAGAGCATATATTACTAGCAAAACAGGTAGGCGTGCCTGCTATGGTAGTATTCTTAAATAAAGTAGATATGGTGGATGATCCTGATCTATTAGAACTAGTAGAGATGGAAGTAAGAGAATTATTATCAAAATATGGTTTTCCGGGTGATGAAATACCTATTATTAAAGGTTCTGCACTTCAAGCTTTAGAAGGGAAGCCTGAAGGTGAAAAAGCTATTAATGAGCTAATGGATGCAGTAGATAGCTATATACCGCAGCCTGTAAGAGTTACGGATAAACCTTTCTTAATGCCGATAGAAGATGTATTCTCTATTTCAGGAAGAGGTACTGTTGTAACTGGTAGAGTAGAGTCAGGAATAATTAAGGTAGGTGATGAAATTGAAATAGTCGGTCTAAAAGATACGCAAAAAACTACCTGTACCGGTGTAGAAATGTTCAGAAAATTACTTGATGAAGGACAAGCCGGAGATAATGTCGGTATATTACTACGTGGTACAAAAAGAGAAGAAGTTGAAAGAGGACAAGTTCTCGCAAAACCTGGTAGCATAAAACCACATGATAAGTTTGAAGCTGAAGTATATGTGCTTAGTAAAGAAGAAGGTGGACGTCATACCCCATTTACTAATGACTATCGTCCGCAGTTCTATTTTAGAACAACAGACGTTACTGGTACAATAAGATTGTTTGCTGATAAGCAGATGGTTATGCCTGGAGATAATGCTACTTTTACAGTGGAATTAATTAAACCGATTGCCATGCAGGAAGGGTTGAAATTCTCTATACGTGAGGGTGGTAGAACAGTGGGTGCCGGCGTAGTAACTAAAATAAATAATTAATTGATTTTATAAATACCTATTATTAAAAAATAATAGGTATTTATGTTTTAAGATGTAATAAACATTTTTCCGAACCGGCTTATAGAGAAGAATTTGAAGAAGGTACGGAACGCAGAACCGCAGCGTATATAACGTACGTGAGGGTTCGAGTACCGGATCGACGTACAAATTACCTCTAGAAGTAAAGTTTGGAAAGATGTCTAAAAAAACGTCTTGCTGTTTAAATATTAGGTTTACTGAATGAAAAATAAAATCAAAATTCGTTTAAAATCATTTGATTACCGTAGTCTTGATCAAGCTACAAAAGAGATAGTTAGTGCTGTTAAAAGAACATTTGCTAACATTAATGGTCCTATTCCTTTACCTAGAAAAATTGGAAGATTTACCGTAAATAGGTCTCCTCATGTACATAAGAAGTCAAGAGAGCAATTTGAAATTAGAAAGCATAAAAGATTATTAGTTATAGGTGATCCGAATCCGGCGGTTGTCGATGCTTTAAGTAAAGTTGATTTAGCAGCAGGAGTTGATGTAGTGATTGAATTAGAGAGTGGGGAGTGAATGAGAACCGGTATAATTGCTCAAAAAATTGGGATGACTAGTGTTTTTAATGATAAAGGCGAAAGAATTTCTTTAACATTAGTAAAAGTTGATGATTGTCAAGTAGTAGGACATAAAACTCTAGAAAAACATGGATATAATGCTTTGGTTATAGGTGTAAAAGATAAAAAAATATCTAGAGTAACCAAACCTATGAAACAAGTTTTTGCTAATGCTAAAATATCTCCTAAAACTAAATTAAAAGAATTTAGAATTTCTGAAGAGAATTTTATTGATATAGCAGCAAGTCTAGAAGTAGACCATTTTACGGCAGGACAATTTGTCGATATAACGGCAACTACTATAGGTAAAGGATTTGCCGGTAGTATGAAAAGACATAATTTTAGAGGTCTTGAAGCTTCTCACGGTGTTTCGATATCCCATCGTTCGCATGGTTCTACAGGACAAAGACAAGATCCAGGAAAGGTTTTCAAAGGCAAAAAAATGGCCGGTCATATGGGATGTAACCAAGTGACTATTCAAAATTTGAAAATATTTGCCGTTGATAAAGAGCGTAAGCTTATTATGATTCAGGGTAGTATACCTGGTCACAAAAATTCATATCTTTCAGTAAAAGATGCAATAAAAAAGATTTCAATAACTGTATAATAGATATTTAGACATGTTTGTTGGGGTTAAAGGTTATCAAATTAACAAAACGCCATGCAATATTATTTATATAAAAGTTTTATATAAGACTTTATAAGGTTAAATAAAGATGAAAACTAAAATATTAAGTCTTGCTAATGAAGAAGTTGGTGAGATTAGCTTAAATGAAGATGTATTTGCTGTTGAATTTATCAGAGATGATATAATAAAGCAGGTTATTGATTGGCAGAGAGCTAAGGCAATGTCCGGTAACCACAAAACTAAAACAGTATCAGAAGTATTAGGAACCACAAAAAAACCTTTTAAGCAAAAAGGTACAGGTAATGCAAGACAAGGTTCCCTTAGATCGGTACAGATGCGTGGTGGTGGTGTAGCTCATGGACCTAGAGTACGTAGTCATGCAACAAAATTACCTAAAAAAGTACGAAAACTTGGTTTAATTCATGCTTTATCCGAGAAATTCGCTGAAGGAAAATTATTAGTAATAGATTCTTTAAAGCTAGATAAGCCTAAAACTTCTGCTCTTGTAAATATATTAAACAAATTTCAAGGGAAAAGTTTCTTTGTAATAGACGGAAATGAAGTAGATGTTAATTTTTCTTTAGCTGCAAAAAATATTTATAATACTGTGATTGTTCCACAAATAGGAGCAAATGTTTATGATATAATACGACATGAATATGTCCTATTATCACAAGAAGCAGTGAGCGTTTTAGAAGAGAGGTTAAGATGAGTTCTTATAAATACTACGATTTAATTAGAAAACCTATTATTACAGAAAAAACTACAACCCTTTCGGAACAAAATAAATACGCTTTTTATGTAGATAAATTTGCTGAAAAACTTACCGTTAAAAAGGCTATAGAAGAGATATTTACAGTAAAAGTAAAAAAAGTGAATATTTTAAACGTTAAAGGTAAGAAGAAAAAATTTAAAGGAATTATAGGGGCTCAAATCAATAGAAAGAAAGCTATTGTTACATTAGAAAAAGACCATAATATCGATTTTGCCGGAGGAATTAAATAAATGGCTTTAAAAAACTTTAATCCAATTACTCCTTCTCTTAGAGAGTTAGTTCAAGTTGATAAAACTAGTTTATGGAAAGGCAGACCTTTAAAATCTTTGACCAAAGGTATATCTAAAACCGGTGGACGAAATAATCAAGGTAGAATTACTTCTTGGTACAGAGGTGGAGGACACAAAAAATTATATCGTATTATTGATTTTAAAAGAAATAAAATCGATATTTCTGCTATTGTTGAAAGAATAGAGTATGACCCTAATAGAACTGCTTTTATTGCTTTAATAAAATATAAAGATGGGGAATATTCTTATATTCTAGCACCGCAAAAATTATCTGTAGGTGATAGAGTAATATCAAGTCAAGATGCTGATATAAAAATAGGAAATTGTTTACCTTTAAAATGCATTCCTATCGGTACTACTTTACATAATGTTGAAATGAAAGTCGGTAAGGGCGGTCAAATTGCAAGGTCTGCAGGTACTTCAGTAGATCTAGTGGGTAAAGATTCAGGATATGCTCAGATTAAATTAAGATCAGGTGAATTTAGGTTAGTACCTTTAGATTGTAAAGCTACTATAGGTAGTATATCTAACCCGGATCAAAAAAATATTAATTTAGGCAAAGCAGGTAGAAATAGATGGCTAGGTTGGAGGCCGCATGTTAGAGGTGTAGCAATGAATCCTGTAGATCACCCTCATGGCGGTGGTGAAGGTAAAACTTCAGGAGGTCGCCATCCTGTTACTCCTTGGGGATTTCCAACAAAGGGTAAGAAGACACGTAAAAATAAACGTACTTCAAAATTTATCGTAAAGAAAAGAAAATAGATTTTAAATTAATTAGGTATTAGTATGGCACGTTCAATATGGAAAGGGCCTTTTGTAGACGGTTATTTAATAAAGAAAGTTCAAGAATTAATGGAATCAGGTAAATCTGAAATGATTAAAACTTGGTCTAGAAGATCAACGATTTTACCTATTTTTGTAGGGTTTACCTTTTCTGTTCATAATGGAAATAAATTTATTCCGGTTTCTGTAAATGAAGAAATGGTTGGAAGAAAATTAGGTGAGTTTGCTCCTACTAGAACATTTCACGGTCATGGAGCAGATAAAAAAGTCAAAAGAAAGTAAAGATTTATTATGGTACAGGAAAATAAAAATTTTGCTACGGCACAAGCTAAATCTATTAGAGTAAGTTCAAGGAAGCTCAATTTAGTTGCAGCCTTTATTAGAAATATGAAAGTATCTGAAGCATTGGTACAATTAACTTTTTCTCCTAAAAGAATTGCAAAAGTTGTAAAAGATTGTTTACAATCTGCTGTTGCAAATGCTGAAAATAATTTAGGTCTAGATATAGATAGATTGGTTATTACTAAAGCGACTGTAGGTAAGGCTTTAGTAATGAAAAGAGTTATGCCAAGAGCAAAAGGAAGAGCAACTAGAATAAATAAGTTTTTTAGTAATCTTTATATAACTGTTACAGAAAAAGAGGATAGTTAAAATGGGGCAGAAAGTTTGTGCACATGGTTTTAGAGTTGGACCGACTTTAATTAAAGGTTGGGATTCCGTATTATATGCAGAAAAACATTATAAAACTCTTTTTATACAAGATTTAAAAATTAGGGATTTAATAAATAAGGGTTTTAATCAAGCTCAAATTAGCAGAGTTTTAATTGAACGCCCTTCTAATAAAAGTATTATAATTAATATTAATGCCAAAAAACCAAATATCATTATCGGTAGAAACGGTAGTGAAATTGATAAGCTAAAAAAAGCTATCGAGAAAATAACTTCTTTAAAAGAAGTTTATATAAATATTCACGAAGTTAGAAAATTTAATATAGATGCTGCTATAGTAGCTCAAACTATAGCACTACAGCTTGAAAAAAGAGTTTCTTTTAGAAAAGCCATGAAAACAGCAATGCAGGCTTCATTTAAACAAGGTGGACAAGGTATCAGGGTTAGTTGTTCAGGACGACTTGGAGGTGCTGAAATTGCTAGAACCGAATGGTATATAGAGGGAAGAATGCCGTTACATACTTTAAGAGCTGATATTGATTATTCAACAGCTGAGGCTATAACTACTTATGGAGTTATAGGGGTTAAAGTGTGGATTTATAAAGGTGAATATACAGAAAATAAAAGATATAATTAATTTTAAGTATTAAAATGTTAGCTCCGAAAAAACAAAAATTTAGAAAAGCTCATAAGGGTAGAGTTGCTTCAAAAGCAAAAGCAGGTACGACGCTTGCTTTTGGATCATTTGGTCTAAAGTCTATAGATGGTTGGCGTGTTACTGCAAGACAAATAGAAGCAGGAAGAAAAGCTGCTACTAGATGTATGAAAAGGCAAGGAAGATTATGGATTCGCATTTTTCCGGATGTTCCCGTTTCTAAAAAGCCTGCTGAAGTAAGAATGGGTAAAGGTAAAGGTTCTCCTGAATTTTTTGCAGTTAGAGTTTCGCCTGGAAGAATTATGTTTGAAATTGAAGGGGTAGAAGAAAATGTTGCACTTAGAGCTTTGGAGCTTGCAAGTGCAAAATTACCTGTTAGAACAAGGATAGTGAGACGTTATGAATGATTTAAAATTATTAAGAAGTAAGTTATCTACTGAAACAATAGAAGAGCTTTATAAAAACCTTAATCTTTTAAAAAAAGAATTGTTTAATTTAAGATTTCAACAAGCTTTAGGTGAGTTAAAAAATACTAGTAGGTTTTCGTTAGTCAAAAAGTCTATAGCACGTATTAAAACTGAATTAACAAAAAGATCTAATAGTGAGGAATATTAAAATGCCGAAAAGAGTGTTACAAGGTGTGGTTATAAGTTCAAAAGCTGATAAGACGGTTACAGTAAAAGTAGAAAGAAAGTTTAAGCATCCTATTTATAAAAAATTTGTGAAAGTATCTAAAAAATATGCTGCTCATGATTCAGAAAATAAATATCAAGAAGGAGATAAAGTTAGTATAATTGAAAGTCGTCCTATCTCAAAAACCAAAACATGGGTAGTGGTAAATGAGGAATAAGGTTTTTTAATCTTTGACTTTATAAGGTAGATTGTTTATTTTATTTCTCGTGTATAAAAAATTGGAAGTAGTTTATGATTCAAATGCAGAGCATCTTGGAAGTTGCAGATAATTCTGGTGCTAAAAAAGTTATGTGTATTAAAGTTTTAGGTGGCTCTCACCATATGGTGGCAAAGCTGGGTGATGTTATAGTTGTATCTGTTAAAGACGCTATACCCGGCGGTAAGGTTAAAAAGGGTGATGTTTATAAAGGCGTGATTGTTCGTACAAAGGCTGGAGTAGTAAGACCTGACGGTAGTACAATAAAATTTGATAAAAACGCATTAGTGCTTTTGAATAAACAAGATGAACCTATCGGTACTAGAGTTTTCGGGCCTGTTACAAGAGAACTTAGAGCGAAAAAATATGTTAGAATAATGTCGCTTGCAGAGGAAGTATTATAAATGATTAAATTAAAAGTAAAAAAAGGTGATGAAGTTGTTGTTATTACCGGAAAGCACAAAGGGAAAAAAGGTAAAATATTAAAAGTGTTCCCGGAGGACAGTAAAGTAATTGTTTCTGGAGTAAATTTAGTAAAAAAGCATACTAAATCTAATCAAATGAGTGAAGGCGGGATAATAACTAAAGAATTACCTATACATATCTCAAATATTGCACACATCGATCCAAAAACTGGTAACCCTACCAAGGTAGCTTTTAAATTCTTAGAAGACGGTTCTAAGGCTAGAGTAGCAAAGAAATCAGGGGAAATTATCGGTAAGGAAGGTAAATAATGTTAAGATTTAAAGAATTATATCAGCAAAAAATTATTGAAAACTTACAAAAAAAATTTTCTTATAAAAATAAACACGAAATACCGCAAATTAAGAAAATTGTTATAAATATGGGAGTAGGGAAAGCAACAGCTGATTCTAAAGTAATTAATAATGCAGTAAATGATCTTACTTTGATTTCCGGTCAGAAGCCGGTTGTAACGTTAGCGAGAAAATCTATTGCGACTTTTAAGTTACGCGAAAATATGAAAATAGGCTGCAAGGTTACATTACGTAAAGATAGAATGTATGATTTTTTAGAGAGGTTAGTAATTGTTGCATTACCCCGTGTTAAGGAATTTCGCGGTTTTTCTTATAAAAGTTTTGATGGTAAAGGGAATTTTACTTTTGGATTAAAAGAGCAGATAGTTTTCCCTGAAATTAATTACGATAAAATCGATACAATAAGGGGTATGGATATTACAATCGTTACATCTGCTAAAACAGATCAAGAAAGTAAATTTTTGTTATCAGGGTTTAATTTACCTTTTTATAATTAATTTTTAGGATATATATAATGGCAAAAGTAAGTTCTATAAAAAAGAACGAAAGTAGGAAAAAAAAATCACAAAGTTTACATAATAAACGTTTAGCACTAAAAAGTAAAATTTATGATAAAAATATTTCATTAGAAGAGCGTTTTTCTTTGGTAATGTCACTTGCACAATTACCTAGAAATTCATCATCTACTAGAATAAGAAATAGATGCGAGCTTACAGGTAGACCAAGAGGTGTTACAAGAAAGTTTGGTATATCGAGGAATAAGCTTAGAGAATTAATAGGCAGAGGCTTAGTTCCCGGTGTAGTTAAGTCAAGTTGGTAAAAGTTGATAGGTAAATCATATGTCAATGACGGATAATGTAGCAGATATGTTAACTAGAATTAGAAATGCTTATAAAAGTAAATTGATAAATGTTTCTTTTCCTAGTTCTAAAATTAAAACTTCAATTTTAGATGTTTTGCAAAAAGAAGGTTATATAAAGGATTATATAACTACTCAAAAAAATAATATTAGTTATACTGAGGTAGCTTTAAAATACTCTGTTAATGGCGATGCTTCTATATGCGAAATTCATAGAGTATCAAAGCCTGGAAAAAGAGTATATTCTGCTATTAAAGATTTGAAAGGATATTATAATAATATGGGTATATATATTCTTTCTACTCCTTACGGTGTTATGTCTGATAGAGAAGCTCATATTAAAAATGTCGGCGGCGAAGTAATTTGTAAAGTATTTTAAGGTAAAAAGAATGTCACGTGTTGGAAAATTGCCGATTACTATACCTGAAGGTGTAAAAATTGGTTTAAATGATTTAGAAGTAAAAATATCCGGACCTAAAGGTGAATTATCAAAAACTTTTAAAGGCAATATAGCAATTTCATTGGCAGAAAATAAGCTTTTAGTAAAACCTTTAGATGCAAATAAAAATGCACGTGCTATGTGGGGTACTGCAAGAAGCATAATATCAAATATGGTTACCGGCGTTAAAGAAGGTTTTAAGCTTAAACTCGAAATTAACGGAGTCGGTTATAGGGCAATGGTAAAAGGTAAATATTTAAATTTAATGCTTGCTAAAAGCCATAATACAAAAATTGAAATACCTTCAGATATTAAAATAGAGATGCCTAAGCAAAATATTATTATTCTTGAGGGAACAGATAAGGAAAAATTAGGACAATTTGCTTCAATTATTATAAAACAGAGACCACCTGAGCCTTATAAAGGAAAAGGAATTAAATTTGAAAATCAATTTATACCGCGTAAAGAAGGTAAGAAAAATTAAATTTAAGGGTTAAATATGCGTAGTGCTAAGCTAAAATTTGAAAAAAGAAGAAGTAGAATAAGACATAAAATATCTAAAACATCTAATAGAGTTAGATTATCAATATTTAAGTCAGGTAGACATATATATGCACAAATTATTGATGATTCTAAGTCTATAACGATTGCTTCTGCTTCAACTTTAGATGAGAAAATAAAAAAATTAAAAAAATCTCATTGTAATATTGAAAATGCGATCAAAGTAGGCGAAGAAATAGCAAAAAAAGCTGATTCTGCAGGGGTAAAAGACGTAGTGTTTGATAGAGGCGGATATAAGTATCACGGTGTTGTAAAAGCTCTAGCTGATGCAGCTAGAGAGAAAATAAAATTTTAGGTTATAAGGTTGTAGTAATGTCTAAAGTTAAAAAAAATGACGAGACTTTAAGTGAAGTTTTAGTTGATGTAAATAGAGTTACAAAAGTAGTAAAAGGCGGTAGAAGATTTGCTTTTTCTGCTTATGTAGTTGTCGGTGATAAAGCCGGCAGAGTCGGAGCGGGACACGGAAAAGCTAAAGAAGTAAATGAAGCTCGAGGAAAGGCAAAACAAGCCGCTAAAAAGAGAATGATGAAAGTGCCGTTATATCAAAATAGGACTATTCACCATGACGTTGTTGGTAAAAGTGGAGCTGCTAAAGTGATTTTAAGAAGAGCTAAAGCAGGTACAGGCATTATAGCCGGAGGATCTATGAGAGCAATTTTTGACTCTTTAGGCGTTCATGATATTGTTGCTAAATCAATAGGTTCAACGAATGTTTACGCAATGATTTCTGCAACATTTGATGCATTAAATAAACTTGCATCACCCAAATCTATTGCTATGAGAAGAGATAAAAAAGTAAATGAAATATTTGTAAAATCTTCTAACATTCAAGTTAATGAATAATGTTGCGTAAGTAAGGTGAAGTTATGAATAATAAGATCAGTAATATAAAAATTACTCAAGTTCAAAGTGCTATAGGTCGTAAGTATAATCAAAGATTGATATTAGTTGGGCTTGGTTTAAACAAAATTAATAAGAGCGTTATTCTTGCAAATACTAATTCAATCAAAGGGATGGTTGAAAAAGTAAAGCATTTGTTAAAAATAGAAAATATGTAATTAGAGTTTTTAAATGAGATTAAATGAATTATATAATAATATAGGTGCTAAAAAAAATAAGAAAAGAATAGCACGCGGTATTGGTAGTGGTAAAGGAAAAACCGGCGGTAGAGGAATTAAAGGTCAAAAATCTAGATCCGGCGTTGCAATAAAAGGTTTTGAAGGTGGTCAAACACCTATGATCAAAAGACTACCTAAAAGAGGGTTTAATTGTATTTCAACTAAAAAATACAATATAATAAATATTTATAATATTGAAGAAGCGTTAGCCGATGGGCGTTTAAGGGCTGATGATACTATTACGAAAGAAAAATTGGTAGAAGTCGGAGTAGTTAATAATAAAAATAATAAGAAATTAGTGAAATTATTATCTATTTGTAGTGATGATTTCGCTTCTCCTCTATCATTAAAATTAGATGCTTATTCTTCTAAAGCTAAGGATTTAATCGAGAAAGCAGGTGGAAAATTATTATAGTATATGGGGCAGAATTTTTCTAAAAAATCCGGCAATGATTTAGTTAGTCGCATTGTTTTTACTATTCTCATTCTTATAGTATGTAGATTTGGGTCTTTTATACCTATACCTGGTATAGATTCAATTGCTTTAAGTAGTGTGGCTGCAAAGAATCAATCCGGAATACTCGGAATGTTTAATATGCTATCCGGGGGATCGCTAGGTAGAATGTCCATTTTTGCTTTAGCAATTATGCCGTATATTACCGCCTCAATTATTATCCAATTAATGTCAGTTGCATATAAACCTTTGGAAAATTTAAAAAAAGAAGGGGAAGTCGGCAAAAGAAAAGTAAATCAGCTATCGAGATATTTAACGGTTCTGCTTGCTTCTTTTCAGGCTTATGGAGTTGCTATAAGTTTAGAGTCGATTGTAACAAATACCGGTCCTGTAGTAATTTTAGCGGGTTTTTTCTTTAGAGTTACAACCGTAATTACTTTGGTTGTAGGCACGATGCTATTAATGTGGTTAGGAGAACAAATTACACAACGCGGAATAGGTAATGGTACGTCTTTAATTATATTTATAGGTATAATTTCGGGAGTACCTAGTGCTATTATTAGTATGTTTGAATTATCAAGAAAAGGAGCATTATCGCCTTTAATAGCTATAGCTGTTTGTATTGGAGTAGTTGTATTAATAGCTATAATTATATTTTTTGAAAAAGCCCAAAGAAAATTATTGGTGCAGTATCCTAAAAGACAAGTAGGAAATAAAATTTATGGAGGCGAAGCAACCCATATGCCTCTCAAGTTAAATACTTCTGGTGTAATACCTCCAATATTTGCTAGTTCAATTTTACTATTTCCTGCTACGCTTGCTAATTTTTCTAATAGTAATTCAGAAACTATGGGAATGCTTACTTATTACTTAGGGCATGGAAAACCCGTATATATTTTATTATATGTAGCATTAATTATGTTTTTTAGTTTTTTTTATACTGCAATAGTATTTAATTCTGAAGAAACTGCTAATAATTTAAGAAAATACGGTGCTTATATTCCAGGTAAAAGACCAGGAAAAAATACGTCTGATTATTTTGATTATATACTTACAAGGCTTACGGTTATAGGTGGGATATATTTAAGTGTAATATGTGTAATTCCGGAGCTATTAATGAATAAATATGTAATCTCTCTTTCTTTAGGAGGTACGAGTTTTTTAATTGTAGTGAACGTGGTACTTGATACTATGACTCAGATTCAAACTTACTTATTTAGTAGTAAGTATGAAGGTTTAATGAAGAAAGTAAAATTAAAAAATTAAAAATGAGCTTTAATAGTGATAGTAATTTTTTTAGGTCCTCCAGGAGCGGGAAAGGGAACACAAGGAAAAAAGATAGCTAAAAAAATTGATTTACCACATATAGCAATCGGTGATATATTTAGAACAATTATTAAAACATCAACTAGTGAAGCAGAGTTAATTAATAATTACGTTAAGCAAGGGGAGCTTATCCCTAATGAAATAGTTAATCAAGTAATCAAAAATTTTTTATTATCCTCTGAATATAAAAACGGTTACATATTAGATGGATATCCGCGTAATTTAGAGCAAGCGAAATTTTTTGAATCATTTATTAAAGAAAAAATTAAAATAATATATTTTGATGTTTCAGATGAATTATTAATTAAAAGAATTTTAGGAAGATATAGTTGTAAAAATTGCGGTAAAATATATAATAGCTACTTCTTGCAGCCTAAAATTGATAATGTATGTGATGTTTGCGGTTCAAGTACATTTGATTATAGAAAAGACGATAATGAAGAAGTAATAAAAAAAAGAATTGAAGTATATAAAACAGAAACATATCCGTTAATAGATTATTATAAAAATAGTGGTAATTTTTATATAGTTAATGGAAGTAAAAATGAACAAGAAATAGAAATTGATATACAGAAAATACTAAAAATAAATTGACTTTATCAAAGATTTTTATATTATTTTCTAGTTACCAGTAAAGTTTTGGAGATTATTTGTGGCAAGAATTGCAAGTGTTAATATTCCTGATAATAAACGTTTAGTTGTGAGTTTAACTTACATTTATGGTCTTGGGCGTACTATGGCAGCAGAGGTCTGTAATAAAGCAAAAATATCGAAAGATAAAAAAGTGAAAGAACTGACAGATCAAGAGTTAATAAGCTTACGTAATATTATTGAAAGTGAGTATAAAGTTGAGGGTGATTTAAGACGAGAAGTTACGCTTAATATTAAGAAAAAGAAAGATATAAGATGTTATCAAGGACTTAGACATATACGTAAGTTGCCGGTGAGAGGACAGAACACGCATTCTAATGCTCGAACTAGAAAAGGTAAAGCTATTACGATCGCCGGGAAGAAAAAAGCTGTAAAATAATAGTTTATAGAGTACAAATAATGAATCAGACGGTTAAAGTTAAGAAAAAGAAAAAAACTATCACTCTTGGTGTTGTGCATATCCGAGCATCATTTAATAATACTATAGTAACATTTACTGATATTCAAGGTAATACTATTTCTTCTGCATCGGCAGGAGGTAATGGGTTTAAAGGGGCAAGAAAAGCAACACCTTATGCAGCTCAAGTAACAATTGATAGAGCATCGGAAAAAGCGAAAGAATATGGTCTAAAAACTATTTCTATTAGGATTGGAGGACCGGGAGCTCAGCGTGAATCAGCAATGAGAGCTTTATTCGGACAAAATTTTGTGGTTACATCAATTTTAGATGTATCGTCAATTGCTCATAATGGAGTAAGACCGCCAAAAAGAAGAAGAGTATAAGAGAATCATAGGTATTAAATGTTATCGTTAAGTAAAAATTGGAATACTTTAATAAAGCCTAATAAGGTCGCTTATGAAAATTTTCCAGAAACCAATAATAAAGCTAAAATTGTAGTTGAACCTTTAGAAAGAGGTTTTGGTTTAACACTCGGTAATGCTATGAGAAGAGTATTACTTTCTTCTTTACAAGGAGCAGCTATTACTTCTATAAAGATTCCTGCTATAGAACATGAATTTTCTTCTATACCCGGTGTAAAAGAAGATGTATCGGAAGTGATTTTAAACATTAAAGGTATTGAAGTAAAAATGCATGTTGCAGAAAAACGTATCATGAAATTAAAGGCAACAGGACCTTGTGTTGTAACGGCCGGTATGATTGAAACAGGTCATGATGTAGAAATACTGAATCCGGATCATGTAATTTGTGATCTAGCTAAGGACAAGCAGCTTGAAATAGCATTAACTTGCAAGGTTGGTAAAGGATATGTACTTAGCACAAATAGTTATGAGGATAATTTACCTATTGGTGAAATAGCTATAGATGCTTTATTTAATCCGGTAAAGAGTGTTACTTATAAGGTAGAAAATACTAGGGTAGGTCAGGTTACCGATTATGATAAATTAATTATGTTTGTAGAAACTAACGGTGATTTATTACCTGAAATGGCTGTAGGTTTAGCTGCACGTATTTTACAGGAGCAATTACAATTATTTATTTCTTTTGAAGAACAGGAAGAAGATAAGCAAGTTAAAACTGATGCTTTACCATTTTCACCTTATTTACTTAAGAGAGTCGATGAATTGGAATTATCGGTTAGATCGGCAAATTGTTTGAAAAATGATAATATAATATATATAGGGGATTTAGTAAAAAGAACTGAGTCCGATATGCTGAGAACTCCAAATTTCGGTAGGAAATCTTTAAATGAGATTAAAGAAATATTGGCAAAATTTAATTTAAGATTCGGTATGGATGTGCTGGATTGGCCACCAGAAAATATTCAGGAATTATCTAAACGTTATGAAGATTCTTATAATTAAGGACTAAAAAATGCGACATAAAATTACAGGCAGAAAGTTAAATGTAACAAGTAGTCATAGGCAAGCAATGCTCGCTAATATGGCTGTAGCACTTGTAACCCATGAACAAATTAAAACTACTTTACCAAAAGCTAAGGAATTAAAACCTTACATTGAAACTCTAATTACTAAAGCTAAAAAAGCTGATTTAACGGTAAGAAGAAGCGTTTTATCAAAAATAAAAGATAAAAAAGCAGTAGAAAAGCTTATGAATATTTTAGGTACCAGATATAAAGATAGACCTGGCGGTTATACTAGAATAATAAAAGCCGGATTCCGTTATGGTGATTTAGCACCGATAGCATATATTGAATTTGTAGATAGAGATATTAATGCTAAAGGAAATATACAGCAAGATGCTAATGAAGAAATTAAAAATTAAAATATAAGGGACTCGGTGATGGCTAATCATTCTTCAGCAAAAAAAGCTGCTAGACAAACAGTAAAAAGAACTCTAATCAATAAAAAACGATCTAGTGCAATAAAAACTTTTATAAAGAAAGTTGTACATGAAATCAGTCTTGGTAATAAAGAAAATGCTAACTTAGCTTTATCTGTTGCTCAGTCTAAGATAATGCAAGGTGTGAAAAAAAATATAATTAAATTAAATACCGCCTCAAGAAAAATCAGCAGATTATCAAGGCAAATAAAAAGTTTGAACGAAAGTAAATAACACTTTATAGTAATTTAAAAGCAAAAACTAATAAAATTTTGCTAAATTATTTATATACTTCTTATTAATTATAAATGATGTTATTTTACTAATTAATAAAAAATATGGGCGATTAGCTCAGCTGGTAGAGTATCTCGTTTACACCGAGAGTGTCGGCGGTTCGACTCCGTCATCGCCCACCAATCAAAAGTTTTTAGTATTTCAACGAAAATATCAAACAATGAATGAAGCTTAAACTCAAGCTTTTCAGTTTTAAATGTTACAATAGTTAAACCTATCAAGAAAAACAGTATCTTTGTGAAATGGCATTTCTAACTAAGTATATATTAGTTAATAATTTAATGCCATTGCAAGAAAATTACAAAGTAATTGACGAAATAATCCAAAAATACTAAATTTTAGCATTTTTTAGTACTTTTTCTAAATTCCTAGGTTCTTTATAGTTATAGTTTTTTATTGTGTAAATCAGGAAACACGTTCAGTGTCATACAATAGATCTCTTCGGGAACTCTACTTCTAGAGGTAATTTGTACGTCGATCCTTACCACTCGTCCTCACATACTAGTATGTACGCTCCGGTTCAAAGTGAACTGTCTCTTTCAAATTCCTCTCTAAATCCTTATTTCTGAAGAAGTCTAATAAATTTTACGTAATTCGTTGACAAGAAGAAAACGAGAAGAGATTGTCCATTTAGAGCTTGATATAGCTAGGGTTAAATAAAAATGGTATGTTATTAATTTGTCATCCCGTGGCTTGACGGGATCCAAAACTTTTTAAGGTTTTCTGGATACCGGGAACAAGTCCAGGTATGACAGTTTATATCTTTATTTATCTCGCTTTAGCCATAGTTACGTATTTCATTATAATATTACATTGCACGAGGAAGTGGAAGTTAAAGCAGTGAATAAAGTAAAATGATAGTTGTTAAAATACAAAATAACCAAAGGTTGCTAATATATTTAAAGTTAAAATATTATTGCAATAATTTGAACACTAAAGTAAAAAATCATATTGATGATATAGAGGAGGTTAAAAAAGGCATTTACTACGCTTGTAAATATCACGGTTCTCAAATGCGTCAATCAGGTGATCCTTATTACTCGCATCCGATTGAGGTGACGATTATGCTTGCGGAGTTTGTAGCTGAAAAAGTTCCTAAGCTTTTTACGACCATAATGCTACAAGCTGCGTTACTTTATGGTACTATTGAGGATATAGAATTAACTGAAGAAATGATTAACGGCCTTTTTGGAGCAAGAGGTAGCGAAACATGTAGAAGGCCTAACTAGAATTAAACCTTACGGGAAAATCACTGCTGAAGAAAGGTTAAATCTGTTAATTAAACAGAAAAGATATAATACGGCACTTATAAAACTTTTTGATAGAGTCCATAATATACAGATTTTAGGAGCTAAATCATCTGAGAAAGCTAAAAAAATTATTGAAGAGACTTTAATAAATTTTGTAACTATAGCTGCATACTTTAAAATTCCAGTAATAAAAGAAAGGCTCTTATTTTTATGCTATTAGTATCTATATCCTAAAGATTATCAGCTGAAACGGTCACTAACGAAGTTTGAGGATAACTTTCAACCACTTTATCCAGCTTTTCATAATATAATATTCCCCACGTAAAACCTATACTTACTGTAATTAATATAAACAATACTCCCCAATTATCAAAATATTTAACTAAAAAAACTAGTCCAAGAGAGGTAATAATATGTATTAAGGCTTGTGATAAAGCAAATAACCAACTTGGGTAGGTAAAATGTTTAAAAATTGGAAAATGTTATATATATAGGTATAGCAGGAAAAGCATCAGGTCTTATGAACCTAAATTTACTATTGAGACAATAAAATTATTATGTATGATCTGTTTACTGGTGTAACCAAAGGTATTTTTTAATATATTACTACAATGTGAGTAGGTAAAATAAAATGATACAGGCCATGCACATTCAATTAAAAAATAAGCCAAACAGTTTTTTTATTGACCTTTTCTTGTAGCAGAAAATGGTTTTTTAATTTTTTAATATTTAATAGCATCAGCTAAGCTTTCTTGAAGTTGGTGTTTTGCATCTGTAAATACAGGAGTTCCCCGTAAAGTAGTTCGTGCAGTTAGTCCAATCACGGCAATAACTGCTCCCATCCAAAAGGCTATACGCCAACTAAACTATAGCTGGTAACTATAGATGCTATACCGAGTGCTGCAACGCTTCCTACAGTAGATGCTGTGACAATCATGGCCACGCTTGAATATTGAGTAGGAGGTTTTGTGATTTCGGTTAAGCAAATTTGAACCCCAATAATTTTGCCCATTGATGAGATTCCTTGAGCAACTCTACATAATGTTATAACTACTAGTAGCAGCTATACCTATTTCTGAGTAAGGAGAAAGAGTCGCTGTAATAATGCAGGTAATTGCCATAATAGCTGTGGTGATAATGCTTTTCTGCCTATATTGTCACCAATCCAACCAAATATTATAGCCCCTACCAGTCTAAAAACGAAAGTAGAACAAAACGCAAAAGCATTAAGAAGTGAATTAACAAAAGGATCATACTGAGGAAAAAATAAATCATTTAAAAGTACTGCCATATGAACATATAGCATAAGATCAAAATATTCTAAAAAAGTACCTATAGGATAGTAAGCCTATAGCCCGTTTTTGTTCTCTGTTTAAACTTTTTTCGTATCCCAACACAATTTTTTCTAAAAAGTTAATTTATAGAAAGGTTATATTGAGAAGATTTCAAGTCAAGGAAAAAGTTACAAAGTTTTATGATTATACTTATTTAAAACTTCTTTGACTAATGAAGTTGTTATTTTTCTTTTGGAAATTAAAGCAAAATAGTTAATATTGTCTAATATTTCTATAATTTTAGAATATTCCCTAGGCAAATTTACTAAAAGAAAATCTATTATTTGTCCGGATATTGTTACCGAAGAAATAGCAAAATGCTTAAATATTAGAATTTTGATTAACTCATCGTCAGGTGAGTTTAATAGCATACTAAGTACTGATTTAATACGTGAAGATAAATCGGGTAAAGTAAAATTTCTGCTTTTATCAGATGCGGTAAGTAAAAGATATTTTTGTTTTTCGTTAATAATATTAAATATATGAAGTAATGTCGGCTCTTGCCAGTTTTCAATATCTTCAATGATGAAAGCATTATATTTTTCTAAAATTTCTTCATTAAAAAAAATATCTTTAATAATATAGGCATTGCTTAAATTTTGCCATATTTTAGTTAAATAAGTTTTGCCTGACGAAGAAGGTCCTTTAATTAATAAAGTAAATTTATAAGGGTTAACGCCAAAGCCGCACTGCCAATTTTTTATAATATTATAAGCTTGATTGTTAGAACTAGAAACAATAAATTCATCAGGATGATATTTATTAGAAGTAGTAAAACGAAATATATATTGCTGCACTATTATAAGAATTTTTTAGCCGTCTATTCGATAGAATTTGCTAGATTTATAAAATTTAATTAGATTCAAAAGTAAAATTTTTGTAATCCCTGCAATCGGTATAGCAAAAAATATTCCGATAATTCCAAATAAACTGCCGCAGGCAAAAATTGAGAATATAATCCAAAGAGGATGCAACCCTATTTTATCACCGATAATTTTAGGGGTGAAAATATAAGACTCGCAAATATTTCCAACTAGATAAATTATCATTATATATAATAATTTGGTAGTTACACCAAAAGTTAAATAGCCGATAATTAGAGTTAAAAGAAACGATATAAAAGTACCAAGGAAAGGAATAATAACTAAAAATCCTGTTAAAATGCCAAGTAAAAGAGCGAGATCAATACCTATTACGGTAAATGCAATACTATAATAAGTAGATAATAATAAGCAAATATTTAGTTGTCCTCTTATGTAAGCAGATAACAGATTATTAATTGCCGATAATATTTCAAGGATTTTCGGTCGGGTTTTTATAGGTAATAATGATTGCATGTTTGCAATAATTTTAGCCCAATCACGTAGGAAATAGAATAATATTATAGGTATAAGTAAAAATAAAACAAATATGTTAATAGTTATAATAGTATAACGCCAAAAATTATTAGCAATACTGCCAAGTATAGTAAATATACTATTTATAAAATTGCTTAAAGAATTCTTGATTTTATCGGCAATATCAGGTTCTATCGAATAAATTTTTGCCATTATAGGCGGTAATATTTCTGTCTGTAAATAATTGTTATATTTTGGAATATTATTTATAAAAGTAAAAATTTGTCCATAAATTATCGGCACTAAAATAGTTAAGCTTAAGAAAAATATGCTCAAAAATATCAGATAAATTATGCTTGATGCAAATTTATTTGATATTTTAAATTTTGATGCGATAAAACCTATAGCAGGTTGTAGTAAGTAAGATAGTATAAATGCGATAAAAAATGGTTTTACTGCGTCTGAAATTAGCATAAAACCGCTTATAAAAAGCCCTAAAAAAACTAGCCAAAATATAACGGTTCTATTCATATTATTTTTCCCATTTTCTACACGAAGATCAACTTCAAAAAGAGCAGAAGTTCACAAGGCGAAGATCACAGCGTATACTTAATACGTGAGAACCGAAGCTCTTGTAAAACGACGATGCCAATTTTTGAAGTTCATCGAGTATTAAGGTTTTTTAACTACTTGTACGGTAGCAGGACGAAGTAGTCTATCTCTAATTTTATATCCTGATTGCATTAAAGTAATAATACTATTCGGTGCATGATCAGGATGTTCTATCTGCGCAATTGCATTATGTAAATTATAGTCGAACATTGATCCTATTTCCGGCTTTATTTCTTCAATATGATGTTTATGAAAGATTTTGTCTAGCTCGTCTTTAGTCATCTGAACGCCTGCAATAATATTTGTGACTTCTACATCAGAATTTGCCGGTTTATGTGCTAATGCTCTTGAAAGATTATCACTAACATTTAGTAGTTCTTTAGCAAATGTAGCAATTGCATAATCTTTTGCTTCGTCACGTGCTTTTTCTAAACGCTTTCTTGTATTGTCTATTTCGGCAGTAGTTCTTATTAGCTTATCTTTTAGCTCTTCAATCTCGGCTTTTAACGCTGTTATCTCCGGATTTGCCGTTTCAACTATCTCTTCAGCAATATCATTTATTGTTTGTTCATTATTTTCTATATTATCGTCTATCATATTATTTACTTTATATTTATGTTCTTTTTTGAGATATATATAGATATAATAAAAATTTTTTCAATGGTATACTCGTTTAATTTGAAAAATTGGCATCGTTGTTTCGTATTTTTTTTATCCTCACGTACTAGTATGTATGCTGCGGTCAAAAAATATGAAATGCCTTACTCTTTTCCAAATTAAACTTCGTCTACTATTTATTTTTACTTATGGAGTACAAATTGTATTATGAGACAGTCAGGAAGAGAAAGCAACCAATTACGTCCTATTTCATTAGAATTATCCCCGCTTATTAATGCGGAAGGTTCATGTCTTATTAAAATAGGTAATACACATGTCATGTGTAGTGCTACTTGTGAAACTACCGTACCGCCATTCTTGAGGGGACAAAATCAAGGCTGGATTACTGCTGAGTACGGTATGCTTCCCGGTTCTACATCACAGCGTATTAAAAGAGAAGTGGCACTCGGAAAACAAGGCGGAAGAACGCAAGAGATACAGCGTTTAATAGGTAGGGCGATGCGATGTGTAATTGATGTGAAGAAACTCGGCGAGAGGCAAATTATTATAGATTGTGATGTTATTAATGCTGACGGCGGTACTAGAACTGCAGCAATAACAGGAAGCTACGTAGCATTGCACCTAGCTATTAGGTCCTTGATGAAAAAGAGAGTTTTAAAGGTGAACCCGTTAATTAGTCAAATTGCAGCTATTTCTTGCGGTGTATATAAAGGTGAGGCGATACTAGATTTGGATTATTTAGAAGATAGTGATGCGGACGTGGATAGTAATTTTGTGTTTGCAGGTAACGGTAATTTAATCGAAGTACAAGGCACGGCAGAGAAAAATCCTTTTTCAGAAGAGCAGTTTTTAGCAATGTTAAAACTTGCTAAAGGTGGAGTTGTGGAATTATTTAAACTACAAAATCAGGTACTGCTTGGGTCTTAGAAAGTTGCTAAGTGGATCAGTTCTCCCGTCATTGCAAAAAATGCTAATTTATAGCATTTTTTTATTATTTTTCTGGATTGCCGCATCGCTTTGCTCCTCGTAATGACGGTGCATGTATCCACGCAACCAATCTTCCACGAGAATAACGTATTTATTAAGCGTATGGATTATCATCAAAAGAAATATGTTCACCTGATAATATAATTATCTTATCTCGATTGGTATTATTTATAAATACCTTATGATTAAGATCTGTTACTTTAACACTACTGCCCTAAGATTAATTCCGCAACATTGCCTAGGCTTTCAAACGTAACACGCTGATTAGCTCCAATTGTTATTTTATCGGGGGATATATTAATATTTGCTGTTCTACTTTCTTCGGTAAAAGTAATAGTTCTATATTTTGGATCGTTCATATTTTCCTCTTTGAATGAATTTTAAGTTATAAAATCATTACTACAATATTCCAATATACTACTTCAATTAAAAATTTTTTACCTAGCTCCTTACTCAATTTATAATTGCTGTTATAGTGTGTTTTTTAAATTTAAGCAGCTATGGTATTAAGATTATATTATTGTCTAGTATGCCTTATAATTATTTTTGATATTAATAAGGTACATGCTTCGGCATGGTTGTTAGAGCAGGGAAGATATAGATATATTGTAGGGGGTAATAAAGTTAATAAGATATCAAAAAACAAGAAAAAGCAAAGAGAAGAAGTCGTTTTATACATAAGAGAAATAGTAGCTTATCTATAGGAATACCTCAAAAAGTAAGCGATCAGCCGAGTCTTCATACAAAAATCTTACGACAAATAAAAAGATTAGAGCAGAAGATAGTAGAATTATCCTCTGATCAATATGAGCAATTTGTAAATAGTACTGTAGAATACGGTATTACCGATAATCAAAATATTGGAGTACATTTTTTGTACAAAGAAGATAAATTTTTGAATGAAAAAACATAAGCACGGATGCTTCTATTTACTATAAATTGAAGCTATTTGAAGATAAAGATTTTGTTATTTCGGCTCAGCCTAAAATTTTAATGAGTAAGAGTAAAAAACTTAAAGAAGATTTTTTAGGTGAGATATCTTTACTAATGGGAATGTCTAAAAATATCCGCCCTGTTACTATTTTTAATCAAAATATATTTAGCTTTGGACATTCAATTAATATTGGTTCTAAGAAGATGTAATTTTTCTACTTGTGAAGGGATTAAATTTAAAAACGGTATAATGCTTAAAATTACAGCTATGTATATATATGATAGTTCAGTTTATGAGCAGCTAGGAATTGCAAAGATAATTAATTTTAGTAAAGAGAATAGAAACTTGTTAACTGCTCAAATCGGTTCTTTTTGGGATCGCAGTCTTTCAAATAAGAAATATAAAATATCAGGTATAAGTTTTTCAGCATGGTTAGATGTATAAATGAAGATATAATATTACAGATAATCAGAGATAAAAACTTATTAGGTAAAAAACAAGCTACTAGTTTAAAAGCTATTATCGAAGAAGCAATTATCGATAATGAGATAATGATTGATATATTATATGAAAATATAATATTGCCGCTAATAAGCAATATTTCTTATATTAAAATTTATCATTATTCTTATATACAAGCCTATGTAGTGAATGGTTATTGTATATATGAAGATGTTCACGGTAATACAATACTGCTATAAATGAAAAATATTGTTTTATAAATTATTAGAAAAAAATTTCGCCCATTTAACAAAGAATTAAGTAAGTTAAGGTTAATAATTAAAAATATTTCATTAATTAATTATCCAAAAGATAAGTTAGGCGTTAAAATTATTATCGAAGATGACGATTATCTAATGATTAAAGAAATAGTGTTATATAATTTACCGTCTTATTTTCATGTTATAAGCCGAAAGCCCTTAATTATGCCCTAGAATATTCACGTGGCGAGTATCTAGTAGTATATGATGCTGAAGATAAACCTGAACAGCTACTTAAAGCTCTAGCAATGTTTAAAAACTTGTCTCTAGAATATGCTTGTCTTTAAGCTAAGCTTAATTTTTATAATAAAAATGAGAATATTTTAACCAAAATAATGGTATGGACCTACCCTATATACAGAATGAGAAGCAGAAGCTAATCTT
>NZ_JBFQGO010000010.1:0-17120 GCF_047973405.1 Rickettsia aeschlimannii
ATTTTTTTGCTGTTATATATTATTTTTTTCTTGCATTATCGGGTAGGTCCATACAAGTCTAGTGATACATTAAAAGAATTATTAGAAAATAATTTTGATCAATTAAATACTAATGATGTTTTTGAAAAAATACATAAGCAATATTTAAGTACAAATACACGCCTTAAAAAAATCTTATTAGTAAAGAACTATGTAAGGAAGTATTGCCATATTGTCAAATAATCGCTGACTTATATACGGGGAATGGCGTTTTAAATTCTTTAAAAATGGCTAAAAAATTATCTACTTGCTTTGGAAATTTAGGAGATATAAAAAGTTACTTAAAAACTGTTAATTATGATACAAAAGAAACAATAGAATTGAGTTTTCAATTTAATTTACCACAAAAATTGTCTCCCAAAACATTAGAATTTTTTCAAATTTTAAATAAATCTGGAAGAGACTCATTATATATTTTCAGTAATGCACACTTACTGGAAAAAACTGAAAAATTTCAAAAAATTCTTAAAGAAAATAAATTAAATGATTTTCAGCAGATAACTAAAAATGATTTAAAAGAATTAGTAACTGAAATAGTAATTAAAGAATCTTATAAGTACAACGAAGAAGAATTATCAGAAGAAAATAAATTACATGCAAAAAATTTAGCTAATTTTTCTTTAAAAGGAAAACTAGATAATAATAGTTTTCAAAAAGCATTGAACTTTATAAAAGAAGATTATATGCCTGATATTAATTTTGATATAGAGGTATTTTTCTAAATTACCTACCGATGATATGAGAGGTTTTATGCTTGGTAAATTTAGTAATTCTTGCCAATCTATAGGACATGATTCTGAAAGATGTGTTTTAGACGGTATGAGTAAAGCAAATGCCGGTTTTTATATAATTACCGATGATAAAGGAAATATAAGAGCTCAGTCATATGCTTGGCTTGCTGGAGAGGAAAAGCCACTTCTATGGTACTAGATTCATTTGAGCATTTAGGGAAAGAAGATAAATTATTATTTGTACCTATAATAAATAAATTGAGAGAAGCATTACAAAAACAAGCATTAAATTTATATGTAGGATGTGGCGGACAAACTCCTAAACTTGATATAAACACTATATTTAATCCAAAACCAATGGAGCAAGATTTATATATGGCGATGCAACAAATGTTTATCCTATTACAAGAGAAGTACCAACAATAGAATTAAACTTAGGAAAAAATGCTAATAACCAAGTTAATCAATATTCTACTATTGAAGAGCTAAAAACTGATAGTAAATTACTACAACAAATTATAATAAGTAAGCAAACTAACTGAGATTTAACAGAAGAGGAAATATCGTTGCTTAACATAGGTTTTACTTTTGCACAAATTTTGAATATAGAAAACGATAAACAAGAATTCTTTGTTGAAAATGACTATAATATAAAAAGTTTGACTGATGCCGGTGTTAGTGTGAAAGAATTACTTGCAATGGAACCAAGTCAGCAAGACTTAGTTATTAAAAATAGTTTGCGGATAAAAATCTTAATTGACGACGGTTTTAGTATAAAAAATTACTTGCTATGGTAGGTTCAGCAGAAACTCTTTATTGAAAATAGTTATAAGGTAAAAAGCTTATCTAAGGCCAGGCTCACTACGAAAGAATTGTTTAATGTGATATAACAGGCCAACAAGAATCAGGTAATACAAATGAAAATGATTTAACTGAGTTCGATAATACGGATCACAATGTATTAAAAGTAGAGGTGATAGGTGATGCTACAGAACAAGCTTAGGTGAGCGTATAATACAATTCAAGTATAATAGAATTCTTGCATAACATAGCTAATAAGGAGAGATCCTTTTGGAGACAAATAAGTTATGCAAGAATTCTAATGCTTATGGTCATGGTGGTGGGTATAGAAGCCTAGAGCAGAAAGTGCATTTGAGAATTCAGAGTTAGGAGTTATTTCATTTGGTATTCCGCTGCAACATATGTGACCGTTTAAGCATATCACTTGATCGGAGTTTTTTATTACGGTAAATAAATCATGAGAAATCATAAAAACCGTAATATTTAGCTTTTTACGAATCAAATTAATAAGCTGATAAAATTCTTGTTGGCTTGTTACGTCTAAAGACTGTAACGGTTCATCTAAAATAATTAAGTCGGGATTATTAACTATTGAACATGCAAGAACTACCTTTTGAAACTGTCCTCCTGAGAGCTTAGAAATTTCTTGATCTTTTATATGTTCCAAATCAATAAATGAGTTAATATCTTTAATATTGTTATTAAAATTACTTGGTGCTAACAAATCTAAAAATTTTTTTACTGTAATAGGTAAATCAGGGGGTAATCCGAACTTCTGCGGTACATATCCAATTTTTAATTTGGGATCAATTATAATCTTGCCGCTTGTAGGTTTTTCAAGCCCAAGCATTAATCGTACTATGGTAGTTTTACCTGCACCGTTAGGTCCGATTAAAGTAGTGAAATTATTTTTTTTGACAGTGAAACTAACGTTATTTATCGGCAATTTATTACCGAATTTTTTAGATACGTTACGAAACTCGATTATAGGTTTTTGCATGTGTCAGTTCACTTCTGTCATCCCGTGGTCAAGCCACGTGATGACACAGTGGGCAATAAATAGCATTCATTAAATAGAATAAATGCCGATTAGTTCTGCCTAGGCAAGTAAATGTTTTTGCAGGGCTAATACTAAATCTTGCTTGCTAGCATTCTCATCAAGCTCAAGATAATCATTTATCATTTAGAGCATATAGTTTAAAAAAATAGCGATGAGGTTTGCCGGCAGGTCGACAAGGACCGCCATATTTTTTTCTTGCCAGCTATTATTTAAAATTTTAATACTACTATCTATATTGTCCTTCTGAAAGCTTAGTAATAGAAGCAGAAATATTATATATTACCCAATGATTCCATATACCGTGTGGCGGTGCTATTTCTACCGGTGCATCCGGATCATCCATTATAAGTGCAAAAGATTTAGTATCTGAAGGAGCATTACTCCATTCTAGATGCGGTGAAACATTTTGTCCTTTACAAGTAAATTTATCAGGAATGCGATCATTATGTTTAAATGCCGTACTTGTTATTATGAAAGTCATAGGTTGCTTCTTTTGTTATAACGTCATTGCGAGCAACCATAAGCTACATGGCAATCTCATGAAATAATAAAATTTCTCAGATTGCTTCGACAATTACTTTGTAATTTTCCTCGCAATGACGTTTTGTCTATCAATTCACAACTTGCCATTGTCCGTCAGGTTGGCGGCATGCATTACCGTATGCTTTTTGTTGTTTCCCGCCTATTACAACTGTTTGAGTGTACTCACGGCAATATTGACCAGTGCTATTTCTATAAGTTTTATTAGGTGTTATGTAACCGTAATTGCCGTTATCCGGATTACGCCATTCTACGTTACTACCGCTAGGAGCTGTTTCTAAAGCTCTTTGTGAGGTAAGCTCTGCAAGTCTTCTATCCTGCTCATCCATACCTGCGCCGATTTGTCCACCAAGAACTGCTCCAAGTAATGCACCTACGCCTACTCCAACAAGCTGTCCTTTGCCCTTACCGAATTGAGAACCAAGTAATGCGCCGCCAGCACCGCCAAGAAGTGTTCCTGTACCTTGTTTATTCATACTGCCCGGACCGTTACAGGCTTGTAACATAGAAGCTGCAAGAGCTATAATCATAATTTTAGATAATAGTTTCATATAATTCTCTCTAAATTAATATATAATTTAATAAGTATATGGTTTTTAGAATTTTGTAAAGCTAAAACTAGATTCTGTAAACAAAATTTAAATTATTTGTATTTTAAAATATTATTTTTAATTTTGTTCACGGAACCTCATTATAATTGAATTTTATATTTTCTTTGTTAAACTATAAAAAATAAATTGGAAAGATTTGTCATGGATACTAATAGCCGTAATCGGTTAATAAAATCGGCATCTTATTTATCGGTTACTATGGCATTAATTATTTTAAGTATAAAATTATATGCTTGGGTTGTTACCGATTCGCAATCAATCCTTGCTTCTTTAATTGATTCAATGCTTGATATAACTTCCTCCTTTATTAATCTAATAGCTTTAAGATTTGCCCTGCAACCGCCGGATCATCATCATCGATTCGGGCATGAAAAAATGCAGGATTTAACAATTTTTTCTCAATCGATATTTTTCTTTGCTTCAGCTTTTTTTGTAGGCTTTTCTTCGGTTAAATCTTTATTTGAAAAAACAAAACCGGAGAATATTAGCGACGTTACTACTGTAATGTATGTATGTATATTCTTAACAATTATTTTAGTGCTTTACCAAACTTATGTAATTAAAAAAACAGGATCGGAAATAGTAAAAGCCGATAAGCTTCATTATTTCACGGACTTACTAACTAATGTTATAGTAATTATCTCTATAAATTTAAGTGATTATTTTTGGTGTGTTGACCCATTATTTGGTGTAGTTATTTCGTTATATATATTTCACTCTTCTTATTCTTTATTTAAAAAGGCATTTAAAAATTTAGTAGATCATGAATTACCCGAACAAGATAGACAAAAAATTATCTCGATAGTTAATAACCATTTAGGGGTAAAAGGTATGCACGAAATGAAAACTAGATATGCCGGTCAAAAAGCTTTTATCCAGTGCCATCTAGAAATGGACGGCAATATGTCGCTTTATAATGCTCATAAAATTAGCGATGAGATTGCTTTTGAAATATTGCAGGAATTTCCGGAGGCTGAAATAATTATCCACCAAGATCCTTTTGGGATCGAAGAACACGTAAATTACCGTGAATATATTGTTAGATAAAGAAGCTAATTTTAATAATTTTTTCATGGAGCAAGCTTTAAAACAAGCCAAGATTGCTTTTGATAAAAATGAAGTCCCGGTCGGAGCGGTAATTGTAGATAGGTTAAATCAGAAAATTATTGCTAGTACCCATAACAATACGGAAGAAAAAAATAACGCTCTTTATCATGCTGAAATTATTGCTATTAATGAAGCATGTAATCTTATATCTTCTAAAAATTTAAATGATTATGATATTTACGTTACTTTAGAACCTTGTGCTATGTGTGCGACAGCTATAGCTCATAGCAGGTTAAAACGTTTATTTTACGGGGCTTCTGATTCCAAGCACGGAGCAGTCGAAAGTAATTTGCGATATTTTAACAGTAGTGCTTGTTTTCATAGACCGGAAATATATAGCGGAATTCTTGCCGAAGATTCGGGGCTATTAATGAAAGAGTTTTTTAAGAGGATAAGAACTGTTATTTCTAGCAACAGTGATAACCTAGATGCTGTCATTCCCGCGGAAGCGGGAATCCACAAAAAATTTTTAAAAACAAGAAGTTAATGGAAATTATATTTAGTTTTTATTTACTGGATCCCCGCTTCCGCGGGAATGACATAGAAGGATTGCAAGAATGACATAAAGAACTAAGAAAACATGCTAAAACTATTAACCCCCTATTATTTTAATAAATTATCAAAGGTTATAATACCTATATTAGCTATATCTGCTTGCGTAATGATGATTATAGGTCTTTATTTAGCCCTTATAGTTTCGCCGGTAGATTATCAGCAAGGTGAGTTTGTACGCATTATGTATGTTCATGTCCCTGCCTCTTGGATGGCTCTTGGTGTTTATGTTTTCATGGCAGCATGCAGCTTTAGCTATTTAGTATGGAAAACTACTATTAGCTATTTGTTAGCCGTAGCTTCTAGTTACGTTGGGGCTACTTTTACTTTGATTAGTTTAGTAACAGGTTCTTTATGGGGAAAACCTATATGGGGGACATGGTGGGTTTGGGATGCAAGACTTACCTCCATGCTCATATTATTTTTATTATATTTAAGCTATATTATTATAGTGAATAGTGCGGATAATATAAGAAAGGCACAAAATCCTTCTTCTATTATTGCTCTTATCGGACTGATTAACATACCGATAGTAAAATTCTCGGTAAATATTTGGTATAGCCTGCATCAGCCTGCTAGTGTTTTAAGGCTAGGGAGTCCAACTATTCACTCTTCAATGCTAAAGCCTTTAATTATTATGTTTATTAGTTTTATATTATATTTTCTATTAGTATTACTTTTAAGAACTGCTGTATTAATTGACAAAATCAAAAACAGATAATAAAATGACTTATGTTGTAACCGATGAATGCGTAAAATGTAAATATACCGATTGTGTTGAAGTATGTCCTGTAGATTGTTTTTATGAAGGTGAAAGGGAAGATGATTTTATGTTAGTCATTAACCCCGATGAATGTATAGATTGCGGCGTTTGTGTTCCTGATTGTCCTATAGGTGCTATTAAACCAGAATCACCGGGGTTAATAGAATGGGTAGAACGTGCAAAAGATTTTATAGAAAATAAAGGATGGAAAAATATTACCCAAAAAAAAATTGCTTTGCCTGATGCCGATAAATTTAAAGATGAGAAAGATAAGTTTAATAAATACATAGGTTCTGTGAAGATTTCTAATTGATTTGTTATTTTGAGATATTTTTAAGCGAAAATTATAAGCTTTTTGAAGGAATAGTTAGTCATATTTCAAAAAAATCTTATAATTTGTAGCAGAAAATAGCCAAAATTAAATCTTTTAGAAATCTTCACAGAACCTAAAATAACATGAATTAACTATATGTGTTTATTTTGTCACAAAACTTAATAAAAGCTTTATTATATGAATCTAATTGCCGGTTAAATATAGAACTAAAAAATATTATATGTTAATAATATACAATGTTTAATTATTTAATTTGAGGTGCTAATAATCATGCAAAAGTTACTTTTAATAGCTGCTACAAGTGCAACAATTTTATCTTCTAGCGTATCATTTGCCGAGGGCGTGGATAATGAGTGGTATTTGAGAATAGATACCGGTGCAGCAATGTTTAATGAAGAAAAAGATAAGGCAACCGGTGTTAAATTAAAATCTAATACAACTGTTCCAGTTGATTTAGGTATCGGTTATTATATTTCCGAAAACTTTAGAGCCGATTTAACTTTAGGTACTATAATCAGTGGAAAGTTAAAGAAATCCGGAGCTGCGACTAATGCACCTTTTACCGGTACTAATGTTTCAGCAAGCCATAAACCTACTATTACACGTTTACTTATTAACGGTTATGTAGATTTAACTAATTTTGATATGTTCGATGTTTTTGCTGGTGCTGGTGTTGGGCCTGCATTAGTTAAAGAAAAAATTACATATAATGGGATAACCGGTCTTTCATCTAACACTAAAAACAGAACTAATATTTCTTACAAGCTAACTTTAGGTACTTCTGCACAAATTGCTGACGGTGTTAAAGTAGAACTAGCTTATAGCTGGATAGATGATGGTAGAACAAAGAGTAAGAATGTAATTTACCAAGGAACAAGTGTACCAATCAGTGGTATGCGTTATCAAAGCTACAACTTAACAGCCGGTATAAGATTTGATATATAATTAACAAGAATATATTAATAGTTTTAGGTAATAACCTAATATCATACCGTGGCTTAACCACGGTATCTAGAAATACAAAAAAAAGACTGGATTCCGTGGTTAAGCCACGGGGTGACATTAGACGACAACTCAGAAATGTCACTTAAAACTATTTTTTGTCGAATTTAGGTAAAAATTGTAAAATTATTATCTAATATCGTTTTTACTAACAACTAAATAAAATTTAAAGGAAAAATTTAACAATATGAAAAAATTATTTTTAATAGCAGCTACAAGCACAGCACTTTTAACTTCTGGTCTTTCATTTGCTGATTGCGATATGAATTCTTCTGTAGATTCATCTACTAATTCATCAATGTCATCATCTGTGGAAAATCAATGGTATTTAAAACTTAATGTCGGCAGTGTGATTTTTAACAAAACAAAACCTAAAGGAGCAAATTTTAAGTTAAAGTCTAATACAGAATTTACAGGTGAGATCGGTGCGGGTTACTATATCATGGATAATCTAAGAACCGATTTTACAATTGGAGCGGTAGCAAGTAGTCATTTAAAGAAGTCAAAAACTTATCCAGGCGGTGGTTCTTTCTCAGTAAAAAATAAACCTACTATTGTAAGTTTATTACTTAACGGTTATGTTGATTTCGTCGATTTAAGCATGTTTAAAGTATTTGCAGGTGCAGGTGTTGGTGCTGCTTTTGTAAAGGAAAAAATTAACTCTAAAGATATTGAAGGTAGTGTAACTAACACTTTCAACAGTACTACTAAAAACAAAACTAACTTTGCTTATCAATTATCTTTAGGAACTTCATTTGAAGTTGCACAAGGTGTAAAAGCTGAACTAGTTTATAGCTGGAGAGATTACGGTAAAACAAAAAATACCACCAAAACTATTGGCGGGGATAAAGTTAAATTTGGCGAAACCCGTTATAAAGGTCATAACTTAATGGCAGGATTAAGATTTGATATGTAATTAGTCTTAAATCTTTTTACAAGCTATTAACACGAAAAAGGAGTCTTTAATAAAGGCTCCTTTTTTTTTGTTTGTGTGCCTTGGTATTGCCTACGTGGATACCGAGACGTCATGAGCTAAGCGACTGCCAAGGTATTAGCATGATTCAGCTTTTTTGTCAT
Source organism: Rickettsia aeschlimannii (assembly GCF_047973405.1). Classification (NCBI taxonomy): domain Bacteria; kingdom Pseudomonadati; phylum Pseudomonadota; class Alphaproteobacteria; order Rickettsiales; family Rickettsiaceae; genus Rickettsia; species Rickettsia aeschlimannii. The sequence continues at coordinate 8,618 of NZ_JBFQGO010000010.1, forward strand.
TGCGAGGAAAATTACGAAGTAATTGACGAAGCAATCCAGTAAAAAATTCTGATTTACAGCATTTTTATTATTTTTTCCTAGATCCTACGGTTGCGGAGTTGTTGTATTGATTGATATTCATGCCAACAAACTCTTAATCTAAAGACTCTTTTTTCCTTTATAAAACGTTACGTTCATTTGATGTATTGCTTCAAAGCCTAAATAAATTTTAATACGTTCTAGAATAATATCTTGATAATAAGGTAATTCTGCTGCAGTAGCATTATCTTCAGCTTGTATAAACAGCGTATTAATCTTTTGTTTTTTATAAGTATAGGTGGTGATTTTTAAAGGTAACGCTTTAGTGCTGAAGTTAAATCCGACTATTTTATTCCAGTTAATCATGATTTCAGGCAGCAATGGATGTTGTTTGGCAAATATACGTCTAACTATTTTATCGATATCCTCTTTAATTAGCTTCATTTTAATAAACTCTGCACTGTTAAAGTTATGACGGCTAAAGCAAGCATTATAGATATTACGGGAAAATGTAAAGATGTAACCGATATGATCATTAAAAATATATTACAAACTGCTATAATCGATACTACTTGTTTATGAGATTTACCTTTTTGTACTGCTTTTTGAAAAAAATGCTTTAAATGAGGCTGCCAAATTTTTTCTTTATTGAGTAGCCGAATTAATATGGTTAGCACTGCATCAGTGATGTAATATAAGCTAGCAATAGCACAAGCTATAAATAAATTAGTGCTTGTAAGAGCCAGTAGGAGCAAACAAAGACCCGTTAAGAATCCAAGACTAATACTTCCCACGTCTCCTAAAAATATTTTTGCCGGGTGCCAATTAAATATTAAAAAACCACAAGAACAACCAAGAATAATAACATTTACACTAGCTATAAAATATGGATTATTAATAGCCGGAAATTGTAAAAAACATAATATAAGCATAGTGCTAGATAGCTGGATAGATTCCACACAACTCATACCGTCTATACCGTCCATAAAATTATATATATTAATAAAACCGCTTAAAGCTATAACTAAAATAGAATATATTAGTATATGTACAGAGTTTAGCTGCGAAAAAAGAAAAATAGCAAAAGCTGCACAAATTAAGTGGACTATTAAACGAATTAGAATAGGTACGGCTTTTAAGTCATCTAAAAAGGAAATCGAAGCAATCGCCAATAATAACGGTAATATTTTTATTGAATTAACAAAGTTATTGCTCGTTATATATTCAAATCCGCTCAAAGCAATCATTACAACAACTACAATAGCAAGACCGCCGCCACGCGGTGTTATCTTATCATGAGAACGACGGTTACTTGGTATATCAACTAAACCGATAGTAGGAAGATATTTAGTTAATATATATGTTAATATAGCGGTGGATATAAAAGAAAAAATAAATAATGTGCTGTAGCTATTTATATTCATAGGAACATATTAGATTTAAAACTATAATATTTGTTATTACTTATAATGACGTGATCATGTACTATAATATTTACGGTTTGGCATGTCTCTACTATCTTATTTGTCATATGAATGTCGGCTTTTGAAGGTTCAGGGCTACCGCTTGGATGATGATGCACAAGTATAAGGCTTCTTGCTTCGTTAAATAAAGCTCGTTTAATTATCTCACGTGGATATACAGCAGCTTGGTCTATAGTTCCTTGACTTAAAACCTCATAAGCAATTAAAATATTTTTCTTATTCAAAAATAATATACGAAGTTGCTCGAGTCACATATTGCCCATATTAACTTTTAAATAATCAATCCAAGAACTCCAAGAAGCACTAATATTTTTATTTATTATTTTTTGTTTCAATACTCTAATTTATCAGCTCACGTATTAGAGCAAAATTGATATATAAATTTTCATTGGTGCCTTTAATACTAACTAGCCTTCCCTTATCAAGGTTAATTAAATCCGTAATATCAAAATGATCAAGTAATTTTTTAGCAAGAGGTTTTACGTCTTTACGAGGGGTAGCCGAAAATAACATTACTTTAAGTAATTCGTAATCGGAAAAATGTTCTGCTCCAGCGGCAACGAAGCGTTCTTTTACTCTTTTACGGTGACCTATATAATGAGGCGTATCTATTTTATCATTACTAAATTCTAACAAATTATTTTCTAACATTCTTTATGTTTATTCAAATTATAAATAAGTAAAATGTTGCTGATGTCATTCCTAGCTAAAAGCGGGAATCCAGTAATCTTTAATGTCATCCTAGCTAACTTGATCGCGGGATCTAGTCTTTTTAAATGCTTTTTGGATCCCGTGGTCAAGCCACGGGATGACACCAAGTGCGTTTTTCGATTCACGCAACAATGTCCTGCGGGAATGACATAGATAGCCATACAACAAAATCAATTTTTACCCTACAGTTTAGTATGGAGGATAATCAAGTTTTTTAGGTGATAACGTAAATATTTCAAAACCGTCTTTAGTCACGCCTATAGTATGCTCAAATTGAGCAGATAATGATTTATCACGTGTAGTAACTGTCCATCCATCTAGTTTACTTAATATAGTGTCATAATTACCGGCATTTATCATAGGTTCAACTGTGAAAAACATCCCTTCTTCTAACAGTAGACCCGTGCCGCTGCGACCGTAATTTAATATTGACGGTTCGTCATGAAAAACTCTTCCGATACCGTGACCCGTATAATCTCTAACCACAGAATAATTATGTTTCTCGGCATAGCTTTGAATAGCATGTCCGATATCACCGAGTTTAGCACCGGGTCTAACTACTTCAATCCCTTTCATCATTGCATCATAAGTTACTTGAATAAGACGCTTTGGCTTAATTGCTACGTCACCGACATAATACATACGGCTAGTATCACCGTACCAACCGTCTAAAATTACTGTAACATCAATATTTACTATATCACCGTTTTTTAACGGTTTATCGTTTGGAATGCCGTGACAAACCACATGATTTATAGAAGTACAAATCGATTTCGGAAAGCCTTTGTAATTTAACGGTGCAGGAACGGCATTATGAGAGGTAATAAAATTATGACAAAGGTCGTTTAAACTATTAGTAGTGACGTTTGGTTTTACGTGATCAGTAATAAAATCGAGCGTCTCTGCAGCTAATTTTCCTGCTGCCCGTATCTTTATGAAATCTTTTTCCGTGTGGATTTTTATGGTCATGAATTTTGCTTACCTTTCCCTCAAGTAAAAAAATATATTTTTCATAATACAAAATGGCTCTTTTAATGTAAATAACTTATCCTATTATTGAGAAGTGCTGCTATGTTACTTGATTTAGGTTATATAATTGCTAATATAATTATTATTTAAATAATGGGTGTAGTTAGGTTATTATTTGCTCTTTCTGTTGTGGCTGCACATTCAACTTCTCATCCATTTCTTAAATTTATAGGTGCAACAATTGCAGTACAATCTTTTTTCATGATTTACGGCTTTTATATGGCTATGATTCAGAGCAATTATACAAGCAAAATAAAATTTTGGAAAAGTAGATATTTAAGGCTTTATCCTACTTATATCTTTTGTATTTTAGTTACTTTCTTCTTGCAGCAAAAATTTTCTTTTTTAAGGCAATTGTGTAATATTCCATTTCCGGCTGTTTTTTTAATTTTTACAAACCTAACAATGTTTATTGGAATTAATAATAATACAGTACATTTTACAAAATACTTTATTGACTTCACGCATCCTCTTTATCAATTTTTGTTGATACCTCCTGGTTGATCAATGGGGTTAGAAATTTCTTTTTATTTAATGGCACCTTGGATTCTAAAAAAGAAAAATATCTATATTTTATCCGTAATTTGTATATCTTTAATTACTAGAATTAATTCTTCAGTTTAATGGATTTATAGGAGATTCTTGGTCTTATAGATTCTTTCCTTCTGAACTTGCAGTTTTCTTAATTGGTAGTCAAGCATTTTATATTTATATTAATCAAGAAATAAAAAGTCTTGGCTTAGTCAATTACTCTATTTATATATTATATTAAAAAATTACTTTTTTATTGTTTATTTGCTCTATCTTTAGGAAAAATATTTGACTTAACCAAAGATAATAAGTTAGACAAATTAATTGCTTTACTCTCTTACCCAATATATTGTTGTAATTTAATTGTCTTGTATAATATATTACCTGCTATTTCATATTGGGCTGATAATGAGACATTCCTTAATACGTTGGTTACTTTTATAACAGTAATAAAATTATTTCTTTTTTAATTTATTTCTTTATTGAAAAACCTATAGAGTATTATAGAAAAAGATATAAAACTCATAATTTAGCTCTTAATATTTAAAACTATGCTATATTACATAAATAAAATTCTTTCAAACAATAAGGTACAAGCCGTTATCTTAGGGATAATCGGGCTTGGGATTGTTACTGTTCTCACGTCATATAATATAGACGATCCGTCTTTTAACTCGGTCACAACAGAGTACCATAGTAATTTAGTCGGAATTTTTGGCTCTTATTTATCGGATTGTTTATATCAATTTTTTGGGTTGGCTGCTTTTATTATACCGCTTGCTTGCTTTGTTTGGGGGAGAAATTGTTGGTATGGAAGATATCGCGGCTCATTTATCCGTATGTTTGTAATGTTGCTTGCTCTCGTTAGCAGTAGTACATTATTATCTAAGATTAAGCTAGAATTCATACCGGCAAATGCAGGTGGAGCTATCGGAATAATAGCTTCTAATTTTTTTGAGCGATTTACAAATCAACTATACTTATTATTAATATTTTTTACCTTTATTATATTAGTTGTTTTATTTGAAATTAAATTTACTTCTTTAAGTAATTTTATTATTAAGCTAGGTAAATTTTTAATCTATCGGATACAATCTTTTTTACATAATGTATTTTCACGATTGTCGTTGATAACATTATTTCCTACTAAAAACAATGATAAGATAAATATAACTTCTTCTTACCAAAAGCCTGTAAGTGAAAAAGTAAAATTCTCTGAAGAAGTGAGACCCGTACCTGCAAATCCTATAAAATTCTTTAGCAAACCTGTTAGCCCTAAAATATCTCAAAGCGAAATAGCAGAATTGCCGCCTATTTCGTTATTACGTGATCCTGAAAATCATCATGTAAAAGGAGCTTCTTCCTCAGAGCTTAAACAAAAGGCTGAAGAGTTATTAACCGTGCTGAATGATTTTGGAGTTAAAGGGCAGATAATTAATATCAATCAAGGACCAGTGGTAACTCAATATGAATTTGAGCCGGCAGCAGGCACGAAAACATCAAGGGTAGTAGGATTATCTGACGATATAGCACGTTCACTATCTGCTTTATCAACAAGGATAGCAGTTATACCCGGCAAAAACGTACTTGGTATTGAGCTTCCTAATAAGCAGCGTGAATTCTTTTGCTTAAAAGAACTTATAGAGACCCCAGAATACCGAGACAAATCAACTTTATTGCCGTTAGTCTTGGGTAAAGATTTAGCAGGTAAACCGCTGATTGCCGATCTTGCTAAAATGCCTCATTTATTAGTAGCAGGAACTACCGGCTCAGGTAAATCCGTCGGTATTAATGCGATGATTGTGTCGCTCTTATACCGCTATACTCCCGAAGAATGTCGCTTTATCATGATTGATCCGAAAATGCTTGAATTATCGGCTTATGATGGAATACCGCATTTGTTAACTCCCGTGGTAACCGAGCCTTCTAAAGCGGTAGTTGCTCTTAAATGGGCAGTTAAGGAAATGGAAAACCGTTATAGAATGATGAGCAATATTGGTGTTAAGAATATCGCAGGTTATAATGCAAAAATCTTAGAAGCTGTTAAAGAGAATAGGGTAATTGAGCGTTCGATTCAAACTGGTTTTGACCCTGAAACAGGTAAGCCTATTTACGAAACCGTTACAATGAACATGGAAAAACTACCTTACATAGTGGTTATTGTTGATGAAATGGCTGATTTAATGCTAGTTGCCGGTAAGGATATTGAAATGCTGATTCAAAGGCTTGCTCAGATGGCAAGAGCGGCAGGCATCCATATTATTATGGCAACGCAAAGACCTTCTGTAGACGTTATTACTGGTGTCATTAAAGCCAATTTTCCAAGCCGTATTAGTTTTAAAGTTACCTCTAAAATCGATAGCCGAACGATTTTAGGAGAGCAAGGCTCCGAGCAGTTACTCGGTATGGGTGATATGTTATTTATGGGGAGCACTTCCAAGATAAGTAGGGTACACGGACCATTTGTTAATGAAGCAGAAATTGAGCAAATTACGGAATATTTGAAAGAGAGTGGTACGCCTGAATATATCTCTGCCGTTACCGAGCAACTTGAAGAAGATGATAGTAGCATTGATATCGGTGACGGCACCTCTGATGAAGTGCTTTACAAAAAAGCTGTGCAGATAGTGCGTGACGAACGCAAATCTTCCATTAGCTATGTCCAAAGGTCGCTTAGAATTGGCTATAACAAAGCTGCCAACTTAGTTGAGAAGATGGAGAAAGAGGGAATAGTCTCACCACCAAATCATACAGGTAAAAGAGAGATATTATTGCCTTAGAGGTAGGGTATTTTTTCGTTATGCGCTACGCAGCCGTAGGCGTTGTTGCATGGCTCTTATGTCATTCCTGCGAAAGCAGAAATCCAAGAAAAAAGTATGGAGATACAGCAAATTTTTGAAATTCAAAGCTCGATTTATCTTGCTTTATGCTGGATTTCTGCTTTTGCAGGAATGACATAAATATATTTATCATTGACATTATTATTAATATATTTTAATAATTACCGCCGCATTAAATAATGGAAATAATTAATGACTGCCTGTAACACTGAAACCAGACTCCCAAGTTACTATATAATAAAACTCTGTTAGCATTTGTAGAATCGAAAAATAGCTCATCAGTAAAAGCATTAATTAGCAAAGGTGCTAAATTTGATATTAAAAGCGAACTCGGTTATAAGATTTTTGAACTTGCTATTGATTCTGAAGATTTGAGATTAATAGGGTATCTAGTAAATCATACGCTAGTTGGTAAAAACACGGGGCAGCAAACACTTTTAGAAAAAGTAACTCAAATTTATGACAAGCATATAAACATCTCGAAACTAGTAAAAATGTTGATTAAAGATTACGCCGAATTTGATAAAGCTTTAGGACGAAAGCTTTTACAAAAAGCAATATATGTCGGTGATTTAGAGTTAGTAGAAACTTTATTTTATATAATAAAGGTGTTGATGCCCAGTACAAAGACCAATTAAGGACGTATAGCTCTGCATCATGCTATAAAAGCTAATTGCAGTGAAGAATTAATACAGTTTTTAATTGAACACACTGTGGATATTAATTATCGTGTGATAAATCAAGTCTAACACCGCTGGCCATGCATGGCGAAGAGTAATCATTGTGTCCCGGTTACAGAATTATTGCTCAAAGCTAATGCTTCTGAATATTATATGTATGATGATGTTATTAAGGTGTTAGGAGAATATGGATACTAAATAGTCATTGCGAGCGGGCATTGCCCGCGTGGAGCGATTCCCTTCCTGTTATCCCATGGGTTTGTCCACGGGATGACACCCAGCAGATTTCTCGAGCCATGCAACAAGGCCAACGCCGCTATGGAATTACATTGTAAAAATATCATCTGTATTATTAATAATAGACATATTAAAAAAATTGCGTTAAAATAATACTTTTTAAGTGATTTAATTTTTATTAAGGTTTACATATGACTATGGCGAATATTTCTCCAAAATTATTTCAAAAAGCAATACAACAAGGTCTTAAAGCCGCTTTATTCACCACTTCAACCGCAGCGATAATGCTGAGTAGTAGCGGGGCACTCGGTGTTGCTGCAGGTGTTGTTTCTAATAATAATAATGCAGCATTTAGTGATCTTGCTGCTGCCAATAATTGGAATGATATAACGGCTGAAGGGATAGCTAATGGTACTCCTGTTGATGGTCCTCAAAATGGTATGGCATTTACTTACGGTGGTGATCATACTATCACTGCAGATGAAGCCGGTCGTATTATTACGGCTATAAATGTTGCGGGTACTACTCCCGTAGGTCTAAATATTACTCAAAATACCGTCGTTGGTTCGATTGTGACGGGAGGTAACTTGTTGCCTGTTACTATTACTGCCGGCAAAAGCTTAACTTTAAACGGTACTAATGCTGTTGCTGCAAATCATGGTTTTGATGCTCCTGCCGATAATTATACAGGTTTAGGAAATATAACTTTAGAGGGAGAGAATGCTGCACTAATTATACAATCTGTAACCCCGGCAAAGATAACACTTGCAGGAAATATAGATGGAGGAGGTATAATAACTGTTAGTACAGATGCTGCCATTAATGGAACAATAGGTAATGTTAACCCAGCAGCTCAAATAAGCGTTGAGGCAAGCACCCTTTCTCTTGGGGGAGCGGTTATTAAAGCTACTACGACTAATTTAACAGATGCTGCGTCGGTATTAACCCTTACAAATGCAAATGCAGTATTAAC
>NZ_JBFQGO010000011.1:0-16852 GCF_047973405.1 Rickettsia aeschlimannii
CTATAGGGAAAGGTGATTTAGCTATTCTAAAAGCTGTACTTGAGCATAGTACTACAAAAGTAGAATCATATAATCTTGATAAGGCTATAGAGAAAGGTGATTTAGCTATTCTAAAAGCTGTACTTGAGCATAGTACTACAAAAGTAGAATCATATAATCTTGATAAGGCTATAGAGAAAGGTGATTTAGCTATTCTAAAAGCTGTACTTGAGCATAGTACTACAAAAGTAGAATCATATAATCTTAATCGAGCTATAGAGAAAGGCAATCTAGAAATTCTAGATATTGTACTTAAGCATCCTACTATAGAGGTAAGTAGCTATAATATTTATACGGCAGAAGAGACACATAATTTAGACGTTATCGAATTAGTAAAAAAATATTATAATTCTACTATAAATACTATTACGTCTGAAGAAAATACTATAGATATAACACTTACTGTAGTAGAAGAAGTACCGGCATTAGGAGAGGGGACAGAGGGAGTATAAGTAATAAAATTCAATATTATTCCCGTGGAAGGCTTGCTTGCATGAATATCCAAGTCGTCATTGTGAGCGACTAAAGGCTTTGTTGCATGGCTCGAAAAACCTACTCGATGTCATTCCCGCGAAAGCAGGAATGACATAAAACGAGCCATACAACAACGCAGCGACTGTAAGGAGCATGTCAATCTATAAAAAATAGTAAAAAATCTGTAAATCAGAATTTTTTACTGGATTACTTCATCAAAATTTTCAATTTTTCCTCGTAATGACGGTAGAACCAATCCACGCGAGTAATGCCAAGTCATTCAATAGACCTCTTCGGGAATTCTACTTCTAGAGGTAATTTGTACGTCGATCCGGTACTCGAATTCTCACGTACTTTTTTGTACGCTGCGGTTCTGCGTTCCGTGTCTCCTTCAAATTCCTCTCTATAAGCGAGTTTCCGAAGAGGTCTATTAAAATCTAAATATTTCTTAGAATTACTTTACTTAATTCATAATTCAAGTGTGAGAAGTTTATCTCTTCAAATCCTTTTCTCGGAATAATAATCATTGCAAATTTTATAGCCTTAAAGCCAGGATCACTAACAATAATTCTAATTAGATGTCGTATACGCCTTTTAATTTTGTTGCGAACTACAGCTTTTTTATTTAGCTTTCTGCTAACTTTGATTCCTAAAAAGGTGTTATATTTTGATTCAAGGAAGATTTTTGGAAGTTTTTTGGCGATTACCAAAATAAAATATCTCTCATGGAGTTTCTTTCCAAGCTTATTTATAAGCTCAAATTCTTTTTGATTTTTTAAAGAGGTAATAGACACTTTGATAAGTCAGATTATTTTAAGCAGATAATTTATGTCTACCTTTAGCACGACGTTTTCTTAAGATTGCTCTTCCGGTTGGAGTAGCCATTCTAGATCTAAAACCATGTCTTCTTTTTCTAACTAAGTTACTAGGTTGAAATGTACGTTTCATAATATTTATACCGAACGAAAATAAAAATTAATTATTATAAATATGTGCTTTTGCTTTTTCTACGATACTTACGAATTCGTCACTGTTATTGACGGCAAGTTCTGCAAGTACTTTACGATCTATATCGATTTCTGCTTTTTTAAGAGCTCCCATAAATTGAGAGTAAACAAGCCCATGTTCTCTTACTGCTGCATTTATTCTTTGAATCCATAAGCCTCTAAAATCACGTTTACGGTTTCTACGATCTCTATAAGCATATTGGAGGGCTTTTTCTACTTTTTCAATAGCTACTCTAAAACAGCTATTTGCTCTACCTCTATAGCTTTTGGCTAATTTAAGGATTTTTTTATGTCGATTTTTGGAAATTTTTCCTGATTTTACACGTGTCATTGCTTTAGCTCCTAGTTAATTAATTTATACCGTACGGTAAAAAATATTTTTTAATATTATATCCGTCTTGAGGACAAAGTATTGTAGTTCCTCTAAGGTTACGAATTTGAGCTTTAGTACGACGACGCATAAAATGTTTTTTACCTGCTTGAGATGCAATAACCTTGCCGCTAGCAGTAAGTTTAAAACGTTTTTTTACGGCAGATTTTGTTTTTAATTTAGGCATATTGTTCCTTATAATTGGTATTTCTAGGTTTAAACGGTAAAACATTAGGCATACCAAAGCCATATTACCGATGAAACCTAGATAATAGTTTTTTTTATTAGTTATTGCAAGATTTTTTTATAAAAATGTACTATAATGTTTTTAATCAATCGATAATAATTTAAAAATGTTTGGACAAAATCCTAAAAGAAGCATATTAAACGGTGACGGTACTAAGTTAGAGGTACAGTCTATTTTTAAGACTATACAAGGGGAGGGCATTTTTGTAGGTTGTCCTGCGATCTTTATTAGGCTTGGAGGATGTAATCTTGCTTGTAATTTTTGTGATACGGAGTTTGAAGATTTTGATTTAGTAGATATAGATAAGATTTTGAATAAAGTAGAAAGCCTGGCATTAAATTCTAAAAATGAAAAATCGATTAATTTAGTAGTAATAACCGGCGGTGAGCCGATGCGTCAACCTATAGAGTTATTATGTCAGAAGTTATTAGACCGAGATGTTAAAGTTCAAATAGAGACTAACGGTACGTTATATCGTTTTTTGCCGAAAGAAGTGTCTATAATTTGTTCGCCGAAGGTAGGTAAAACAGGTTATAGTAAAATAAGAGAAGATTTATTGCCTAAAATTAGTGCGGTGAAATTTATCGTTGCTAAAAATATTTTAGAATATAGTCTCATACCGGAAGTAGGGCAAACCTCTTATAATATACCGGTTTTTATTCAACCTATGGATCAAAATGACCAAAGACTTAATGGCGAAAATAATGAGTTAGCAGTAAAATTAGCATTAGAAAGCGGTGCTAGATTATCTCTGCAAACTCATAAATTTTTAAATATCCCATAGATTTAGGTCGCCGTATGCACCCTTTTTATCACCTAATAAACCTAATAATATTACTATTCCAACGTTACCGTTGTCAGAATTAGAAGGGTAAAGCTCTTTAAAAATTTTAATTATATTTTCATCGGTTCCATCACTTTCAGAACAATATAATTTCCCTAATTGTCTTTGTTGTTCTACAGAAGGGAAAGATAAGATAATTTTGTCAGCATCTATGTTGCTTTTTGATGTTGATGTTATCATAGATTCAATTGAACTTCGGTACATAATTGTTAGAGTTGTGCTACATGTAATTACCTGCTTTTCATTGTCTAAATTAGAAAACTCCGCATTTTCTGCTTGTTCTCTAACATTTGCTTGGTAGCACATACGTAATATACTAACTAAATCTAAGTGAATTTTGCATTCCGGTTCTTTAATTTTTAACCAGAGTATTGATGCATAAGAATCGTCATCTTCACTCTCGCTGTCACTCCCAATGTAGTCAGCGTCAGAAGAGTACATAATCAAGGAGAAAATCCTTATTATATCCTTGGCAGCAATTTCTTCTCGACAGTTTGAAGGATTTGCAATACGCTTAGGTTGTATCTGTTTCATAATTTCCTTACAAAATAATTTCGGTTAGAACTAAATTTCTTTATCCAATAAGTTAAAGAATTTTAACTAAGGAATATATTGCTCCTATATTCTAGTCAAAAATTAATTTACTTGAATTTTTAATTGTACTTAAGTATGATAACGAAGATTTATAATAAGTTAATATGGAGTAATAATGAGTGAAATATTAGAACTTGAAGCGAAATCCCGTACGGAATTCGGTACGGGAGCGGCAAGGGCATTAAGAAGAGTAGGACGTGTCCCGGCTATTATTTATGGAGCTGGTAAAATACCTGTTAGTATTTCTTTGGAAGAAAAGGAAATAACTAAATATTATAGAAAGCCGGCTTTTATCTCTCAGTTAATTAATTTAACAATTGATAAGAAAAAATATAAAGTATTGCCGAAGGCTGTAGAATTACATCCTGTTACGGATATAGTACGCCATGTTGATTTTGTCTTTTTAGAAGAGAAAACCCAAAAAATGGAAGTACCTGTAGTATATGAAGGGAAAGAAAGAGCTTTAGGCGTTAAAAGAGGTGGATACTTTAATATAGTAAAAAGAAGAGTTACTTTATTATGTGATGTTAATAATATCCCAAGAAACGTAACTATAGATGTTACTAATATGCCTATTGCTACTTCGCTAAAATCGTCAAAAATAGAATTACCGAAAGGATGTAGTTTTGTTACAAAAAAAGAATTTATCCTTGCAACTATTATAGGACGTAGAGGAGCAAAAACTGAAGCTGAAGGGGAACAACAAGCCGCTGAAGCAGGGAGGTAAGATAATTGTCACGATAAGGACTTGCTTAGATACTTAAATCGTTATTGCGAGGGTTCCGTAGGTGTTGTTGTTTGGCTCGTTTTATGCCATTCCTAGCTAGAAGCGGTAATCAGGTAATCTTTAATTGTCATACTGCGAACTTGTAGCGGTATCCAGTCTTTGTTAATTTTTTTTCTGGATACCGTGGTCAAGCCACGGTATGACATCGAGTAGGTTTTTCGATCCACGCAATAATGCTGAGTTAAGAATGACATTATTCTGTACTTCTTGCAAATCAATATTTCTTCAAAAATTTTCCATTACTATTTATTAGGTAAATTATTATGATTCTTGTTATTGGTCTTGGTAATCCAGGAAAAGAGTATCAATATACGAGGCATAATGTCGGCTTTATTGCTATAGAGAAAATAGCAAACCAATATAATTCATCATTTAGTACAAAGAAAAAATTCAATTGTGAAATTGCTGAAACTATTAGTGATGGACAAAAGATAATTTTTATAAAGCCCACCACCTATATGAACTTGTCCGGTAAGTCAGTGATATCGGTGAAAACATATTATAATATCCACCACGCAAAAATCTTTGTTATTCATGATGATATTGATTTAGAAACAGGTAGAATAAAATTTAAAACCGGTGGCGGTAATGGCGGGCATAATGGTTTAAAGTCGATTGATGGGGTTATAGGTAATAATTATAACCGGATTAGGATTGGAGTAGGTAGACCGCAAAATAATCAAGATGTAGCAGATTACGTACTTAATAATTTCTCTAAACCGGAGTATGCAACAGTAATGCAAGCTATAGATAGAATCACTAGTAACTTTAGTTTAATATTAGAGAATAAGTTAGAAGAATTTAAGAATAAGATAGCTTGATATATTCAATGTTATTCCTACGACTTGATCGGCGTTGCTGCGTGGATACCAACTAGTCATTGCGAGGAAAAACTGTAAGTTTTGACGAAGCAATCTTAGGAATTCTATACTACTTCACGAGATTGCCACGTCGATGCTACGCATCTCCTCGCAATGACGGGAAAACGATATTAAAACTAAACAGCAAAGATTTATGACACAAAATTTTGAAATTGTTTATGCTGATGAAATGGATAGAACTCATAGAACTATAATTATTGAGGCTTTGAACAAAGATGCTAGAGAACAAAAGGGGTTAGTAGGAGATATTGAATCTTTTTCATTTTCCTGTTTAGATCAGGATAAAAATTTTGTTGTAGGAATTAGAGGTATGAGTTCTTGGGGGGATTTTATATTGATTCACTCTTTGTTAATGAAAATATAAGAAACTAAAATTATGGTACTGTACTAATGCAAAAGGCTGAGGATTTAGCACGTGAACGAGGCTATAATTTTATTCATCTTGTTACTATGGACTTCCAAGCAAAATCGTTTTATTAGAAACTGAGGTATAAAATTGAATTTGCTATGCACGGTTACGAAAAAGATTCTATAATGTATTATTTACGGAAAAATTTATGACACTAAAACTCGGAATTGTTGGGTTGCCGAATGTCGGTAAGTCAACGTTATTTAATGCCTTAACGGCAAGTCAGGCTGCAGATGCCTCTAATTATCCGTTTTGTACTATTGAGCCTAATAGCAGCAAAGTTTTAGTGCCTGATGAGCGTTTGCATAAACTAGCAAGTTTAGCCGGAAGCGGTAAAATTATTCCGTCTTATATTGAGTTTGTCGATATCGCAGGGCTTGTTAAAGGAGCAAGCAAAGGGGGGGGCTAGGTAATAAGTTCTTATCTCATATCAGGGAAGTCGATGCAATACTGCACGTACTGCGTTGTTTTGAAGATGAGGATATAATGCACGTACATCACAAAGTCGATCCGCTGCATGACCTTGAGATTATTGAAACGGAATTAATACTTGCCGATATAGAATTGGTTGAAAAGCGTTTAGCTACAAGTGAAAAACGCTTGAAGTCAGGCAATAAAGCAATGGCAGAGCAGATAGAGTTGTTAAAAGAGGTTTATAAGGTATTAGGTGAGGATAAACCTGCAAGAGTGCTAAGTGAAGCTTTAGGAGTTGATAATTTAAAACAATTGCAGTTAATTACCTCTAAGCCCGTTTTATATATATGTAACGTACTTGAAAAAGATGCAGCTATAGGTAATGAATTTACAAAATTAGTAGCGGAAAGAGCAAAGAAAGAAAATGCTAAAAGTGTCGTAATTTCTTCAAAAATAGAAGCTGAAATTGCTTTACTTGAAAGCATGGAAGAAAAGGAAGAGTTTTTAAAATTTATAGGTTTAGACGAAACAGTGCTTAGTAAAGTCATTAAAGAGGGGTATAATCTTTTAAACCTTAAAAGCTTTTTTACTATAGGGCCAAAGGAAGCCCATAGCTGGACTTTTAAAGACGGCGCACTTGCACCAGCTGCTGCTGGTATTATTCATACCGATTTTGAAAAAGGTTTTATCAGAGCGGAAGTTATCGGCTATAAAGATTACGTAAATCTTGGTAGTGAAGCAAAAGCCAAGGAAGTAGGTAAAATGCGTTTAGAGGGTAAAGAATATAAAATGCAGGATGGGGATATAGTACATTTTAGATTTAACGTTTAAATAACGATCAGCTATAAAAAAAATTTGACCAAAACGGTCTCTTGAAGTTCAAGATAGGCTTGATTATATAGTGCAGCAAATTTTGGCTGTTGCCAAGGATAAAATTGCCATGATTATCTTATATGGCTCGTATGCTAGAGGTGATTGGGTTAAAGATATGTATACGGAAGATCATATTACTTATAGTTATACAAGTGATCTTGACTTTTTAGTAGAAAAAAAGATAAATTTAAGGAGCATGCTACTTTAAGGGTAGAATCTAAGATAGAAAAAATGTTAGAACAAATAGGCTTAAGAAAAGCCGAGGTTTTTTCGCTAGAACCTTGGATATCCATAATATGTGAGTCTATAAGTGAGGTAAATGATAAGCTTGAAAAAGGGCGTTATTTTTATACCGACATTAAGAATGAAGGTATTCTTTTATATAATAGTGGCGAGTTGCAGCTTTCTCGAGCTAAAAATTTGCCTTGGAGTGAAGTAAAAGAAATGGCTAAAGAAGATTATAAATACTGGTTTGGTAGAGGCAAGAGTTTTTTATTGATTGTAAATACCCATTAGAAAGAGGTGATTTTAGTAAAAGTGCTTTTGAGCTGCATCAAGCTACTGAAAGTGTTTACAGTAGCATTTTATTAGTTTTTTCCTGTTACAAACCAAAGTTACACGATATAAGAAAGCTAGGTGGATATTGTGAAATTATAATGTTGAACTACTTAAAGTATTTCCGCAATCGTCTCCCAAACAAAAAGAATGTTTTGAATTATTAGAAAAAGCTTACGTTGATGCAAGATATGATAAAAATTATAGAATTAGCAGAGAGCAGTTACTTTACTTGATTGAGAGAGTAGAAAGATTAAAAATGATAACGGAAAAAATTTGTTTGGAGCGGATTAATCGATAAAACTCGATGAACCGAAATAAAAAAAATCATTTATGAAAATTATTGCGAAGATTACGGCATAGATGCTTCTATGCTTATCTATTTTATCACCGACTACGGAAACAATTTATACTTCAGGATTACCGAGTTTAACCAAATATTTCGGCATTGACGGCGGTATCACTCAAATTACGTCTACATTATATTTTCTAGGGTTTGCTCTTGGTATATTATCACTCGGCAGATTATTGGATATTTACGGCAGGAAACCTATAGCTTTATTAGGGCTTTTTATTTATGTTGTATCTTCAATTATTAGCATTTTTGCAGTTAATATAGAAATGCTGATGATAGCTCGTTTTGTGCAAGCTTTCGGTGTAAGTGTAGGTTCTGTTATTGGGTAGGCTATGGCTAGAGACTCCTAGCAAGGTTCAGAGTTATCATATGTCTATGCTAGCTTATCTCTGTTGTTGTTATTTATCCCTTCTATAGGTTCATCTATAGGGGGCTATATTATAGAATATTCAAGCTGGTATTATGTTTTTGTATTTTTTAGCCTTACCGGTACTAATATTATTAGCTTTATATTATAAAGTTTTACCTGAAACAAATTCTTATATAGATTTTTTTCCCAAAGTAGTAAATATTTTGAGGTTTTGCAGGTAATTATTAAAGATAAAATTCTTTGGTTATATGCTTTTATCATCGGTGCATTTAACGGCATATATTACGGTTTTTTCATAGAAGCTCCTTTTATTTTTATTGATAAAATGAAAGTTTCACCATCTTTTTACGGTAAATTAGCGTTTTTGTTATCTTTTGCCGCTATCTTTGGAGGCTTTTTAGGAGAGGGTATTTAATAAAAAACGCCATGTACACGATAAAAAAGTTATGGGTTTAGGATTTATTTTTAGTTTGTGCGGTTGTATATTATTTGTGGTAAATGCTATATTAGAAGTTATTTCAACGAGTCATAATCTTGCAATCGCTATGATATTTGCACCGATGATGATTCATGCGGTTGGGCATAATCTACTTATCCCTATGATACTTCGTTATGCACTGGAGGATTATGATAAAGTAACAGGTACAGCAGGATCTATATTTGGTGCAATTATACTACGTAGTTATCGCTGCTGTAACTTATTTGTTTTCTAAAATATACGGCGCAACGATAAGCAATTTTGTTTCGTTTTAAGTATTAGCTCTGCTATTTAGTTTTACTGTATTTGGATTTTATACAAGAAAAAGTCAAATATTCCTAACTAAAAACAGGTGTCGTCATTGTAAGCAGCTATGGCGTTGTTGTATGGCTCGAAGAAAGCGTTCGATGTCATTCCTGCGAAAACAGGAATCCAGGGGAAAGAGAGATAAATCGAGCGTTTAGTTTTAAAAGTCTAGCATATTTATACTTTTTTGACTGGTGATTCCCGCCTACGCGAGAATGACATTAAGAAAGTTAGAGATAACCTGGTACATCATCTGTATGCTCTTCACCCTCAAGAGTCATATCCTCTTTTAAGGTTGCCATACTACAGCTACTAAATACATCAAGGTTATTCTGCTCGGCTTGCCATTTTAAGCTAGCTTCTTTAAAACTAACAATACCGTTTTCAATTTCTGCTAATGTCAAATTTTTTATTTCGTGTAAAAAATTCTCTATATCTGCTTTTGCTTCTGGATTTTTTTCGATGAATGGATTAAGAAACTCCTTGATACCTGCTAATAATTCTTCTTTTCCAGGTTCTATATCTTTAGAATCTAGCGCTTGAGCTATCGGTGTATTAACTGCATCCTCGTTGTTTGCTATATCCTCTTCCTTTTCAAAACTTCTATCAAGTGCGTTATTGTTATTAGGAGTATTAATATGGAATAACTCTTTATAAAAATCATTCATAACAATTTGGTCGTTAGGGTTATTTGCATTATAATTATTTATTATTTTATCAATAGCTTCTTTAAACTTTTCATTATAAGGTGCATCTCTAAAGGTGGAGCTTTCATATATAGATTTTCTAGCAAATTCTTTTAGCGCTTGCAGATTTTCAGTACTAGAATTACTCATCTCAGCATGTTTTCCCGGAATATCAGTAGCTATTTCTATTAATTTATCACCAAAAATGCTTTGAGCAGTTATTTCATCAGCTTGTTGTGTTGCTGCTAATATTTTACCGGGCATATTATTTTTTAATAGTTCTATTATTCCTCCGCCGCAACAAACAGTTTGGTAATCATCATTATTTTCTTCTTTTAATGATAAATACAAAGCATTGTCTATGTGATAGTTATTTGCTTTTAATAATTTCCATGTTTGTAAGGTTGGGTCATTAGCATATACTCCACCATCAATAATTTTATGTAATTTAGTATTGGTTATATTACTGAAATTGTGGCTGGGGAAATATCCAGGTGCTGCAGTGATGCCTTGTATTATATCTGAAAGGTAATAATCATTCTCTTCACTTTGTCTAGCCTTTATAGTAGAGAAGGTCATAAGAGGATTTTGTTTATTATTTAGATCATAACCTGTAACTACAACATTACCGATTAAATCCTTGAGGGTATAATCCTTACAATATTCTTTCAATAATTTTACTAATGGTTCAGGAGAAAATTTATGGCTGAATAAGCCATTAAAACTCCAAAATTTTCTAAAGGTTAATCCTACCGGAAAAATATCGTGTGCCATTTCTTCAAACAGTTCTTGAGCTTGCTCTGCACTGAATAAAGGTTTTCCGGGATTATTAGGGTCCGGTAAATTAAGCAAAATAGCAATAAGTCCTCCAACACTGGTCCCTCCAGTAAAATTGAATATCTCACAAGTAGGCTTACCGGTTATTTGCTCCATTATTTTTAATTTTTCTAAATGGATATTTCCTTTTACTCCACCGCCTTCGAATAGTGCTAAGCTAATCTTATTATTGTTTATATCTACCATAACCATCTTTCAAAAATACTTGAAGAGAGCAAAATACAATAAAAATTAACTTTTGTCAATAAATTTATCTGTATAAACTGAATAAAATTTAACTTATAAAATAAATTGTAACTATTAGTAAAGAAAACTTGATTAATGATTAATATTTTAGTATATAGCTAATATTATAACTATAATGGTATGAGATATGCTAAGTCATCCTAGTAATATAGATCCTCAGTTATTAGCTCAAGCAGTAAATACAATGATGCCATTAGTAGAGAAAGATTTAGCTGATGTTGAAGATAAAATAACTTATGGAAAAGGAAAATTATGGAAGCTTTGACATTTATGTATTGTTTTAAGGGAAATACTGGACAAACTTTAGATATTAAAGAATTATGTATTACAAATGATTTATCATATAGAGATGATTTCAGCACCCTTACGAAGACACTAGATACTTTACCCCCCTTATAGGGATATTTTTTCTAAATAATTTAACACTAATTCTACTATAAATAATAATGCTAAAATACGAAAACTTTGATAGTTCATCTGATGAAGAGTTAAAAGAAAATTATACTTTACCTAAGTACCTTAATTTTTTACTTAAAAATATACTAGATATTAATTATATATATAACTCTGAAGATTTTAAACTTAAACTAGGTTTAGTATTACATGTATTACATAATTTAGCTGATAGATTTTTTAAATATTCTACTATTAGAAATATTTATAAAAAAATTAAATCTGAAATATTAGCTATAGATAATGATTATTACGAAGAAAATTTTAATATTATCAAAACTGCTTTTAATAAACATAATTATTCAAAGACTATAACAAAGAAAATATAAGTGATAAGGCTTATCAAAAGCTATATTGCACTGTGTATTTAATCCCAATCACTCTCTTCCTAAGATATTTGCTTTAGCAGACGGTATTACTGCTCAGCATGCAAAGAAAGTATTATTACAAGAATTGCAAAACAGTAATATCAACTTAAAAAAGTATAAGTAATAACCCATTAAATTTTACAATACATAATTCTAAAGGACTTTTAGCTTTTGCTGAAATGATTAGCAGGAATAATAAAAATCAGCTAAAGCACCGGATTTTAGAAGAAATAAATAGTGCTTTATCTGCTATATGTAAGATCTCAAATACTAAAGAAGAAACTTTTACAATTAATCATATAGTACCTTATAAAACCGGTAATGTACAAACAGATGTACCTGGCTTAGGAAAGTATGATGAAATTTTATCTAAATTTGAGCAAGAACATGAATATAAACATGCTATTATAAAACGTATATTTGAAGTTGTGCATGCTAAAGCATTGACACAAAATATAGAAGAATTACTGCGAAAACTAAATTACTTTGCAGAATAAGTTAACACATTTATTATTTATGCTTGCAACGCATAGAAATAATGCAACCTTATTCACGGCTCCTATGTTTTTAGAACTTATTGATAAAAATAGTATATTTTTATCATATAAGGAGTTTTCTTCTATGTCTCACTATGTCTGCTGAGCATGCCGTTGCTCAAACAAGAGGTATACTGAAAAACTATAAATATGTGTTACCAAATTCCTGTCCAATAGATTATGACACTACAAATGTACAAAATGGTAGTCTATTACTTATTAAAGAAGGTAATATATTAATAGAATGGCTTAGTAAAAAATTAAATAATTATAAACTAGCAAATATAGCACGAATATTTGACATCTTAGCTTCAATGTAATTTTATAAAAGTATGGATAATGTAAAATCTTTTTTAGAAAAAGTTCATAAATTAGAGAATTGTCCTATAAATTTGTTAAATTCATTGGACCAAAAGTTTAACTGCTTTAATTCTTAAAGTAAACAATATAGGAGAACACAATTTAAAGCTTACAAAAACTAAATTGCTTGAAAAAAAGGATTTTTCTCAAGATTTAAAGGATTTAATTGAAATAACCTACTTGGAATTTACTGAAAGCTTAAAAAATATTGAAGGGTTTTTAGCTCAAAAACAAGCATCTCTCAAAAAAGAAATTAAAAAAATCCTACCTGAAATTCTACAAATTTTAATTGATAAAATAAGCTCTTTTCAGGAGCAATAAAATATTTTGTAATATTACTATTCTTAAAAAATATATCTATATTCTTGATTAGCGTAGATTTGATAATCGTAGTCATGATAGTGAATTTGTGATTCCTCTTTATAGATTAATTCATTTAAACTTTTAAGTAAGAAATATGCTACTCCCTCACCGTAACCATAATTATCTATAATTCTGTTAATTTGGTATTTCCCGGAGGATCTTGAAAAAATTTCTTTTACTGAATCGTTTTTTGAGAGCATTTGATATATGTTTATATCATTCCCGCGAAAGCAGGAATAACATAAACAGCCGTACAATAAAGCCAAAACGTCGCAGGAATGACATTTAGTTCTGCAATATTTTCATTAGCAAATTAATCTCTTCGCGTAATTCTATATCGTTTTCCAATAATTCTTCTACTTTCTTAATAGCATGCATAACCGTCGTGTGGTCTTTTTTACCGAATTTTTTACCGATATCTGCAAGACTTTTCGGCGTTAATGCTTTACTAAGATACATGGCTATTTGACGCGGTCTTGCAACTTCTCGTAATCTCCGTGATGAAGACATATCGGATAACTTAATATTATAACGGCTAGCTACCTTTTTCTGAATATCTTCAACGGTAATTATTCTTTCATTAGAACGCAGTAAATCCCGCAAAATATTTTGTGTGTTTTCGAGTGTAATTTCTTTTAAAGTAAAATTAGAATGAGCAATCACCTTATTTAAAGCTCCTTCAAGTTCTCTAACGTTTGAAACGATTTTAGATGCTAAAAAATCAATTACGTCTTTTGGTATTTTAACGTTCATCTGCTCAATCTTAGATTCTAGAATACCGAGTCGTAGCTCATAAGTAGTACTATGAACGTCGGCAACTAAGCCCCATCCAAGACGAGATTTTATCCGATCTTCAATATTATCTAAATCTGAAGGCGATCTATCACAAGAAATAACCATTTGACGGTTATTATCAATCAATGTATTAAAAGTATGGAAAAATTCTTCCTGCGTACTATCTTTACCACAAATAAATTGAATATCATCAATCATTAACACGTCAACCGAACGAAATTTCTCTTTAAACGAGATTACTTCTTTGTTACGCAGAGCTTTAACAAACTGATACATAAATTTTTCTGCCGACATGTATATCACTTTGCGGCTTGGGTTATTCTGCTTGATATACCAACCGATTGCATGCATTAAATGAGTTTTACCAAGTCCTACGCCACCATATAGAAAAAGCGGATTAGACTCAGAAACCGCACCTGATGATTCCGCAACCGCTCTTGCTGCTGCATAGGCTAGCTCATTTGGGGCTCCAACCACAAAATTATCGAAAGTAAAACGTACGTCAAGGGTTGAAAAGATATTTTCTGAATTAAGCTCACTGCTGCCGATATCGGCAAAAGTCTTAGTAGGTAATTCTATAACTGTTTGGGTTATTCCAGGTAACTCTTTAGTAATTATTTCAATTGATTTAATGGTATTATTATAATGTTGAAATAGTTGCAATATGACCATAGAGTATTTGGATTTTATCCAATCTCTAACAAAGTTAGTAGGGGCACAAAGAATAACGGTATTTAATGAAGACTCTATAAAATTGACTTTACTAAACCAGCTATTATATAGAGTTTCACCGTAATGATTGTAAAGATCTTGAGCCACGTGACTCCAGACATTTACATAATTATCACCTTGATCCGTTAAAATTATTTGATTAGTACTCACTTAAAACTGCCACGGTAAGTTATTTTGTTTCCAGCCTTTATCTTGATTATTTCCTTCAAAGCCGTCACTAATATTATAACAATTTTTATAACCTATATTGGTTATAAAATTTGCTGCGATAAATGACCTATATCCTGAACGGCACAGAAAAAATATTATTGCATGAATTTTATCGTTAACGATAGATAAAAAATTATCTTCAAAATCTTTATTCAATTGCCAACTTAGAAAGATCACCTTATTTTTATTATCTAAATGAGGTATCTCCACTTGCTGCCACTCTTCTCTAGTTCTAACATCTACAAGAAAAGCATTATCATTTGAAATTAGCATATAATAAGCTTTTGTAGAACAGATATTTTGAACCGACATATTTATGCTTGCTGTTATTGATAATAAAAGTTAATAGAATTTTACCCATGTAGAATGGACTTATTAGAGTGCTGTTATTAAAGCATTTTAAAATGATCTTGGTATCTGATAATTTTAATAATATTATTATAAAAAAATTTTGCAAGATGTTATAGATGAATAAATTAAATAAAAACTCTTTACAAAAGAAACTTTTTTACCGTAGTAAAAATCGCGGTTGCAGAGAAATGGATTATATACTCGGTAGCTTTGCCAAAAAGTACCTATCCTTAATGGATGAAAAAAAACTTGGAAGCTATTCTTTAATACTTGATCAAAATGATAATGATCTTTATAATTGGGTTAATAATAAATCTTCTGCTCCTTCTTATCTAGATGCCGAAATAATTGATAAATTACGCAAAATAGCAAAAATATAAACTCCTGTAGAATGTTACAACAAAAATTTCCGGCGGCTGCCAAATCTTTCTTTGCAATTGATAATTTTACTAAGAATCTTAGGCAAGATTTTATCTTGAGTGCGAGTAATGAAGAGGAGGCGTTGCAATTATACAAGCAAGCTTTATTTTTTTCTTCTAATGAAAATATTTATTACTTTCCAAGCTATGATACCATCCCTTATGACCATACGTCACCAAATGCAAATATCTTATCTAGACGTGCAGAAACATTAATCAAGCTAACAACAAATAATAGTAATAGCAAATTACTTATCACTCATACAGCAAACTTATTAAA
This sequence comes from Rickettsia aeschlimannii, assembly GCF_047973405.1. Classification (NCBI taxonomy): domain Bacteria; kingdom Pseudomonadati; phylum Pseudomonadota; class Alphaproteobacteria; order Rickettsiales; family Rickettsiaceae; genus Rickettsia; species Rickettsia aeschlimannii. The sequence continues at coordinate 15,640 of NZ_JBFQGO010000011.1, forward strand.
CAAATTACCGCCGAAAGATTTTTTTTCTAAATATTTTTTGAAATTATCCCCTAAAATGAAATTTACTACGGATGAGCTTGCTATGTTTCTAGTAGAAAATAGTTTTACAAGAAATGCGAGTAGCATTGATGCCGGGGAATTCGCGGTTAGAGGCGAAATCGTTGATATAATATTGCCCGGTCCTAAAGCTTATAGAATTCATTTTAGCTGGGGTTATATTGAATCAATAAAAGAATTTGATATTGATACGCAAATTTCGACTAAATCCTGCAGGGAGCTTATTATTAGTCCTGCAAATGAGATAGTTTTAAATAGTGAAACTATAGGTAATTTTAAGAATAATTACTTACGAAATTTTGGAGTTAATCATACTGATAATCCTTTATATGAGGCGGTAATATCTGGAAGAAAATTTACAGGATATGAACAATTACTCCCGTTATTTTACGATTCCTGCTCTAACTTAATAGATTATTTAAACGATCCTATTTTCATATTCGATAATTTGTCAAAACAAGCCATTTTAGAATTTGAACATAGTTATAACGATTTTTATTCAGCAAGGTCAGAGGCAAATAAACTTAAATTTAATAGTTTCTATCCCACCCTTTCACCGACTAGCTTATATTTTACCGCTTTTGAAATAACGGAATTACTAGAACGAAAAAATAATATACTACTTACTTTTGAAAACTCAGAGCAAGCTAGCTTAATTGAAAATATAGTTGCTACAAGTTTTATAGAAAAGAAAACGGTTTTCGATAAATTATTTGAGGTTATTAAAGCAAATTCTCATAAGAAAATTATTATAGGCTCAAGCGTTTTAAGTAGTTTTGAGCGAATCAAAAGCATAATTCAAAATTATGAATATAAATATAATGAGATAAATAAATTAGATGAGGCTAAGGCTTCAATAATAAATGTCGGGATAATTCCTTTAAATCAAAGCTTTTATACGAAAGAATATTTATTTATTACCGCTAGTGAATTATTAGAAGAAAAACCTAGTTCTACAAACACTAACAAAAAACTTAAAAATATCTTGCTGGAGCTTGATAATTTAGCTGAAGGCGAATTTGTTGTTCACAAAGATCATGGAATAGGGCAGTTTTTAAAGCTAGAAGCTTTAGAAATCAAAGGCAAACCACATGATTTTTTAAAGATTTTATATGCCGGCAATGATAAATTATATATACCAGTTGAAAGTATAGAG
>NZ_JBFQGO010000012.1:0-6329 GCF_047973405.1 Rickettsia aeschlimannii
AGGTGTATTTGTTGCGTGGACCTTTTTATCCGTCATTGCGTGGTAATTGCATAGAAATTTACGAAGAAATCCTGTAAAATTTTTTTTATTTATTTTCTGGATTGCTGCGTCGCCTACGGTTCCTCGCAATGACGGATAAACAGGTCCACGCAACAATGCCTCCTCGCAATGACATTAAACCAACATACACTTCATATAATTCTCTTCTATCCCCATCAACTTCGCTTTAAATATCTGCCCTATTTCTAAAGGTTTATCTAGCTTTATCGGAATAAAATTTTCGGTATGGGCAATATTATTATTCTCTACTAATAACTCCACTTTCTGTCCTATATGTTTTTTAAAGAATTCGGTCAACTGGTTTTGCCCTTCTTGCCTTAAAATTTCTGCCCTTTCTTTTCTTATATTTTTAGGTACTTGTGGCATACGTGCTGCAGGCGTTCCTTCTCTTTCCGAATAAGGAAAAACATGTAAATATTGTAATTCCGCTTCTGAAATTAATTTTCTTGTATTTTCAAACATTTCAGGGGTTTCAGTCGGGAAACCAGCTATAATATCCGCACCAAAAGATACTTCCGGTCTTATTGCCCGCAGCTTCCGACAAAACTCTATTACGTTTGCTCTATTATGACGTCTTTTCATACGTTTTAATATCATATCGTCGCCTGCTTGCAAGCTAATATGAAAATGCGGCATTATCCTTTCACTATAAGCTATAAGCTCAAAAAGTTCATCATCTATTTCTGCAACATCTATTGAAGATAATCTAAGCCTCTTTAATTCAGGGACTAAATTCAACACTCGTTTAATCATTTGTGCGAATGTTGGACTTCCCGGCAAATCACTACCATAAGCCGTGACATCGACACCGGTAAAAACTACTTCTTTAAAGCCGTTTAATACCAAATGCTTTACCTGCTCTGCTATAGCTCCTATTGCTACTGATCTACTTTTTCCTCTACCATAAGGGATAATACAGAAAGTACAAAAATGATCACAACCGTTTTGTACCTGAATAAAAGCACGAGACTTACCGTCAAAGCTACTGACTAAATGACTTGCCGTCTCTTTCACCGACATTATATCGTTAACTGTTATTTTTGCATCGGTAATTTGGTAGTAATTAGGTAATAACTTCTCTTCATTACCTATAACTTTGTCAACTTCTGGCATATTACCGTACATTTGCGGACTTGTTTGAGCACTACAGCCGGTAACAATAATTTTTAAATCAGGATTATTTTTTTTAGCCTTGCGTATAGCTTGTCTTGCTTGTTTCTCAGCTGCTTTAGTTACCGCACAAGTATTGAATATTGCCACATTATCGATACCCAACAATTCCAAGTTTTTCCGTATTATCTCACTTTCGTAAATATTAAGTCTACAGCCAAATGTTACTATATCTTGTCTTAAATTATTGCTCACAATAATATTCCCCACGTGCTACAAGCGTAGCTGCCCCTTGCATTATTATATTACCGTTTTCTTCTTTCATAGTAAGATTACCGTGCTTAAAGACTATAGTACTTGGTGAATGGACAAAACCGAGCTTTAAACCGGCAGCAAAACTACCGCAAGCTCCGCTTCCGCAAGCAAGCGTTAACCCTGCCCCCCGCTCCCAAACGGATAAATAGATTTTATTATCTTTTACTTCAGCAAAATTAACGTTTACCCCATCTGCAAATAATTCCTTAGCCTGCAATTTTTCACCGACAATTTTTTGATCTTGAGGTTCTAACTTACTAAAAATAACCAAATGCGGATTACCTATATCAACGCAAATAGTTTCCTTTAAATTAATCATATAACGCTCTGCAAATTCCCAAACTTTATCACGACTTGGCATCCAAGCTTCATTAAAACTAACACTTCCTACATTAACGCTAATATTATTTTCATCATTGACATTACATAGCAATTTTTTATTACCTACCATTACGGTAATATCTTTCTTTCCCGTATCAAGATAAATTAACTTGGTTAAACATCTTGTAGCATTACCGCATAATTTAGCACTAGAGCCGTCTATGTTATATATAATCATTTCATAAAAATCATTATGCTCTTCATAAATAATAAACTGATCGCAACCGATACCTGTATGATGCTCAGACATATTTTTTGCTAACTGCGATAAATCATATGAACTTGATAAATCTCGTTTGTTAACAATAACAAAATCATTACCGAGACCATGCATTTTTACAAAATTAATTTTACTAATCATAATGTTTTACATATTAGGAAATTGTATTATATTAGGAAATTGTATTATAGCAAATTTCTTGGAATTTGCTATAATCAAAGTGATGATATATAAAAATATAGACTATTATGCTAATTTCACGTTTCTTAGACCCTAAAAATAACTATGCATTTTTTAAAATTTTCGGTACAGAAAAAATAAGGATATACTTATTCATTTTCTAAATGACATTTTAGGTTATACAGAAAAAGAAGTAATTACCGAAGTTACTTTTTTAAAAACAATCTAAGATCATGATATCACTGCTTATAGACAATCTATAGTTGATGTATTATGTAGAGATAAATACGGTACTCAATTTATTGTAGAGATGCAGGTCAGCAAACATCCAGGTTTTGAAAAACGAGTTCAGCTTTATGCAGCAAGGGCCTATTCAAGACAAATAATAAAAGAAGATGAAGATCATAAAAAAATAGCAGTATATGCAAAACTTCGAGGAGTAATATTCTTAGCTATTGTCGATTTTATTTTATTGCCCGATAAAAAAGATTGGAAATCAGATCATAGATTACTTGATACTAAAACTTATGAGAACGACCTACAAGATTTTTATTTTATCTTTTTAGAGCTTGAGAAATTTAATAAAGAATTAGATCAATTAGAGAACCTTCAAGAAAAATGGGCATATTTCTTTAAACATGCACATGAAAGCACTCTAGAAGAAATAGAGGATTTGATAGGTCATGATTTTATTATTAAAAAAGCTTTTTATGCTTTGGATCAAGCTAGTTGGTCTGAAAAAGAGTTAAATACTTATGAAAAAATGATAAAAACCGAAATGGATAATCTAGCCGTAGAAGAGCAAAAAATTATGGATGCTGAAGCTCAAGGGGAAGCCAGAGGGAAAGCAAGACAAAAAATTTCTATAGCTAAAAAAATGTTAGCAAAAAATAAACCTTTAGATAAAATTATAGATTTTACCGGTTTAACAGAAAAAGAAATCGAGCAATTATAAGTAATGAAGATCCTTAATATTATGCTAAGTCGTGACCTTGGCGGTATTCAACAAGCATTTTTAGATTATAGCACTGCTTTAGAGATGCAAAAAATTGAGGTTATAAATATTACTTCTTATAAGGCAAAAATAAATTCCTTTCTACACAAACAAAGCTTAAAACTACCTAATATAGTACCGTTTGATTTACTCTCGGTACTTATTCTTAAGTATATAATTCATAAGACTAAGTCCGATATAATTATAGCACACGGTAATAGAGCAATAAATTTTAGTAAATTTGCTAAATCACAAAATATAAAATTAATTGGTATCGCTCATAATTATAGTTTAAAAGGACTACGTAAATGTGATTTTGTTATTGCCTTGACGTATCATATGAAAGAATTTTTACTAAAAAATAACTTTGCCGAATCTAGGATATGCATCCTACCGAATATGATAAATATTGCTAAAGACTTTATTTCAAATAAAACATATAAAAAACCTGTCGTAATTGGTGTACTAGCAAGATTTGTAGCTAAGAAAGGTGTTGATGTTTTTATTCAAGCTATCAAAATTTTAAAAGAAAAAAAATATGATCTTCATGCAGTTATAGGTGGAAGTGGCGAGGAAAAAGATAATTTAATTGCTTTAGCACATAAACTTAATTTACAAGATCAAATATCATTTACGGGATGGGTTAACGATAGAGATAAATTCTTTAAACAAATAGATATTTTTTGCTTACCGTCTCTTCATGAACCGTTTGGAATTATAGTGCTTGAAGCAATGGAGGCAAGCGTGCCTATCGTTAGTACAGATACTGAAGGGCCTGCAGCAATCTTAAGCGACATGCAAGATGGGCTTATTTGTAAAGCCGGCTCTGCTGAAGATTTAGCAGAAAAAATTGTCTATCTAATAGAGAGCCCTATAAAAGCAAAAGGATTTTCTAAAAACGCCTACCTTACTCTTAAACAAAATTATGACATTAAAGTTGTTTCTGAAAAGTTACAGCATATTTTAGAAAGTTTCAGATAAGATGAATTTAAGTATGAACCTACACAGCGTATAAAAATAGGTGAACACAAGCGAATCCTGGAAAATTCACTTATATCAAGCTTTCTAAAATATGCTGTAGCAACATTATTACGTAATTATAAAAATAGTTAGTTGAAAAATAATAGTCTATATTGACATAGCGGTTTAAAGATTCATAATTAAGCGTGCTTAATTACGAGCTGGATTTATGGGGGCAGCCGCCAACGCTAGCGAATATGCTAAAAAAACTTTCCTTGCAAGTGAGTATAGCAAGGCAGCGGTATTAACATATTTCTATATTCAAATGTTAATTTTTATTAATAAATAATAATCTTACTTAAAAAATAATAAACCCATTGATAGTGATAAATATATCACATCAGAGATTGCTGTATATATCTAAATACTGAAGATTTCTGCTCTTAGCTAAGAATAGGCTTATTATATCGAACAAGCATTACTGCCGTTATCATCATCTTCACGGATAAATTTTTGCTTTACCTTAGAATTGTTATTATACGGCTTACTATTTTTTACCGGTGGATAATTTACAGGCTCATAATTTGTAACAGGCGGGACATAATTTTGATTTACTACAGCATTTGGACAAGTATATTTTGATATATCACGCTTAGTTTCTCTAAGCATGGCTTTTATCTGATTTAATTCCTCTTGTATCTTTTTTTCTTTATCGCTATCGTCTTTTCTAACCTTTTTATTCGCTCTACTTAAAGTCATATCATCATCGGATTCAGCAAAACCGGCTTCTGCTTTTTGCCTTGCTATATCCCTTTTAATCATCTTAAGATACATTTCACGATTTCTCTTTACAGGATCGATTCTTTCTCCTCTTAAAGGACTATCGCTATCATAGTCATCATCATCGTCGTTATCATAATCAAGATTATCTTCTACTATATTCTTTTTAGCCAAAGTAATATATTTATTATTATATACAGGTTTTCTCTTGCCGCCTTTGGCCCCTTTGCTATCAACCAATCTGTTATTTGCGGATCTTTGAAAATAGCTTCTAAAATTATCTGTACAAGCTGAAAGTAAAAACATTCCTAAAAATAATATTATAATTTTTTTTAACATATATTTATATTATTCTAAAACTTTTATTAGACTTCCTGTACAACTTAGCTAATAAGGAGGAATTTGTAGGAGACACGGAACGCAGTACCGCAGCGTACGCTTTGGTACGTGAGGATGCGAGTACCGGATCGACACACAAATTACCCTTAGAAGCAAGTTATGCAGAAAGTCTATTATGATTAATGCCACATAATAGCCAAACTTGCAAGGATAAAGAGCCGAACTGCTATGTACTTAGTTAAATTATTGTTATTCTGAGGTATTTTTGGTCTTGTTATATGTCTTCCACCCCGTCATTGCAAGCGCCTAAAAGGGGCGTGACAATCTCAAGACTTTAGCACGAGATTGCTTCGTCAAAACTTACAGCCTTTTCTCGCAATAACGGAAAACAAAATCTAAATCACCTCTTCTATTAGGTTACTTAATAGCTTATGCCCTTCTTTTCTTCTTTTTAATAAATTTTGTGAAGCATCCTCTAATATTTTTGGATTACTTATCAAATCGAGTATTTTATCTGCTAATTTTCCTGCAGAAATATCATTCTGCTCTAAACACCATCCTGTTTTTTTATCTTCCAATAATTTTGCATTGTAATATTGATGATTATCCGCAGCACTAGGCAGTGGAATAAAGATTGCCGGCAACCCTATATAGGTCAATTCTTCTATAGTAGATGCTCCTGCTCTTGAAATCACTAAATCGGCTTCTTTATATTGCAATGCCATATTATCAAAAAATTCAGCAAATTCATAAGTAATGTTTAATTTCGAGTATATATCTTTTATTTTCACTTGATCATCTAATGCTGCTTGCTGTATTATATTTAATTCAAGACTTGGCTGTTTTTGCATCAAAATTTGGATACTTGCAGGTATCAGCTCTGAAAATAACTTAGCTCCTTGACTACCGCCAAAGATGAATATTGTAAAAAGCTTATCATTCCGTGGCTTGACCACGGGGTCCAGTGCTTTTATTAAAGACTTTTTGGAC